>CAZADH010000061.1:12310-24803 GCA_964483805.1 uncultured bacterium
TCGTCATCGTGACAACAGGGCATCGGACACCCGGACAAAGCGGAGCCCAACAACCCGGACAGCACGAGCAACAATTGCGCGACGCAGGTCATCCACACCCACTTGGGGCGGCGGTGCGCATGCGGACCGGCCAACACCGGAACGCAGATCTGCCGTACATTTCGAGTTGCCGACGAAACCGTGTTCATTGACGCCATGCTAACATCACCAACCCGCGCCGTCCACTTGACCGCGCACGACACGAGAGCGATCACCGCATCGGCACTGGTACGAGGTCGGGCAGTACCGATCCGGCCACGAGGTTTTTGCGTTCGAGATCGACCACCGCGACCGCGGCCGACCCTACCCGTTGTTGCGGTGTCCCAGCGGGCAAGGTGCCCAGAAGCGCAAGGTTCGGGCTCCAGGGCAGCCGAAACAGGATCATCTCTTCGGCGCCACTGGTGACGTTTTCGCGCACCATGAAATCGATGGTCGGCACAAAGACATCGGGCCGCTGCAACAACTCGGGATACCACTGCGGAAACGCGAGAACCAGGTCGGGCCGCTCACTCTCGATGAACCGATCGATGCGCCCGGCCCGGCGAAACGGGTTGGCCGCTGGAGAGATCAAGCCTTCGAGATCGCTCAGCCGCTGTCGGCCAAAATAGGCGATGGCACCGATGTCGTTCACCGCCAGTCGCAGCCCCGGAGGCAAAGCGGTTCCGCACCATCGACCGAGCGCCACCTGCATCTTGTTGATGTTGTCGACCTCGGCAGCGTACCGCGGCACGAGGTCGACGTGGCGAACAATCGCGCCAACGAAGGCAAACCCAACAACCGCGGCGGCCAGTGCCGACGACCTGCCCGCGGCCTGCCAGGCCGACAACGCGTAGCCTGTGGCCACCACGGTCGTCAACAGCAGGGTGTGCGCCAGATATCGGCCGTGGTGCAAGGTGTAGTGTTCGGGGCCAACCAGCCACCCGATGGCGACGGTCACCGCCGGCAGGGCCAACCACCCGGCACCGGCCACCCCATGATACCGCCCGACCTGAGCATTCTCGCGTGATTTCCACCAAAGCACCGGCGCCAGGACCAGCAGCACGGGCACGACCCAGTTTTCCCAGAAGACAAACGAGATCACTTCGCGCAGGTAGATGAACGGGTTGGCGATCAGCGCCGCGAGCGCGGCATCGGTCTTGCCCGCCGCGAGCAGGAGCGGCAGAGAACGCGCATCCATTTTCGAGGTGAAGGTCTGTGGAAACGGCTGCCCCGCCAACCAGAAGTGAAACGCCGCATAGGGCACGAGAAACAGCAGGGCCCACAGCGCCAGTCGCCCGCACTCGCGCCATCGGCCGTCGGGGGCGGCACCGGCCGACACCACGGTGACGATCAGCGCCACGAGCAGTGTTTCGGGGCGGGTCAACGCCGCGAGCATCCAGAGGATCACCGCCAGACGGCGGTCCCGCCCCGCATCGGCACCGGAGCCGTCGCATGCCGCCAGTTGCCGTTCGAGGGCCCAAACGCTCAGCGCCGCCACCAACGGGATTTCCATGCCCGAAAGGGCGGCCCACGACCACGGATAAGCACAAAGAACGACCACGGTACCGGCGGCCTGCGCCCAGGCATCGGCACTGAATCTTTGCAAAATGCGATGGCAACCGGCGATCGCGCTCAACGTCAGGACGACACCGGTCAGTTTCACTGCCATCACCGTCGTCGGCAACGACACGGGCGCAAGGTGCAGAATTGCCAACCACAACGACCAGATGACGCTGGTCGAAGCGGCGGCCGGTACCCCGGGGTTGATGCCAAACCCCAATCCATGCGCGAAGTTACGACCGAAGGTCATGTGGATCCAGGCATCATCGAGGACAAATCCGACCATGCCGCCGGTCACAGACCACTCACACCCAAGTTTGAGCCCGACGAGAAGCAGAAACAGACATGCAGCCGGGAGCATCGGTGGCCTCCTGTCGACAGACGACCCCATGCTACGTTGTCGTTCGGATTGGAATCAACCGCGACGGCAGATCACTGTCGACGGGGTTTTCCGCAAGGCAGTCCACGATGGTCATCTTGACGCTGCTCGCCAACGGGACTATTCTGCGATGAGAATCTGAATTTTGCCCCCCCATGGCATGGAGCGACGCGATGCCGAGAACCGCACTGGCTGAAACATGCGCGAAAACGCGCCGGACCCCAACCTCGAAAACCGAGGGGCAGCGGTACGCCATCGTGATGTTTGGCTCACTCAAGGCCCCGGGGGCGCCAGCCGATCAAGAGGTCACCTTGCGCTCCGGTGCCACGGTCGATGATCTGCTCGCCGAACTCGCCATTGCCTCTCACCACCGACGGTTCGTTCAAGTCGTCGCTGGTGACAACACGTTGTATTGCGACGATCCTCTGCCGACAGGCCAGAAGATCAAACTGTTCCTCCCGGTTGGTGGTGGGTGATGCAACGCCTGACCACACCGGGATCATCAAGAAAGGCCGGCTCACCACCATGAGGTTACGTTTTCCCGCCGCTCTCGCCGTCGTTGTCTCGATGCTCCTCGTCGTTGGAATCGCCGAAGCAGGACACTACACCAAGAGCAACGCCACCATCTTTCTCAACGGTCAGGTCCTGCTGCGCTTTGACGAGCTGCAAATCGGCACTTCCAATGACGGCAACGCGATGGAGTGGTTGCGCTACAGCGTCCGCGCACTCAAGGGCAAGGCCATGCTGATCAATGTCGAGTATCAAGACAGCGCCCTCAACGGGCGCGAGACCGTGCGCTGGACCCAGTCGGCAACGCCACTCAACTGTGACATCTCGAATCGCTACAACTATCTCGACAAAGACACGCGCGCATTGGTTAAAGAGCGGTGTGAACTGAAGATGCGCCCGTGCGACCTCGAAACCGCGAGAATCCGCTTTCACCTCCAGGCAGCCGGGCGACAGTTCATTGTCATCTGGCGCCCGAAGTCAGGTGAGGTCTACGCGACCTGGTAGGATACTGCCAGGTCGCGGCAAGCGTTGCGCGAACCTCTTTCACCATCAGCATCGGGGTGGGCCTGGGTCACACTGTGTGTGATCCGTTGTATTTACATAGGTCATTTGATCTCGGGGGGAAGGGATACACTCTATGATCGAATCCGTTGAACTGTTTTCAGATCTCAGTGCGCGAGAGTTGGCCGACATTGAGAAGATCGCGACGCGACGAACTTTCGTGCGGGGCGATCTGATTTTCAAACAAGGTGAGCACAGCCGCGATCTTTACGTCATCGAGAGCGGCCAGGTCGAGATTCTCATCAAGACACCCATGCAGGATCACAAGGTGGTCTCAACCTTGCGCAACGGCGATCTGCTTGGCGAAATGGCGATGTTCGACCGCAACTCGGCGCGTTCGGCCAGTGCACGGGCGACCCAGAACACGAACGTCATCATGATTCCTGGCGCTGATTTCGAGCGGTTGTTGAAAGAACGCCCGACATTGAGCTTCAAGCTCCTGGGCACGCTGTCGCGCCGCCTGCGCCAAATGAACACCCGCGACAAGAACGGTGTCGCGCCCACCGATCGTGAGGGCAAGGTGATCGTCGTCGCGTCGCCCCGCGACGGCACCGGCAAGACCTCGTTTGCCGCGACGGTGGCACATTTGCTGTCAAGCGAGGCCGACAAACGCGTGGTCTATCTCGATCTCGACCTGACGTTTGCCGACGGCACGTTTTTCATGGGGGTCTACTCGATACGGTCCTGTGTCGACATGGCCAGTTCGATCAGCGGCGAAAGCATGGATTGGTCGGACGTGCGCAAATACGTCATTGCCCACAACGAACAACTCTTCACGCTGCCTGGCCCGGTCAGTTTGATCGACGGTGAGCGTTTGCGCGGGGAAGACCTCGTCAAGATCATCCGGGTGTTCCGTCGCCACGTCGATTACGTCGTGGTCGATACCGAAAGCAAGATCTCCGATGCCTTCCTCGGAGCTCTCGATCTGGCTGACCATGTCTATTTTCTCGTCGACGTCCACGACCTGTATTCATTGAAAACCAGCGCCCGGTATTTCCATGGCATTGGCCGATTGAACCTGCCGGAACAGCGGTTGACTCTCCTGGCCTGCCACGCTGAGCGAACCTTTGCTCCCGCGGAAATGGCGAAGTTGTTCAAGCTTCCGGTGGGCGGCCAGTTGCCGAAACTGGTTGACTACGCCCCGCAATACGGGGTGACTCCCTACGTGCACGCACCGAATTCCGACTACTGTCAGGCCGTGCGCGGTGCGCTGGCGCGCACCTTCCGGGTGAACTTCCCCGCGGCCGAAAACAAAGGTTTCTTTGCCCGATTGTTTACCGGCAGCGATGGCAAACCGCAGCATGCATCGAGTTCGGGCACCGCAAGCGGAGCGAGTGCCGGCACCGACCCTGCCATCGTCGACACACATCTAAGTGTATTGCTCAAGTATGTCAGGTTGAACCTGAAGAACGGGCAGATTCAGGAAGCACGGCAGCAGGTCACGCAACTGCTGGGGTACTGCACCAACTCCTCGTATCTGTATCAGACCTACGGCGAAGTGCTCAGCCGCGAACGCAATCATTCCGAAGCGGTCTCGGCCTTCCAACGGTCGCTGCAACTGAATCCCAACAACCACGTGGCGCTCGCCAATCTCGGCGTTCTCGGTCGCAACGACACGATGATCGAGCAAGCACGAACACTCTTGCGGCAGCGCATCGCCACCCACCCCCGTTGGCCCGACCAGTATGTCGAACTGGGTGTGCTCGAGTATCGCATCGGCAACATTGATGCGGCGATCGCCCAGTTCATGCGGGCTCTCGAGATCAATCCGACCTACACCGACGCTTCGGTGTGGCTGGCTGAGGCCCACTTCTCGCAAGACCAGATCGGCAAGGCGATCGAGGTTCTCGCGCACCTCGAGGACAAGAGTGTGCGCGGTTATGTACTTCTGGGTGACTGTCTGCACGCCGACGGGCGACTCGCAGATGCCCTCAACGCCTACCAGCGAGCCGCCGAGATCAATCCGAACTACGAAGAACTGTCCGAGAAGATCCACGGGCTCGAGAAACACTTCGACCAATTGCATCACCTCATCGATATGCATCGCGGTCTGGTCGGCACTCACAAAAACCATCCCGATCTGCACCTCAAACTCGGCGAGCTGCTGGTCCAGGTCGGCCATCGCGACGAGGCCGCAAAGGCGCTGCGCACCGCACTGAAACTGAAGTCCGATCTGCCGGCCGCCACGAAGTTGTTGGCAGACCTCGACCGGCAGGAAAAGTGCGACCTGCACCTGCATCGGGAACCATCCTCAAAGAAACCAATAGAAGAATGTCCCGGCACAACGTGCGAGCATTACCGCATCGAACTGCGCAACGGCACCGCCGCGGGGGTCGCCCTGAATCCAACCCGGCTCGAACACCGACGACTGCGTCTTCGCAACGTCCGGACCGGCCGTTCTCATGAGATGCGTCTCAATGGTTCGTTGTTGAGCAACGCGACGACATTGATCAATCCGCACCCACTGTGCCCGATCGAAGAGAACGACGTCATCCTGGCGACGATTCTGGAGCCAGCAACCAACGTGGCCACTTTTACCTGGCCAATCCCGGTGGTGTCGACGCCGGCAGACCAGGGACCCGATCAGATCATTGTCGATCTTGCCGTGCCGTTGGCGGCCCTGGGTGGCGAGTTGGGCGCCGCCATTCCGGCCCCGTTCTTCCTACTGACGTGCGATCGACAATCGGTCGGGGGCGAGGGCAACAGCCAGACCCGGGTTTCTGTCCTCAACCCAAGAACAAAAATGGTGGTCGATGGCATGATCGATCCAGAGCAACCCGGCGTCTGGCAGTTCGTCCTGCTTGGTGAGTCGGGCGAAGACATTGTCAATGCCGGCGATCAACTGGTGGTTCAACGGTTTGACGAGAACGGCACGATCGTCGCCGAACTCCCGTTGACCATCACCAGTGACGATCTACGCACCTTCCAGAAGTCGGCAGGGATCGACCGACACTGATCGACCGACCCACTACCGCTTCAATTGAAGCAGCACTTCATCGCGCTGGCGCGCACAATCGCGTGCCAGCGCGATTTCGTCAAACCACGGCAACGGCATGAACGCAGCCGCGACCAGCATCATGACGATGAAGTCGGCCAGCAGCAGCGATGCCACTCGCAAGAACTCGGTGAAGTTGAACAGTGATCCGGCCGTGAAGATCACCACGGCGCCCAGCGAACAGCCGGCAAGAATGAGCGCCACGGTGCAGACAATCTGGACAACAGCCGGAGCCGAGTAAACCTTCGGGTCGAAGGGAAAGTGTCGTGCCAACAACTGATCGATGGCTGGATTCGGATGGCGCCCCTTGCGAAAGCGCACCAGCGCCTCATGGGCAACATCGATGCGGGTCAGGAGTTCGGCCTCTTCGTGCGGACTCAGTTCGACGATCTTGCCGTCGGGGCCATAGATTCCGGCCGCAGCAGCGACGTGTTCGGGCGGGCCACCATCGGGGATGGCCGACGACGACACCGCCTCGACCCGCCCACCATCAGGTGTCGAGGTCGACATCGGAGCGGGGCCGGCCGCGGCAGTTTCCGGCAACGGCGCCACGGGTGATTCCGGCGGTTTCGCTTCAGCCACACACTCCTCCTCGCCTCACGGTGTCGGTCGCAACGGCGTCACCTGCTCCTGCAGCGACCATCGCCGCAGATATCGGCAGATACCCAGGTTTAGTGAAGCCAACCGTGACACGCGCACGAGGCAAGAGAATCCACCTGCGAAATCGTACCGTTTCCTGCTATGATGTCGGCAGTTAAACAACGAACGCATGAGGACCAGGGGGGCGGCAGCATGGGTATCGAAACAAGCAACGGCTCCGGCAAAAAAGGCGACGATCAGGAGATCATTCTGTTCGTTTCGCGGCATCTCGAAGGTGAACCTTTTTTCGACGATCTGAACACACTGGGTCTGCCGGTGGTCCGTTTTCCCGACGGCGACAAACGGTGGCGCGATCCCGACATCTATGGGATCTACATCTTGCATGAGTTGTTGCTGCTCGAGGAACTGGGCGGCATGCTCGATCTGTTCTTTCTGGCACCTGAGCGTCGGCCGGTGTTGGTCATCGGTGAACGAATAGGCAAGGAGTATCTCGCCTCGTTGTTCGGCGATCGCCCGTATTTTCACCTGAGCAAGCCGATCAGTACAGCCCATCTGCGCGACACCATCAACCGCTGCCGCGATTCGCTCGACCGTCAGAAGAAGCATGCGGCAGTCGAACGGGAACTCGACCGCGCCCAACAAGAGATCAACGAACTGCATGCGATCGGTATCGCCTTGTCATCCGAGAAAGACCCCGACCGCCTGCTCGATCTGATTCTGACCAAGAGCCGGCAGATCTCGGCGGCCGACGCCGGCAGTCTGTATCTGCGCGAAGGCGAGCACCATCTGCGCTTCAAGCTCACGCAGAACAACACGCTCGATTGGCAGGCCAGTGAGAATCTGCTCATGCCGTGCAACGACGCGAGTATTTCCGGATACGTGGCCCTGACCGGCAATCCACTTAACCTGCTCGACGTCTACGTGATTCCGCCGAGTTTCAAGTTCACCTTCAACCAGAGTTTCGACAAGTCTTCCGGATATCGCTCAAAGTCGATGCTGGTGGTCCCGATGAAGAACCAGGCGGGCGAGGTCCTGGGTGTCATTCAGTTGATCAACAAGAATGCCGACTTTTCGACGCATCGGCCGGGCCAACCGCTCGCCCCCGAGAAGATCATGCCGTTCACGCGCAACGACGTGAACCTGCTCAGCTCGCTGGCTTCACAAGCGGCGATCGCCCTCGAGAACAACAAGCTGTATCAAGACATCCAGAACTTGTTTGAGGGGTTCGTGCGGGCCTCCGTCGTGGCCATTGAATCGCGAGACCCAACGACCTTTGGCCATTCCGAACGGGTGGCCTCGTTGACCGTTTCGTTCGCCCGCAAGTTGTCGACGTTCGAAACCGGTCGTTTCGCCAATGTCCGCTTCTCCGACACGACACTCACCGAGATTCGCTATGCCTCGTTGTTGCACGATTTCGGCAAGGTCGGGGTGCGCGAAGAGGTGCTGATCAAGGCGAAGAAGCTGTTCCCCTGGGAACTCACGCGGCTGAAAGAACGATACCGTCTTCTGCGTAAATCACTGGAGGCCGATCACAACAAGAGGTGTCTCGAATACGTGTTGTCGCACGGCGTTGATAAATACAATGCAGTACGCGACGTACTCGAAGCCGGGTTCATCGAGCAGTTGACCGAATTGCAGCAGACGCTCGACTTCCTGTTGGCGGCCAACGAACCGACAGTGCTCGAGGAGGGCGATTTCAACCGGTTGCGCGAGGTTGCGGCCCGGCGGCATGTCGATCCCGACGGCCAGGTCACCGAGTTTCTCAACGAGCGCGAGATGCACGTGTTGTCGATTCGCAAGGGCAGTCTCTCTGAAGAGGAGCGACGCGAAATCGAATCGCACGTCACCCACACCTTCAACTTCCTGTCAAAGATCCCCTGGACCAAAAGCCTGCGGCGCGTTCCCGAGATCGCCTTCGCCCATCACGAAAAGCTCAATGGGCGCGGCTATCCGAATCACATCGAGGCGAACGCGATTCCGCTCGAGTCGAAACTGATGACCATCGCCGACATCTTCGATGCGCTTACCGCCACCGATCGGCCCTACAAGAAGGCGCTGCCGCGGCAGAAGGCGTTCGACATCATGTACCACGAGGTCACGCAGGGTCTGCTCGACCGCGATCTGCTCGACATCTTCGTGCAGGGCGAGGTGTTCAAGGTGATCGACGGCAAGGGCTTCGAACAACCGACGAGTTACGGAACCCGCTGACGCGGCGCGGCCATCGCCATCGTCGCGGGTGGCGGGGGCGGCGGCGCGATGATATAATCGGGCGCCTCAGATTGACCCCGGTTGGAGAACAACGTGGGCGCGTTCCAGTATTTGTTGCCGCTGCTGGTCGGGCTGGCGGCCGGTCTTGCCCTCACCCCGCTCGTGCAGCGCGTCGGCATGGGGTTGGGTCTCGTCGACCGCCCCGACAAACGCAAGATCCACAGCCGCCCCACACCGCGCATCGGCGGTGTGGCGATCTTCATTGCCGGGTTCATCGGTGCCATGCCGTTTCTGCACACCGACCCCAAGACGCAGGGTTTGTTGATCGCCGGCACCGCTGTATTCATCGTCGGTCTGCTCGACGACATCCTCGATCTGCCTCCGAAGGTCAAGCTGGCCGGGCACATCATCGGTTGTGCGATTCTATTGTCGTTCAACATCCGCATCGAGTTCATGACCGACTTCATCTCGGGCAGCGGCCTGGTGCAACTCGGATGGCTCAGCATCCCGTTGACGGCGCTGTGGGTGATCGGTCTGACCAACACGATCAACCTGATCGACGGCGTCGACGGCCTGGCCGGCGGTGTGGTCCTCATCGCTCTGGCGACCCTGTTCACGGTTCGCGTATTTACACCGCATGTCAACCTGCTCGACATTCTGGTCATGAAAAACGTGTTGGTATTGACCGCAGCATTGATTGGCTCGTTGCTCGCCTTTCTACGCTTCAATATCTACCCGGCCTCGATTTTCATGGGTGACTCGGGCGCCTATTTTCTCGGGTTCATCACGGCGGCGCTCTCGGTAGCCGGGGCGGCCAAGGGGTCGATCCTGTTGCCGTTGGTCGTGCCGGTCATTGCGTTCGGGTTGCCGATTCTCGACGTGCTCTTCGCCATCGTGCGCCGCAAGCTGAGCAAACGCCCGATCTTTCAGGCCGACCGGGGTCACTTGCACCACCGGCTGCTGCAACTGGGTTTCACCCAACGTGACACCTCGCGTTTCCTCTGGATGGTTTCGGCCTGTTTCGGTCTTCTGGCATTGCTGGTTTCGGGCGTGCCGCACCGCGGGGCCGCCTACGCACTGGCCCTCATCCTCGTGCTTCTGGCCACGAGTTGCGTAATCTTCTTCTTCAGCCGCATCAACCACAATGACCAGCGCTGACGTCGCCGTTTTCGCGGGCGCAACCACCGGGCGCGACATCACGTTGGCTGGCGTGCGCTTGCAGGATGAGGCGATCGCCACCCTCGGCGCATCGTTGCGGGCCGGTCGCATCTCGCAGACCTACCTGTTTCTCGGCCCTCCTTCCGTCGGCCGTCGGCGCACGGCGCTTGCCTTCGCGGCCGCACTTCAGTGCCAGAGCCCGGTTCCCACTGGGAAAGCACCGACAACGGGCGAAGCCGGAGACATCAATACATCGTATGTATATTCGTCATCCGGCCCCGACCTGCCCATCGACGCATGCGGGCAGTGCGAGTCGTGCCGACGCCTGCAGGCGGGCACGCATCCGGATGTCACCGTGCTCACGCCCCGCGGCACCGAGATTCGCGTCGATCAGATCCGCACGCTGCAAGATCAGGCCAGCCTGAAGCCGTATTTCGGGGCGTGGCGGGTCTTTGTCATCGATCCGGCCGATGCGCTGAACGAAGCAGCGAGCAACTGCGTATTGAAGATTCTCGAAGAGGCGCCGCCACGGGTGCTGTTCATCTTGATTGCCGCGGCACGACACAAGTTGCTGCCGACGATCATCAGTCGTGCCGTGGCGCTCTCGTTCGCGCACCCGCGCCCCAGGGAGGCCCGTGCCGCCCTCACGCATCTCGCGCAGGTCGCACCCGACCAGGCTGCCCGGGCACTGGCGCAGACCGAGGGCCGCTTCGGTCTCGCCCTGCGCCTGCTGGCACGCGGGCAGCAGGCGGTTGCGCCGGACCTGTTGGCCGGCCACGAATCGCCAGATCATGCCGAAAGTTCGGGCGATGCGGCCACGTTGGGTCAGGCGCAGGAGGCTTACGTGCGTGAACTGGCGCGCTCGGCCGAGGTGTTCACGCAACAGGTGCCACCGAACGCCGGCATCGACCTGTACTTGAGTCGCCTGGCCGATAGCGAGTTGGCGCTACAGCATCCGGCGCTGCTTGCGGCCCGCAAAGCGATGGGACGCCAATTGCTGCGCGCGGCGAAACTGCCCGCGGCCTGGCCGGTCCTGACCGCCGGATTGATCGTGGGCGCCATCGACGACGCCAGGGGCCGCCTGAAAAAAGCCGGCGAGCGGTTGTTGGCAGACGCCAAGAGTGGGATCGCCCCCGCCATGGCCAAAGAGATGGGCGAACAACTTACGGCTGCGTGCGCGCAGTTTGCCTGGACGCAACACGATGCGCTGATCGGCAGCCTCTGCAACTGGGTCGCCGACGCGTGGCACTGGCACTGCGTCGGTGACGAATCGCTGCTGTTGAATCTTGATCGCCATGACGATATCATGGCGATGGCCAGGATCTGGGGGTACGCCCGCCTGGAACGGGCCTTACGTCTGACGACGTGGTGCCAGCAGTTGCTCCTGCGCAACGTGAACCCCCAGTTGATTCTCGAGAATCTCCTGGCAAATCTGGTGGCTGCCTGAGCCACCGGTGCGCCGAGGCGTTTTCCGCCGTCGCCACGCACCGTCGGGCGCCACCCTGAGGTCGACACGTGAATCGTTTAGTCTCGCTCCGCCTGCGCAAGTTACCCCAGGTGGTCTGGCATCACTCCGATGAAGATGTGAACCTGCAACCCGACCAAGAGGTTCTCGTACAAACGCAGGCCGGCAAAGAGATTGCCACTTTCCTGCGTACGGCCAACGATGGCGAGGAGCATCCCTCCGACCCGTTGGTCATCAAGATCCTTCGCCCCGTGAACGCCGACGATCGGGCTTTTCGCGACGAGATTCGCGCCCTCGAGACGCAAGCGTATAAGAGCTGCCGTCAGAAGGTCGAGTCGCTCAAGCTCAACATGCGGCTGCTCAAGGCCGAATACACCTACGACAAGACGCGGCTGATCTTCTATTTCAAGGCCGAACAGAAGGTCGATTTCCGCGACCTGCTCAAGCAACTGGCCAACCAGTTCCGACCGGCGCGCATCGAATTGAAGCAGATCGGCGTGCGTGACGAGGCCAAGTTGCTGGGCGCCATCGGCTGTTGCGGCAAGATGGTGTGTTGCCGCCAGTTCCTCCTCGATTTTCACCCGGTGACGACCAAGATGGCCAAAGATCAGAATATGAGCCTGAACCCGGCAAAACTGTCGGGCATCTGCGGCCGCCTGCTGTGCTGCCTATCGTACGAGCATCCGTTCTATGCCGAGTTCCAGGGCAAATACCCGCGCCTGGGCGCCGAGATTCGCCTGCTCGATGGTCCGGCCCGCGTGCTCGACCTCAACTACCTGACCCAGAAGATCTTTGTCAGTTACATCGATCGGCGCAAAGCGATTGTGCCGCTGAGCGAGGTGAAGGGGCGCAAGTGCCCGGTCACAGGCCGCAACCTGTGGTGGGTCATCGATCCCGAACGCCCCGACTGGGAACCGGAGTTCCCACCGCCGCCGGTCAGCAAGAAGAAGGCCGGCAAACAGGCCGGCGAAGGTGGTCCGTCGGGGCAACCCGGTGGCGTGCCAGCCGGCCCGCGCGACGGCGGCCCGCGCAACGGCGG
>CAZADH010000062.1:0-2776 GCA_964483805.1 uncultured bacterium
ACGCGCCAGCGCCACCCGTAACTGAGAGGTTCCGTTTCGGGGTCCCTCGCCCGGGGGCAGGGTGCTAAACTGCAAAGGTCATTGTCGGCAGGCTGTTCGGGCGAGCTTTGGGTTTCGCGTCGGCGGCTGCACTGAACGGAGGAATGCGCATGCAGTGGTTGCTGGTGGCAGTTGTGGTGGTGGCGGTCGTCGTTGGTGCGGGCGTGGCACGGGGTCAGTCCGGCAGCGGGTTTTGTCCGCCGCCGCCGGACAAGACTCCGGTTGCCGACGGCACTGGCGTGGGAACGGGCGCTGGGAGAGGTTCCGCATCCGCCGTTCGGATACTGGGTCGCGACGAGGTGACCCGGCTACTGGCGAGTTTCGATGCCGCGGCCATCGCGCAGGTCGACAAGCCGCCGCCGCCGATGGCGATGTGCTATGCACCAAAAATGCGCGATCAGGCCACGATTGATTACGTCTGCCCGAGCTGTCATTCGAAGACGCAGTACCAGCGCGATGGCTTCATCGATCCGGTGGCGATGCGTCGGTTGGTCGATGAGTTGCGTGGCTTGCCGGCGACGCTCGACGAGACCCGCTACTGCGCCAAATGCAGCAACGGGGCGAACTCCCCGGTGCCGACCCTCGTCGTGCAGTGGCCCGATGGCACCAAAGCAAGCAATACAGTGTATTCCACTGACCTGTACCTGCTCAAAGGGTTTCTCGCCGGTGAGGCATCGGTGCAGCAATCGAGCCCGGGCAACCATGTGTTGAAAAAGGCAAAACGTCTGCACGAACTGCTCGGTCTGCCGCCCGAGAAACCGCTGCCCGAGCCGAGTCGACCGACGCGGTGAGCGTTGTCGCGGTGCTCAGTGGTGTGCGGTTCGCGCGCGTGCAATCGCGAACCAGGCGGTGTCCTCGAGCGGATGAACCCGCATGACCGGTCCGCGGGTGACCTCCCGGTGCGCCCGTTCGGTGTTGCCGGCCACGGCGGTGTTCGAGATGACCTATGCCTGCAACCACCGCTGCCTGTACTGTTCCTGCCCGTGGGAGGCGCCTGAATCCCGCTATTTTCGGGGGCCGGAGATGTCCACCGCCGAGTGGTGCCGGCTCATCGATCACCTGACCACCGATCATGAGGTGTGCCGGATCGCGTTCACCGGCGGTGAACCCACATTGCGCGCCGACCTGGCCGAGATTCTCCGCTACGCCCGTTCGCGAACCGCCCGTTGGATCGATGACCAGCCGGAGCGCGGTCTGATCGAGGCCGCACGCCCGGTCGACGTGACCGTGATTTCAAATGGGCGAAACCTCGATGAGACAGTGCTCGACGCGTTGGTCGCTGCCGGAGCTGCCCTCAGCATCAGCCTGCCGGGACTGGCCACCTACGCGGAACACACCGGTGCCGGCAAGCCCGAAGAAGCGCTGCACTGGATGCGCCGTGCCGCCGATCGCGGCGTGCGGGTGACCGCGAACATCACCGTGACCGCGCTCAATATCGGGGAGCTGTATGAGACGATAGGCAACGCGTTGGCATACGGTGCATCATTTGTATTGATGAATCGGTTCCTGCCCGGTGGGCGGGGTCTGGCCTGGCGCGATCGTCTCTGGTTGACCGGGGCGCAGGTCCGCGAAGCGGTTCGAGTGGCTGACGATGTATTGACAAAGGCCGGCATACCCGGCAGTCTCGGCACCGAGGTTCCCCTGTGTCTGGTGGCCGACCTGCCGACGCGGCGCTTGACCGTGGGCACCCGGTGTGCGGCGGCGCACGACTTCTTTGCGGTCGACCCATCGGGGCGGATCCGCCCGTGCAACCACTCTCCGGTCGCGCTCGGCCACTGGACCGATCTTGCAGCCATCGTGCGCAGCGACTACTGGGGCCGATTCCTGTTCAAGCGCTTTCTTCCTGATTCCTGCCGCGGTTGCAACCTGGCCGGCGATTGTGACGGCGGCTGCCGTGAGGCCGCGCATATCTGCGGTGGCGCGCTCGATTCGCCTGATCCGGTTCTGCCCGGAGGCAAGAGATATTGTTCGCCATCTGCCTCATGAGTCTCGGTAATATCGCAGAAAATCAATGTGGTTATTAATTGTTCATTGTCAATTATCAATTGATAATGCATAATTGATAATGCACAATGAAATACGCATATATATTGGCGTCGCGATTAGAATTGCATGCTTGAATTGTGAACCGCCCCGAAAACGACGTTGATTCACGACGCTGTAACCAGACATCAGAAGTCTCTGCGCGCGTGTTACTGGTAGTACAGGCGCATCGGTCGATCAGTCACTTGTCATACATGATGAACCCGTGCCCCTTGACCACCCGTTGTGGCCGCCGCTTGGTCGTCTTGTAACGATATGGGTTCCAGGCGGGGTCGGCTGGGGGAAGGAACCAGGTGACCGTGACGACACCGGCGAGGAAGCCGGCGATGTGGGCCCAGACGGCGACGCTGGTGAAGGCTGAGGTGGCCAGGGCCAGGGTGCCTTCATACAACTGGGCGAGAAACCAGAGCGGCAGATACAGGGCCGCCGGGATCGACCAGACGTCGATGTAGATGATCAGCCAGATGAGGATCTCGATGCGCGCGTGTGGAAACAACAACAGATACGCGCCCATGACGCCGGCAATCGCTCCGCTGGCGCCGATCGTGGGCACAAAGGTGTCGGGATAGAGGACCACCTGGCCGAGTCCGGCGACGATACCCGACAACATGTAAAACAAAACGAAGCGGCCGCTGCCCATCCGATCTTCGACGTCGTCGCCTCGTGCTCCATGTGCGCCGTGCGGTTGCGCACC
>CAZADH010000062.1:2786-24637 GCA_964483805.1 uncultured bacterium
ACCGATGATGTGCAGCCAGCCGCCGTGCAAAAACAGGCTGGTGATGAAGGTTTCGTAGCCCGGATCGGGATACCCGACGAACCGGGCCCAGTCGGGAGCGGTCAAGCGTGCCGGGACCACGCCCCAAAGGCGATACAGCAGCCCGAGGGACTGGTCTGACAAGCGCAATTGATGCACGAACACCAGCACGTTGATGGCAATGAGGCCCCAGGTGACCAGGGGCCAGTTGCGAGGGCGCAGGTTGTCACGAATCGGCAACATGGCGAATGGCGGTCATGATAGCACGACACCCGGCCAATTCGGATTATCGAGAACGAATCGTCTCGAAATCGTGAAGGCCGCAAGGCGAAGTTGCATCGGCGCTGCGCACGATGAAACTTGCGAGTACCGACTTGTTATGGTAGTACATGCCGCGTCGTTCACCGCGATGTCATGCAGGTGTGACCAGCCGGCCAGAAACCAGGGTGAACCACGAGCCGACCCTCCGGTGCGGCGGTCACAGGCAATGACACGCAGCGCTTTTTGACACAGCATTGGAGGAAGTCATGAACAGCGGATGTCAGTGCGGCGGCAGCCCCAAGTCCCAGCTCGACAAGATGCCGGAGTTGGCCGAGGTTTTTTCGCGCTTCAAGACCGGCCAACGTGAGTACCTGATCCCGATTCTGCAGGAAACGCAGAAGGTCTACGGGTATCTGTCACGCCAGGCGATGCTCGAGATCGCGCACTTCGTCAATCTTCCGGCCAGCAAGGTATACGGCGTGGCCACGTTCTACAACCAGTTCCGGCTGACGCCGCTGGGTGAAAACGTGATCATGATTTGCACCGGCACCGCGTGTCACGTGCGCGGTTCCGATCAGGTGCTGCGTGCGTTCGAAGCCGAACTGGGCATCAAGGCCGGTCACAACACCAAAGACAACCGCTTCACCCTCGAGACCGTCGCGTGTCTGGGCAGTTGCTCGATTGCGCCGGTGGTCACGATCAATGGCACCTTCCACGGCAAGTTGACCCCGAAAGACGTGCCGGCTCTGGTCAAGGCGATCAACGACCAAGCCGACCAGAAGTCGTCGGCTGGCAAGAAGGTTCAGCACGGCGTCGATTTTGCCACGCTGTTTCCGCGCCGCGACAGTATTCTGACCCAGCCTCCGGCCTACGATGAACTGGCGAGCGGCAAGCTGGCCGAGCGGCTGGCGGTCGAGTTGCTCGACCGCAATCCCACCAAACCGGTGATCTATGTCGGTCTGGGCACCTGCGGCCTCGCTTCGGGTGGCATGAAGATCTGGGACCAGCTCACCGCGCTGATCGCTGAGGGCAAGCTCGACGCGACCCTCAAAAAGACCGGCTGTATCGGCTATTGCGAGCGCGAAGTGATGGTCGATATCAAGAAACCCGGAAAACCCCGCGTCAGCTTCGCCAATGTGACGCCCGAAAAGATGACGCAGATCGTCGAGAGCTACCTGCAGCGCGACGAGTTGCCGACCGAGCTCGTGCTCGGCATTTCCGAATCGTATCCCGAGGGGCCCTCGTTCGAAGTGCCCAAGGAATGGGCCAAGGTCTCGCTGTTCAAACAGTTGCCGTATTTCGAAAAACAGCAACGCATCGTCTTGAAGAACTGCGGTACGTTCGACCCCGACTCGATCGACGAGTACATCGCCAAGGGCGGTTACCAGGCGCTGGCAAAAGCGATCAAGACGATGACCCCGCGTCAGGTCGTCGACGAAGTGCTCAAATCGGGGCTGCGTGGCCGTGGCGGCGGTGGGTTCCCGACCGGCAAGAAGTGGGAATTCGCCTTCGACCAGAAGGCCGACCAGAAATACATTGTAATGAACGCCGACGAAGGCGATCCGGGCGCGTTCATGGACCGCTCGGTGCTCGAGGGCGATCCGCACAAGGTCATCGAAGGCATTGCCATCGGTGGTTATGCGATCGGCGCCACCCGCGGATACATTTACGTGCGGGCGGAGTATCCGCTGGCGGTCGAGCGGCTCAACCTGGCGATTCGCGAGGCCGAGCGGCTCAACCTGTTGGGCACGAACATCCTCGGGTCGGGCGTCGATTTCCACCTGAAACTGAAGATGGGTGCCGGCGCGTTCGTGTGTGGCGAAGAGACAGCCCTGCTCGCGAGCATCGAGGGCAAGCGTGGCATGCCCCGGCCCCGGCCGCCGTTCCCCGCTGTCAGTGGTGCGTTCGGCAAGCCGACGGTCATCAACAATGTCGAGACCTACGCCAATGTCCCCGAGATCATCGTGCGCGGCGGCAAATGGTTTGCCTCGATCGGCACCGAGAAGTCGAAGGGCACCAAGGTGTTTGCGCTGACCGGCAAGGTCAACTGTTCGGGCCTCATCGAAGTGCCGATGGGCATCACGCTGCGCGAGATCATCTTCAACCTCGGCAACGGGATCCAGAACGGCAAGGCGTTCAAGTCGGCACAGATCGGCGGTCCGTCGGGCGGGTGTCTGCCGAAGCAGTGCCTCGACACCCCGATCGACTACGATTCTCTGATTGCCGCAGGCGCGATGATGGGGTCCGGCGGCCTGGTGGTCATGGATGAAACGACCTGCATGGTTGACATCGCCCGCTATTTTTTGAACTTCACGCGGTCCGAGTCATGTGGCAAGTGCATTCCGTGCCGTGAGGGCATCGCCCGCCTGCAGGAAATGCTCGACAAGATCGTGAAGGCACCTGAAGAAGAGAGCGGCAACATGACGCTCGAGCGCTTCAAGGCGATCATCGACCTGAAGAAGACCTGCGAACTGATTCGGGATACGGCGGCGTGCGGCCTGGGCAACACGGCGCCGAACCCGATTCTGTCGACACTCAATTACTTCCGCGATGAATACGATGCCCACATCTTCGAGCGCCGCTGTCCGTCGGGCAAGTGCAAGTCGCTCTTGAAATTCAAGATCAACGTGCCGGCCTGCAAGGGGTGCGGCCTGTGCAAGAAGAAGTGTCCGAATGCGGCCATTGTCGGCGATATCAAGCATCCGCACTACATCATTGCCGAGAAGTGCGTGCGCTGCGGTGTCTGTCAGGAAGTCTGCCCGTTCAAGGCCGTTGAGGTCGAGTAGGCCAGGCCAGAGACGAAGGAGAAGCCAGTCATGATCAATGTCACCATCAACGGCAAGACCCATCATTTCGAATCCGGCATGACCATCCTCGAAGCCTGCCGCCAGGTGGGCGTCGATGTGCCCACGTTGTGTCATCTCAAGGACCTGGCCCCGTCTGGCAGTTGCCGGATCTGCGTGGTCGAGGTCGACAAGGCGCGCAGTTTGATTCCGTCGTGTGCGTATCCGATTTCCGACGGCATGGTGGTGCGGACGAACACCGAGCGCATCCGCGAGGCGCGCAAGATGATCGTCGAGTTGCTGATTGCCAACCACCCGCAGACTTGTCTGACCTGCAATCGCAACATGACCTGCGAACTGCAGAAGCTGGCGCAGGAACTCAACGCCGAACCCAAGCCTTTCTACAAGGATCGGCGGCAGTATTACGTCGATGCGACCTCGCCGTCGCTGGTGCGTGACCCCGAGAAGTGCATCATCTGCGGCCGCTGCGTGCGGGTCTGCGAAGAGGTGCAGGGGGTCGGGGCAATCGACTTCACCAAACGTGGTTTCAACACCATGGTGTTGCCGGCATTCAACGAAGACCTCGCCAATACAACGTGTGTCAATTGTGGCCAGTGCATCAAGGTCTGCCCGACCGGGGCGTTGACCGAGAACTTTTCGGTAAAAGAGGCGATGGACCTGCTCGCCGACAAGAACCGCATCTGCGTGGCGCAGATTGCGCCCGCGGTGCGCGTGGCCCTGGGCGAGTTGTTCGGCGTCGACGAAGACAACGTGGCGCCGCGCCTGGTCACGGCGCTCAAGCAGATTGGGTTCAAATACGTGTTTGATACCGATTTCGGCGCCGACCTGACGATCATGGAAGAAGGCACGGAGTTGGTGCATCGGCTCACCAACAAGGGCACGCTGCCGATGATCACCAGTTGCAGTCCCGGCTGGATCAAGTTCATCGAGCATTTCTACCCGCAGTTGCTGCCGAACCTGTCGACTTGCAAGTCGCCACAGCAGATGCAGGGGGCGATGACCAAGAACTACTGGGCGCCCAAGATGCAGATCGCGCGCGAGAAAGTGGCGATGATCTCGATCATGCCCTGCACCGCCAAGAAGTTCGAGGCGCAGCGGCCCGAGATGGAAGTCGACGGTGTGCGAGATGTTGACGTTGTATTGACGACACGCGAAGTGGCGAAGCTGCTCAAAGCATTCGACGTCGATCTCGAGCTCTGCGAGCCGGCGCCGTTCGACAACCCGATCGGTGAGTCGTCGGGCGCGGCGGTGATCTTCGGCGCCACCGGCGGCGTCATGGAAGCGGCATTGCGCACCGCCTACAAGCTGGTTACCGGCAACGAACTCGACAAGATCGACATCGAGGCGGTGCGCGGCTTCGAGGGCCTGAAGGAAGCGACGATCAAGGTCGGCGACCTGTCGTTGCGTTGTGCGGTCACCTCGGGTCTCAAAAATGCCCGCGACCTGCTCGACGCGGTCATCGAGGGCAAGAAGCAACTCGATTTCATCGAGATCATGGCCTGCCCGGGTGGCTGCCTCAACGGCGGTGGCCAGCCGACGGGATTCGACGTCGAGTTGCTGCGCAAACGGCTCAAGAAGGTCTATGCGATCGATCGCGGCATGAAATACCGCCGGTCGCATGAGAATCCATCGATCACCAAGCTGTATGCGGAGTTCCTCGAGAAACCGAACTCGGGCAAGTCACACAAGTTCCTGCACACGCATTACCACCCCCGCGACGAGCGGGCGTAATCCGGCCAATGATTCGTCGTTGATCCCGTAGGGGCGACCCGCCGGGTCGCCCCTACGGGATCGGTGGTGATTTTCCCGATCGGGGCGTCATAAATACAATATATGGGCGTCGTCAAAGAGATCAGCGGGCGGTGTCAGCGTTGTTACACGTGCATCCGCAATTGCCCGGTCAAGGCGATTGCGGTCGAGCGTGGCGACACACGCGTCATCGACGAACTCTGCATCAGTTGCGGCACCTGCGTGCGCTACTGCAGTCAGAAAGCCAAGCAGGTCGAGGCGCACGCCGACGAGGTTCTCGCGGCACTGGCCCGCAAAGATCGTGAAATCGTGGCGATGATCGCCCCGAGTTTTCCGGCGAGTTTTCATGACGTCAAGCAGAAGCAGGTGGTGGCGGCCTTGCGGCAACTTGGCTTCAGCAAGGTGATGGAAGTCGCGTATGGTGCCGAACTGGTTGCGCGGGATGCCAGTCGCATGCTGTCCGACCCCACGATCAAGAAGCCGATCATCTCGAGTTCGTGCCCGGCCGTGGTGGGGTTGATCGAGAAACATTTTCCTGAATTGATCCCGCATCTGGCGCGCACCGTCTCGCCGATGATCGCGCTTTGCCGCTACCTCGACAGCGTCGAAAAAGAGCGGTCGGTGCGGGTTTTCATCGGTCCGTGCATTGCGAAGAAGGAAGAGATCAAAGATCCGCAGTTGGCCGGTATCATCGATTTTGCCCTGACCTTCCGCGAGTTGAAGGCGATGTTCAAAGCGCGCAACATCGATGTGGCTGTGGCCCCACAAGAGCCCATGGATCCGCCCGCACCGGGCGATGGCCGGGTGTTTCCGCTGATGGGCGGCATTCTGAAAACCGCCGGTTTGGGTACGAACATTCTCGATCCGCACATTGCCATCATCGAAGGACGCGACGATACCCTCGAGTTCCTGCGCACCTTCACCGACAGCCAGCGCAAGGTCGACTTTCCCGACTTCATCGATATTCTTTTTTGCCGAGGTTGTATTGACGGCGTCGAAATCGACTCGCCACTGTCGCACCTCGAGCGCCAACGCAAAGTGGCCGATCTCGTGCGGGAGAGCCGCCATCTGAACCCTTCAGCGCTGCCCGAAATCGACGTGACGCGCACCTACTCCGACAAGAAGCGGCATCTTGCCGCGCCGAACGAGCAGGAACTGCGTGAGATCATGATGCTGTTTGGCAAATTTTCGGCCGACGACGAGCTGAACTGCGGTTCATGTGGTTATCCAACCTGCCGCGAAAAGGCCATTGCGGTGTTCCGTGGCTTCGCCGAGCCCGAGATGTGCCTGCCGCAGATCATCAAGCAGCTCGAACGCACGTGTGAAGAACTGCAGCGGTCGCACGAAGACTTGACCAAGGCGCAGACCGATCTGGTTCAATCCGAGAAGATGGCGTCGCTCGGCCAGTTGTCGGCCGGTGTGGCCCACGAACTGAACAACCCCCTCGGCGGCATCCTGCTGTTTGCCAACATGCTGCGCGACAAGCTGATGCAACTGGGGCGCGACGGTGTCTCGGAGGAACTCGACATCGTGGTGAAAGAGGCGACCCGGTGCCGCAACATCGTGCGCGGCCTGCTCGACTTCGCCCGCCAGAACAAACTGCAGAAGACGGCGGTTGGTCTTGCCGACCTGATCGGCGAGATCATCTCCGTTGAGCGGCGGGCGTTGCCCGAGAACGTCAAACTGATCGCCGAGATCGACCCGCTTCTGCCGCAGTGCTTCATCGACCCGGTCCAGATTCGTCAGGCACTGACCAACATCGTGCGCAACGGGGTCGAGGCGATGGCCGATGCCGGCGGCACTTTGTCGATCAAGGCGCGCGTCTGCATTGGGCACCAGAACGTCGAGATGACCATCAGCGATACGGGGCCCGGGATCCCCGAGGAGAACATCAAAAAGCTGTTCACGCCGTTCTACACCACCAAAGGGGTCGGGCGCGGGACCGGTCTCGGCCTGGCCATTACCTACGGCATCATCAAAATGCACAAGGGTACGGTCCGCGTCGAGAGCGCGGTCGGCAAAGGATCGTCGTTTGTCATCAACCTGCCGATCGACGACGAGGGCCGGTCGTTGGGCGGCGGCCGCGAATTGATCGGCGGATGACGATGGTCGGTAATGCGTTTGTGTTGGTCGCAATCGCGGCGGTATCATGGCGGTGCGACACAGGGTTGTTGTGAATTTCGGCCTCGTGTCGATCGATGCCCGTGGGGCGACGGTCGGCACGAAGTCATGGAACAGGAGATAAACCATGGCCAAGAAGATCCTGATGATCGATGACGACGTTGATTTCGTGGCGATTCAGAGCGAGATCCTCGAAAGTGCGGGGTTCTCGGTGACGGCCTGCCACAGTTCGGCCGAGGGGCTCGAGATGGTCACCAAGGGGCCGCCGCCCGACCTGATCATCGTCGATCTCATGATGGAACGCGACGACTCCGGGTTCACGTTCTGTCACGCGGTGAAACGCAATCCCAAGACCGCGAAGATTCCGGTGTTGATGTTGACCGCGGTGGCGCGTGACCGTTCGATCGGGTTCGATCTGAAGTCGCCGCAGGCGCGCGATTGGATCAAGGCCGACGATTTCGCCGACAAACCGATTCGCAAAGAGACGCTGTTGGCCAAGGTCCATCATCTGCTGGGCGAGCCGGCCGAAGACAACGCCGGCAAGCACTGAGCGCAAGCGTGGACCCGAATACGATGCAACCCCCGACCGGATCTGGTGCGCCTGGGTCCGGGACGGGCGGTGGCGCGTCGGCGCCGGCCGGGCAGAAGCCCAGCGCCTATTTGATTCCGCGCGCCCGCATTCTCGTCGCCGACGACGAGAGTTCGATCCGGCTTGGTGTTGACAAAGTATTGACGGGCGAGGGCCACATGGTCACCGCCGTCGAAGACGGTGTTGCCGCCTTGAAAGCCTACGAGGCGCAACCGTTCGATCTGGTGCTGCTCGACCTGCAGATGCCGGGCATCGACGGGCTGTCGTTGCTGCCGCAGATTCGCGAGCTCGACCCGCTGGCGGTGATGGTGATGATCACCGGTTATGCAAGTTTCGAGACCGCCGTCAAGGCGATTCAAGACGGCGCCTACGACTACATGCCCAAGCCGTTCACCCCGAACGAGCTGAAGATCGTGGTGCGGCGCGGGCTCGAACGTCGCTATTACAGTCTGCAGCACGCCCGGCTCAAGGCTGAACAGGAGCGCTGGTTGCGCGATCTGGCGGTCGAGCAGAGCCGCACGCGCACCATCGTGTCGGCGATGGCCGACGCGCTCATGGTCATCAACGCCGCGCGCGAACTGGTGTTGTTCAACCCGGCGGCGCGACGGTTTCTGCAAGACGGTGAGTTGATCGGGCGGCCGTTGGTCGAGGTGACGGCGCTGCCGCAGGTCAACGAGGCCGTCGAAACGGCGCTGTCGCGTCTGACCGGCACGGTGAAGGCCGTGTCGCTCGAGGTCAACGACCCCGACAAGCAGCAGACGTTCCTGATGAACGCCGCCGGTATCCCCGATGAGCGCGACCCTGCCGGCCCGTTCCGCGGCACGGTGCTGGTGTTTGCCGATATCACCCCGCAGAAAGACCTCGAGCGCACCAAGTCGCGGTTCGTCTCGGTGGTGGCGCACGAGCTGAAGGCGCCGGTCGCGGCGATCGAAGGGTATCTCGAGCTGATCGTCGGCGACCTCGACGAGTCGCAGGCGCAATACCGCCAAAAACTCGAGCGGTGTCGTGACCGGGCTCAGTTGCTGCAGCGGCTGATCCGCGAATTGCTCGATCTGTCACGCATTGAACAGGGCGTGATCGAGCGCAACGTCGAGGTGCTCGACCCGGTGGCGGTGTTGCGCGACACCATCGAGTTCCACCAGCAGGATGCAGTCAAGCGCAACGTCACCGTGGTCATCGAAGAGACCGATGATGCCAAGGGTGTGCGGGTCCGCGCCGATCGCGACGAGCTGGCGCGCATTTTCACCAACCTGATCAGCAACGGCATCAAATACAACCGCGAGGGCGGCCGCCTGACCATCGGCAGTTCACTGGCCGGTGATTGCTGGCGCGTCACTGTGGCCGACACCGGCATCGGCATCCCTGAGCAATACATTCGCAATATCGGTGACGAGTTCTTCCGGGTCAAGAGTTCCGAGACCGCGAAGATCTCGGGAACCGGCCTGGGCATGGCCATCGTCAAGCGCACGCTCAAGTTCTACCATGCGCGTTTCGACGTCGCGTCGGTCAAGGGCGAGGGGACGACCTTCACCATCCACTGGCCGCGGGAGTAACGCAGGGATTATCGCCGCCGCCGACGATGGCGGCGGGCGAACTCAGACCCCGAACCAGTCGTTCTGCCGGGTGGCGCTGAGCACGCCGTTCCACAGCGCGCCGTCGAGGTCGATCTTGCGTCGTTCCTGCGTGGCGAGCGGAATCGGCACGTGCGTGAAGTAGTTGTTCCAATGGCCGATGACCATGTTGGTCTTGCCGGCCATGCCGGCGTGCACGGCATTCTCGGCCAGTTGCAGGCAGAAGATCGCGTCGGACGAGATCGCTTTCACGCTGCGGATCTGGTAACTCGGATCGAGGTACTTCATCGAGGCCTCGACGCCCTTGCCCTTGAAATGCGCCGCAATGCGGTCGCGCAACAACGTGCCGATGTCGTGTTTGAGCACGTTGCCCGAAGCGTCTTTCTGGGAGGCGCCGGCGAAGAGACTCTGGCCGGCGCCCTCGGCGACGACGATGACGGCGTGGCGGTGTTTCTCGAGACACCGTTCGAGAGCGCGCAACAGCCCGTGCTCGCCGTCGAGTTGCAGGTCGATTTCGGGCACGAGGCAGAAGTCGACGACCGAGTTGGCGATGGTGGCCGCCGCGGCAATGAAGCCCGAGTCACGACCCATGAGCTTGACGATGCCGATGCCGTAGTCGGCGCCCTCCGCCTCGTTGTGGGCGCAGGTGATCACCTCATACGCTGTATGCACGGCGGTCTCGTAACCGAATGTCTTTTCGACGAAACTCAGGTCGTTGTCGATGGTCTTGGGAATGCCGACGACGCTGATCTTGTGTTGCCGGCGCTTGACCTCGGTGGCGATGTCGCGGGCGCCGCGCAGGGTGCCGTCGCCGCCGATGCAGAACAGCAGATTGATGTTCATGCGCTCGAGGGTGTCGACCATGATCGGTTCCGGTTGGTTGCCGCGGGAAGATGCGAGAATGGTGCCGCCCTCCTCATGGATCTCGTCGACCACTGCCGGATCGAGGTGCAGCGGGCTGTGCCCGTATTTCGGGTTCAACCCCTGGTAGCCGTAGCGGATGCCGTAGATGGTCTTGACGTGGTAATCGTGGTACAACGTATTTACAAGACCTTTGATCACGTTGTTGAGCCCCGGGCACAGGCCACCGCAGGTGATGATGCCGGCGTGGGTCCAGGCCGGATCGTGAAAGATCGCCTTGCGCGGACCGGCTTTCTGCAAGGCCGGGAAGCTCTTGGCTTCGGCCAGCAACCGCCGGATGTTCTTCACCTGGCTCGGAAACGCAATCTGCTCGTCGTCGTCGACGAACTGCCGACCCCGCACCGGGGAATCGATGCCGGTCTTGCCGAGCGACTCGATGGTGAAATCGAAGTTGTCGGGATTGTTCAGAACGTTGGCATAGATCATGGTGACTCCTCCCCCATCGCATGAGCTGCTGCGACCGGCATTGCCCGCCGCGGTTGTCTTCCCCGGTCGAACCCACCGTCGCCCAGGATAGCACAGGTCGCGGGTCCGGCTTGCTTTTTCGCGATCCGTGGCTTATTTTAAGCCAACGACCGGGCGCCGCCCGGTTTGTCTGCAATTGGGCCGGCCAGCGCCGACCAAAGGAGTGTTACCGACATGAACATCACTGGCGAAATGACCATCGCCCAGGTTTTGAAAGCCAATCCCGACGCCGCGAAGATTCTGGCCCGCCATGGCATGCATTGCATCGGCTGTTCGGTGGCGGCCGGCGAGAGCATTGCCGAGGCCGCGCAGGTTCACGGCATCGACGTGAACAAGCTGCTGCAAGATCTGAACGCCCAGGTTGCATCCTGAGTTCGCGTCGGTTGGCGCAGTGCGGTCGCGGTCTTCCGGCCGTGCCCTCGAGCGCTGCGTGACTGCGCTGCCGAGCCAGAGAACAGTGCATGCTTGACCGCATCCGGTCGCCCAAGGATCTGCGTGGGTTGTCGCGCGAGCAGTTGATGACGTTGTCGGGCGAGATCCGCCAGCGCATCATCGAGGTGGTCTCGAAAAACGGCGGCCACCTGGCCAGCAACCTTGGGGTCGTCGAACTGACGCTGCTCTTGCACCGCGTCTTCGATTCCCCGCGTGACAAGATCATCTTCGACGTCGGCCATCAGAGCTACGTTCATAAAATCATCACCGGGCGCCTCGACCGCTTTCACACGCTGCGCCAGTTGCACGGCATCAGCGGTTTCCCCAAGCGCAGCGAGAGCCCGCACGATGCGTTCGACACCGGGCACAGTTCGACCTCGCTCTCGGCCGGCCTCGGCATGGCGATTGCGCGCGACCTGTTCAACCGCAACAACCGGGTGGTCGCCGTCATCGGCGATGGCGCCATGACCAACGGCATGGTCTGGGAAGCCCTCAACCACGCGGGTCAGCTCAACAAAGATTTCGTCGTGGTCCTCAACGACAACGAGATGTCGATCTCGCCCAACGTTGGTGCGCTGTCGCGTTACCTCAACAAGGTGCGCATGGAACCGTTCTTCAGCACGCCGAAAGATTATCTCGAATACGTGGTCAAACAGATCCCCGGTCTCGGGTCGCGCCTGTTCTATATTCTGTCGCGTCTCGAAGGGGTACTCAAATACCTGCTGATTCCCGGGGTCGTTTTCGAAGAACTGGGTTTCAAATACATCGGGCCGGTCGACGTGGCCGATCTCGAGCAGGTCGAGCGGGCGCTGGTCTTTGCGCGCCAACGGCGCGGGCCGGTCATCGTCCACGTGCTCACCCGCAAGGGTGCCGGTTACAAACCGGCTCAGGAAGACCTGCCGCATTTTCACGGGGTCGGCCCCTTCGAAATCACCACCGGGCAGGTCAAGAACCAGCCGTCGCCGCCGACCTACACGGCGACGTTCGGCAAAACCCTGACCGAAATGGCGGTGACCGATCAGCGTGTGGTTGGGATCACCGCGGCGATGAAGGAAGGCACGGGCCTGGCCGAGTTTGCCACCCGGTTCCCCGACCGGTTCTTCGACGTCGGCATTGCCGAGTCGCATGCCGTCACGGTCGCCGCCGGCATGGCCGTCGAGGGGTTGCGCCCGTTCATTGGCATCTACTCGACCTTCCTGCAACGGTCGATCGATCAGGTCATCCACGATGTCGCCCTGATGAATCTGCCGGTGACGTTCTGTCTCGACCGCGCCGGACTCGTCGGCGAGGATGGTCCGACCCATCACGGAGTCTTTGATATCCCGTATCTTCGCATGATTCCAAACCTCATCTGCATGGCCCCGCGTGATGAGTTCGAGTTGCCGGCGATGATGCGTTTCGCTCTCGAGCAGAAGGGGCCGGTGGCCATTCGTTATCCGCGCGGTGCCGGGGTCGGTGCGCGGGTGGCGCCGCCGTTGGCGCCGCTGGTGTTGGGGCGGTCCGAGGTGTTGCGCGAGGGCAACGATGCCGTGGTCTGGGCGGTTGGCAACACGCTGCATCCGGCGCTGGTGGCGGCGGAGCGGCTGGCGGCAGCGGGCATGCAACTGACGGTCATCAACCCGCGGTTCATCAAACCGCTCGATTTGCGTATGCTCGAAGCCCAGTTGTTGCGGCGCTTGCCGATGATCAGTTGTGAAGAAGGCGCCCTTGCCGGTGGGTTCGGCAGCATGCTGCTCGAAGCGGCCCACGATCTTGGGCAGGCGCCGACGATGCTGCGGATCGGCCTGCCCGATCAGTTCGCCACACAGGGGACGCCGGCGCAGTTGCGCGCGCTCTATCGGCTCGATGCCGGCGGAATCACCGAACAGATTCGCGAGTTTCTCACCGCCCGCGCTGCGTCACCGCGTCGCATCGCCGCGGTCTGAGCCGCCCGCACACGATGTGCGCAGTGCCCCGGAATGCGCGCTGTGGCCGGTTGCTGCCGGTGCGGCAAAGACATACAATATGTTGACGATGTGCATCCGTTTTCTTGATGCCGCTTTGCCTGGGCGCGGGTTGGCGAAGGGTGGTGCCGGGTGAAGCCCCGTCTCGACATGGTCCTGGTCGAACGCGGGTTGGCGCCGAGCCGCGAGGCCGCGCAGCGACTGATCCTCGCTGGCCTGGTGCGCAGCGGTTCGCAGATCCTCGACAAGCCGGGGCACAAGGTCGCCGCCGATATCCAACTCGAGGTGCGCGGCAACGTTTGTCCGTATGTTTCATTGGGCGGGCTCAAACTTGCGGCCGCGCTGACGGCGTTCGCAGTGCCGGTGACCGGGCGGCGGTGTCTCGATATCGGGGCTTCGACCGGCGGCTTCACCGATTGCCTGCTGCAGGCCGGCGCGGCGCACGTGACCGCGCTCGACGTCGGCTATGGGCAACTCGCCTGGAAGTTGCGCAACGATGCGCGGGTGGTGGTGGTCGAACGCACAAATTTTCGTGAGATACCGCTGTCGGCACTGGGCGAACCGTTCGCGCTCGTGGTCACCGATGTGTCGTTCATCTCGCTGAGCATGATTTTGCCACGGGCCGTCGAGGTGTTGACCGGCGACGGAGAGGTTCTGGCCTTGATCAAACCACAGTTCGAGGCGGGGCGGGATGCCGTGGCCCGTGGCGGATTGGTGCGCGACGCCGCCGTGCATCTGCGGGTTGTGGCCGACCTGCGCGCGTCGCTGGGCGCTGTCGGCCTGCACCTGTGGGGATTGGAGCCGGTACCGGTCGTCGACCCGCGCAAGAACATCGAGTTCATGAGTCATTGGCGGCAGTCGTCCTGTCCGACCGCGCCCGATGTCGAGGGTGTGGTCGCGCGGGCCCACGAACGGTGGCAGATCGCGGCCAACGCGCCCGGTGCACCGACCGGGCCGCTGGCGGAGGACGCATGAGGCTGCAACCCGCCTGCGTGCCGTGCCTGGTCAAACAGGTGCATCGCCTGCTCGAACCCGTGCCGCTACCGGCGCCGCGCAAGATGTCGATTCTCGTCGATGCGTGCGGATTTCTGCGCGACCACTTCTCGTATCACACCACGACAACCGCCTTTGGCACGCGGCTTTACCGGCACATCTATCAGGCGATCGGGCAGTTCGATCCGCTCGCAGCCGAGAAGGCGGCGGCCAATCACCATGCCCAGGAGCTGCTCGCCCGCCAGGACTGGACGACCTGGACCGTCATACAACGTATTCGCTCGGCCCTGGCCGGCAATGTCATCGACCACGCGCTCGGTTCGGTCGATTACGATCTCGACCGCACCTTCGCCGGGGTCATGCACGACCTCGGGGCCGTACACGGCAGTATCGACGAGTTCGTGGCCGCCCTGTCGTCAGCGCGCTCGGTGCTGTATTTGCTCGACAACTGCGGCGAAATCGTGCTCGATCGGCCGCTGCTGGCCTGGCTCAAGCAGCGCGGCACGCAGGTGTACATCGCCGCCGGCGATGGGATCATGTGCAACGATGCGTCGCTCGACGATGCCCGGGCCATGGGACTGGGCGAGTTCGGGGCGTTGGTGAGCAAAGGACCGGCCATGTTCGGCGTGATCCGCGAGGAGTGGCCCGCGCCGTTTGCCGCCCTGTGGCGCGAGGTCGATGTCATCGTGGCGAAGGGGCAGGCCTATTTCGAGTCGTTGGGCGCCGGGGTCGAACCGCGTCTGTGGCACCTGTTCCGCGTCAAGTGTCCGCTGGTGGCCGATCAGCTCGACCTGCCGGTCACCACGCACGTGATCGAATTGAACGCGCGTCTCGTGACCCATCCCTCCCCCACCGACCGTGCGCAGGGCGATATCGGACCGGAATCCCGCTAACGACAAACAACGGCCAACACCGGCGGACATCGTCGGTTCCCCTGCTGTGGTCCGGAACGTCGTTGATCCGCTGTTGATCGATGCGTGAGCGGGCTTGGCGAAAACAGGTGACGGTGACCGTTAACGGAACCGCGTTTCTGGTCGACAGGGGAAAGCGATCAACCTCTTCGGCGGGTGCATCGACGTCACCAACGACACGATCCCGACCCGCACAATGCGGGACCTCGACGGGTCTCATTGAAAGGGAGCGAAGTTGATCGCCGGGCCAGGCATCTGATCGACCTGCCGAAGTTGTGCCGGCCCACCTGAACCCCCGGGGGAAAACCCCCGGGGGTTCCCTGCACTTGCCCGGTGCAAGGGGGCGCGTTGCCCGAGGTGGGATCGATCGGCGAAGGCCCTACGGCAAACCACCAATTGTGCCGAAGCACCTACTGCTATGAAGGAAACACGAACATCGCCCCTGCTGCCTCCACGCAACACCCTGCACGATGTGCTGTTCATGACGGCGGGCCTCGTTTTGTCGACGATGGGACTGGTCAATTTCCTCATTCCCATGCAGATCGTGCCGGGTGGTTTGACCGGCATCGGAACGATCCTTTTCCACAAGTTTGGCATTCCGATTGGCATGTTCGTGATGGGCGGCAACGTCATCCTGATTGCGGTGCAGGCAAAGCTCATCGGTGCGCGCTCGAGCGGCAAAACGATCGTGGCGATCGTCGTGCAGAACATCGTGCTCGATTTGCTGACCTCGGTGTATTGTGTGGCGCCGTGGGCCAACGAACCGATGTTGGCGGCGCTGTACGGTGGCATCCTCGGTGGTCTGGGCGTTGCCTGCATGTTCCAGGCCGGTGCGACGACCGGTGGTTCCGAGATCATCGCCCAGTTGCTGTTGAAACTGCGGGGCGTTCCGGTCGGCACGACCCTGTGGGTGGCCGACGCCGTGGTGACCCTTGCGGCTGGCATGGCGTTCGGCCCGGCGCTCGCGCTCTATGCGTTGATCAAGGTCTATGTTTCGGGTGTCGTCATCGACGGTTTCCTCGAAGGATTTGCGGTCAAGCGATTGGTTTTGATCGTATCGAGTCAGGCCGAGGCCATCGGATGGGGCATCATCGAAGAACTGAACCGCGGGGCCACGATTTTGAATGCACGCGGTATGTATACCGGCAAGCCAACCGAGGTGTTGCTGACGGCAATACAACGCCACCAGGTGCCGTTCCTCGAGAAGGTCGTCTACAGCATCGATCCCAACGCTTTCATCATTGTCTCCGATGCGCGGCGTATTCTTGGCAAGGGGTTCGAGGAACTCGGCGAGGTCGTGCGCGACGCCTGACCGTTGCCAATCGCCGGCCGGCGCAAAAATGCGCGGGTGTGGCTTGCGCGCACGTGGGTTCGCTGGGTATCATGGGCCGGTCTGAACCCGCCCCCCACTCGTGGCCCGTAATCCGCTGTTGCCTTCATTCTGCCGAGGAGCGGACGTCGCATGCAATACCTCAGCCATCTGATCGGCGCTCCGGTCAAGGTCACCGGCAAGACGGTCGCGCACATCGTCGACCTGCGGGTCGAGTTGGCGGAGCCGAATCCGCGCATCATCGGGTTCGAGATCAACCCCGTCACCGGGGGGCCCGTCGGTCATCTTGCCCTGGCGCAGGCCGTCAAGATCGCCGGTTCTGCAGGCATCGAGGTCAACGACATTGCTGACGTCAAGCCCCTGCCGGTCGACGACAAACAAATGTTGTTGGCTCAAGACATCCTCGATAAACAGATCGTCGATATCGAAGACTGCCGGGTGGTGCGGGCCAACGATCTCGAGATCCTGTTCAGTGGCGGCGATGCCAAGGTCATGGCCATCGACGTCGGCATGCGCAGCCTGGTGCGGCGACTGGGTTGGCTCGAAGGTCCGATCAACGCGGTCGCCAACTTCGTCAAGCGGCCGCTGACCGAACAGCAACTGCCCTGGGATCTCCTCGAACCGCTGCCGACCGCGGCGCGGATGCGCCTGAAGGTGCCGTCGAAGAAGCTCGCCGAGATGCACCCCGCCGATCTGGCCGACATCATCGAAGACCTGTCGGTCACCGAGGCGGCCCGGTTGGTCGCGACACTCGACGACGAACACGCCGCCGAAACTCTGGGTGAACTCGACGAACCCGAAGACCAGGTCAACCTGGTCGAACATCTGTCGACCGAAAAGGCCGCCGACATCCTCGAAGAGATGCCGCCCGACGAGGCCGCCGACATTCTGCAAGACTTGCAGGAGACCAAGCCAGAGAAGGTCGAAGAGATCCTGCAGGACATGGACCGCGAAGAGGCCGACGATGTCCGCGAGCTGCTCGCCTACGACGAACACACGGCCGGCGGTTTGATGACGACCGAGTACATCGACGTCGATGTTAACACCACGGTGCGTGGGGCCCTGCAGCAGTTGCGCCTGCTCGCTCCCGATGCCGAGATCATCTACTACCTCTATGTGATCGATGCGCACCACCACCTCAAAGGGGTCGTGTCGATTCGCGACATTCTCGTGACCAACGAAGACGAGCCGATCACCAGCATCATGGACGACGACCTGATCGCCGTGACGCCCGAGGTGCCGCAAGAAGAAGTGGCCAGCCTGATTTCGAAATACAATCTGCTCGCCCTGCCGGTCGTCGATGCCAAGGGCGAGATGCTCGGGGTGGTGACCGTCGACGACGTCATCGAATTGATGATGGATCACCTGCCGCGCTTCTGGAAACGCGCGACCCGGGCGAACTGACGTGAACACCCCCGACGCCCCCAAGCCGTCTTCAGCACCGCCGACCGCGACCGGCGGCGAGGCGACGGCAGGAGCCGAACCGGCGCCGGCCGGCTTGTTCTCACGATTGTGGCTGCGTATTGTCTTTGTATTGTCGATTCTCGGCCCCGGCCTGATCACGGCCACTGTCGACAACGACGCCGGCGGCATTGCCACCTATTCGCTCGCCGGTGCCCACTACCACTTCGACCTGCTGTGGACCTTGCTGCCCATCACGGTGTTGCTGGTCGTCACCATGGAAATGAGCGCCCGCCTCGGTGCCGTCACCGGCCAGGGGCTGGCCGATCTGCTGCGCGAGCGGTTTGGCGTCAAGGTGGCGTTCTGGGTTCTGCTCGTCGTCTTTCTGGCGAACTTCGGCACCGTGCTGTCGGAGTTCGCCGGCATCGCCAGTTCGTTCGAGATTTTCGGCGCCGCACTCGGCCTGGGGCCGTGGTTTGCGAGCATGAAATACATTGTAATTCCGCTGTTGACCTTTCTGCTCTGGAAGGTCATCGTCGATTACGATTACAAGAAGATCGAAAAGCTGTTTCTCATCTCGATCGTGTTCTATCTGGCCTACCCGATTTCGGCCTGGATGGCGCGCCCCGACTGGTCGGCGGCGGCGGTGGCCCTGGTCACGCCGCACGCGCGCTACGATGCGGGTTACTTGTTCACCATGATTGCGGTCATCGGCACGACGATCACGCCGTGGATGCAGTTCTATCTGCAATCGACGATCATCGAAAAGGGCGTCACCACGAAGAACTACGCCACGGCAAAATGGGATGTCATCCTGGGGTGTCTGACCACCGACGTGATTTCGTTCTTCATCATCGTCGCCTGCGCGGTGACGTTGTTCGAGCGGCCCGGTCTGCCGCCGGTGAGCACCGTCGAAGAGATCGGTCGCTCGCTGGTGCCGTTTGCCGGCCATTATGCCGGGTTTCTCTTCGCCTTCGGTCTGTTCAACGCCTCGATCTTCGGGGCCGCCATTCTGCCGTTGTCGTCGGCGTTTCTCGTCTGCGAGGGCATGGGCTGGGAGCGCGGCATGAACAAGACCTACGATGAGGCGCCGATGTTCTACTGGTTGTTCACCGCGCTGTTGGTGTCGGGCGCCGTGCTCGTGCTCCTGCCCGGCATGAGCGGCCTCTATCTGTTCATCATGCGGTTGTCGCAGTTTGCGCAGGGCATCATTCTGCCGCCGTTCCTGTATTACCTCGTTAAGCTCGGTGACGATCGGCAGTTGTTGGGTGACTACGTGAACCCGCCGTGGTTGAGCCGGTTTTCGTGGTTCTGTGTCGGGGTGCTCACGGTCATCGACGTGGTTCTCGTGGTTTCGTCGATCAAAGAGCTGTTCGCGCCGGCCACCGCAGGTCTGGGCTGACCGGGGAACAGGGCCGGGCGCCGTCCGGGCCCGAGACAACAAGGAAGACAACCATGCTGTATGAACGATCGGTGCGGACTCCCGGTTCACAGGCTCTTGTCGACGTCACCCATCTCGTGCGTGAGGCGGTGCGCGAGAGTGGTGTAAATACAGCGCATGTCATGCTCTCGGTGCCGCACACAACCGCGGCGATCACCATCAACGAGAACGCTGATCCCGACGTGGTTTCTGACTTTTTGCGTCGGCTCGACCGCATCATTCCGGTGGCCGATCCGGCCGATCGGCATGGTGAGGGCAACTCGGCGGCGCATCTGAAGTCGAGCCTCGTCGGCTCGTCGCTCGGGGTCATCGTCGAGAACGGCGACCTGGTGTTGGGCACGTGGCAGGGCATCTACCTGTGCGAGTTCGATGGTCCGCGCACCCGTCGGTTGCTGATCAGCGTTCTTGCCGGCGGGCGTTGAGTCTCGTCGATGGCGGCGCAGCTTGTTGGCCGGGATGGCGCGTGCAGGCGGGGATGATGCGCCGCGGCGTCATCTGGCTCGTCGTGGCCCTGGTGACGTGCGTATATCTGCTGTCGATGTCGGGGCGCCAGGCCTCGCCGGATGAAGAGGTGTTCTACCGCCAGGCCGAAACCTATGCCTGGCAGCAACGTCTCGACCTGGCGCCGATCGGCACGGTGCCACCGGGTCACTATACGGTGACCGGAGTCGGCAGCCGTACGTATTCGATCTACGGTCCGACTCTGTTGGCCGCGCATCTGCCGTTGGTCGTGCTCGGGCGACAGTTGCCGGCCTCTGCGTTCGTGCCGCTGCGGACCCTGCGCGATCAGCCGTTTGCCGAAGTGCCGTTCGACGACATGAACGGCCGCTGGGCATTTGCGTTGGCGGGTCCGCTGGCAGCCGCCCTGGTGCTGGTGTTTGTCGTGCGCCTGGCGCGCCACTGGCAGTTGTCGCCGGCCGCGACCGTGGTGGCGGTGCTTGTGGCCGGCCTGGCGACGCCGCTGTGGGCTTACACCAAGAGCGCGTTTCGCGATGTGCCGCTCGCTGCCATGATGCTGGCCGGATTGACCGAGACCATGGTTGCTTGTCGCTGTCGGTCGTGGCGGCGGGCGGCCTTGGCCGGGGCATTGCTGGGCCTCGCGTTCGTGGCGAAGGATCAGGCCATCGTGCAGGGCGGGCTGGCCGCCGTCTACGTGGCGGCGTGCATCGGTGCCGGTGGCGTCATCGCCGTCGTGGCCGGCTTCGTCGCCGCGTCGCTGCCGATTCTCGTGTTCAAGTGGGCCGCCGCCGGAGCGCTGGGGCATGCCTCGGGGTATCCGCTGCTCGATCAGCTCTCGACCCCGTTCTTCACTGGGTTCACCGGCCTGTTGTTCTCGCCGGGCAAGGGCCTGTTGTTCTTTGCGCCGGTGGCGGTCGTCGCGCTGCTCGGGTGTCGCGAGCGGTGGCGGGCCGATCGGGGCGAGACCGCGTGGTTGCTGGTGAACCTGTTGTCGATGGTCGCGGTCGCGTCGGTGTGGTGGTTCTGGCATGGCGGACTGAGTTGGGGACCGCGCCTGCTGTTGCCGCTCATGCCTTGGCTGGCGGTCTTGGCGGTGTGTGGCGTCGCGGCGGCGCCGGCCCGAAGTGCAGAGTCGGGCAGGGCACACGAACCGTTGCGACGTTGGCGCATGCTTTTCGTGGTTTGTGTGGTTGCCGGTCTGCTCGTGAACGCGGCGGGGCTCGCACTAGACTGGCATCTTTACTATGTATTGCAGGAGGCGCGCTACGGTGGCGCGGGGGCGACCGAAGAGGAAATCTACGGCCACATTGCGTTCACGCCGGCCGACAGCATGATCCTGTTTGGCTGGCGGGCGGCCGGGTTGCTGACGACAGTGCCGCCACCCGACGAGTTGCATGATTCGCCGATCGCGCCCGCCTGGTACGTCATGCAACGCAGTCGCGAGTTGTTGATTCTCGAGGCCTGGCGGTTGCGCCACTGGTCGTATCTGGCGCTGGTGGCGGTTTTGTGTGTGGCCGTGCTGGTGCTGGGTGGCGCCGCGGCGTTGCTCGGTCGACAAAAAATGCCGCGCCCGGAGGCGCGGCATGCATAAAATACGTTGTAATTACAGCGAGAAGCGGGCGCTCACCTTGCGATACAGGGTGACCGATACACCCTTGACCTTGATCAGTTCCTCGACGCATTTGAAGGGGCGACGGGCGATGATCTCAGCGGCGAGCTTCTCGCCGACCCCGGGCACGGTCATCAGTTGTGACAGACTCGCTTTGTTGAGGCTGATGCGGGTTGCGGTGTTGGCGGGGGCACTGAAGTAGCTCCAGTATGGCGGATAGTAGCGGGGCTGGCCATCTTGCTTGGGGTTGGCTTTGCCGCCGGCGGCGACCCACACCGAATACCAGATGTCGACCACGTTGTTGACCGCCCGCGAGTACGCGGCGGCGGTGGCCGATTTTGCCTGGATGAGTTCGTGTCCGTCGGGGGACGAGTAGGCGCGCTCGATGATCTCGTAGTACTGATTGGCCCAAAGCGCCTCGTAGACCATACGGGCGCCGATGCGCGAGGTGTACTGAGCACCGTCAAAAGCGACGCCGTACATATAAACGGTGTCGTCGACGTCTTTTTCATACGCCATGTGGTAGCTCTTCTCTTCGATGCCGTCCCAGGTGGCCACGCCGGTGTGCAGCGGCTGGGCGAGGTCTTCGCAATAATGGGCGAGCCAGCCCAGCTTTTGCCGGATGACGGCAGCCGGGGCCCGGTGCTTGATATCGTTCACGAGCTCCCTGGCGAGACTCTCGACGTGTGACGGGCCGTTGCCCATTTTTTCTCCGTGCACGTGATAGACGTGGTTCATGAAGTCGTGCAGCACGGAATCGGGTTCGGTACACGCCGTCAGTATCGATTGCAGGCAGGGCGGATATTCACGCGTCGGTACTGCGGGGGCGCCCA
>CAZADH010000063.1:0-24584 GCA_964483805.1 uncultured bacterium
CCCCCCCCCCCCCCCCCCCCCCCCCCCCCCCCCCGCCCCCCCCCCCCCCCCCCACGGCGCACCGCCAGAGAAGCGTTACTGGATGGCGGAGGCCAGCGTCGGGTTGACCACGGCGGTGAAGACGGAACCGTTGATCGGCACCTGCGCGATGGCCGCGCTGGCATCAGTGGGCGTGGTCGCCGCCACACTCGTGCGCGCGTCGGCCCGGGCTTTTTCGATGACCGCGCGCAACCGGGTGCGCAGTTCGGTGACATCTGCTGCGCGCGTCGGTGCCTTGCGCAAGGACGATCGCCGCGAACTCACTTTGAACTTGGTGGTCTTGGCACCATCAGACCGGGAAGCCAGATCAATGGTTTGGTTCGATCGGGCCTCGGCTGTGCGGCAGGCAACGGGGGCGACCGTTGGCAATACATTGTGTTGCTGTGCCACCGTGGCTGCGTGGTGGCGTTGATGGTGTGATGCCATGACTTTCTGGCGGAGTTCCTCGATCAGCGCGTTGCCTTGCACGGACAGGCACCACCCCGGCGTAACCAGAAAGAAAGACATGATGATCAGTGTTGCGAAAATGCGTCGCATAACCATCTCCCACTCGTGATTCCCGCGCGTTGGCCAACCAACAGACCAGCACGACAGGGTACACCATTGTAGCACGATCGCCGCGTGGGATCGAACGGTTTAATTGCGGTGCGCCTTGCTGCGGCGATCAGGTCGGTCTGGGTGCTGGGGTCCGTCTGCGGCCACCGCGCCGTCGTCGCCGCTTGCCTTTGGCTTGGGGTGGCTCCGGGGGCAAGCGCAGCAGCGCGGTGCTCATGCCTTGGAAGAGCAGACCAACCCGCCATTGAGACAATCCGCACTCGGCCATCTCGTCGGGGGTGTTAGGGCGTTGGCGAACCAGCGCCTCGAGCATGTGGTTGTTGGCGAGGAAAGTGGGGTCGAGCCCTTCGCGCGTGGCGACGTCGTTGCGCGTCTGGCGCAGCGTCTGCAACAGTTCGCCCTCCCAGCCAGTGAGCGAACGCATCCGGGGCGCATCGGGCTCGTTCGGCGGCAGGGTGTCGAGTGGCAGTTGCATGGCCCGTCGGACCACCGCCAGGAGTTGGTCGCCGTGGCGCTGCAGGAAGAACTGTCCCACACCGCGGATAACCGACAATCCGGCACGGGATTGTGGGATGTGACGAGCGATCTCGAGAAGAGCATCGTTGGGCAGCACCATGAAAGGCGGTCGGTCGCGGCGTTTGGCCAGTTCTTCGCGGAGCGCATGAACCTCGCGCAAGACCACGAGGTTTCGTGGTGCCATGTTGCGGCTGCCCTTGATCATAAACGCCCTTGGATCGGCTTCCGGGTTGGCCGGATAGTCGTGCTGCAAAACGCGGGCAAACTCCTCTTCGGCCCAAGCCATGCGGCCGCGCCGGATCAACCGTTGCCTGAGACGTTGGCGAATCGGCGGCAGACACACCGCGTCGAGGAGTCCGTAGCGCATCATTTCAGGCGTCAGCGGTCGTCGAGCCCAGTCGCAACGCTGCAGTTTCTTGTCGAGCGGATAGCCCAGGAGTGACTCCGAAAGCCCGCCAAGGCTCAGTGTTGCCAGCCCCAGAAGTTCGGCGGCAATGCGGGTGTCGAAGATCTGGCGGGGATGAACGTTTGCATACATCGCCAGTTGCTTGAGGTCGTAATCGGACCCATGAAACACCCACTGGCGCCGAGCATCCTCGGCGAACCGCTGCAATGGCGTGAAATCTTTGAGTGCCAGCGGGTCGAGCAGCGCGCACGTCGTCGTCGTTGCGACCTGGATCAGGCTGATGTCGGTGCTGTACCGGTGAAACCCCGCGGACTCCGTGTCAATGCCAATGATTCGCGCAGAACGCACTTCCTGGAGGAAGGCGGCCAGTTCAGGGGTCGTGCGGATGATCCGGGCTTCGGCAAGAACCGGTTCGGGGTCGAATCGTGGTCCGGAAAGTTGTGGTGCAGCCATACTTGGGAGAGGCGGATGCGTTTGGGCGTTTTCTTCGTTCATCTGTAACCTTGGACCAGCACGTGCGGTTGGCCGGATTATACCACGGCTCGTGGATACATGGTGTGCGATTTCGCTAGCTTGACACAAGCACGAATCACTGCGTAATTGATCATTTCTGATAATAGTGACAACAATATGATAAATTTATATCGTAAATCTTGTTTGTTTTAGAATTGTCAGTAGGTCACTTCTTCTTCAAGTGATAACTGCCATCCCAATTCTCGGGTGGCGGTTCCTCTTTATACTGTTGGCATCGTGAAAGATAGGTCTGACTTGGGCCGTCATCGGGCCAGCGGGCGAGAATCTGTTCGAAGCAGTCAATGGCTTCGTCCCATTGCCGATCGAGGTGCAGTTTCATGCCACGCTCGTATAATTCGAGCAGTTCCAGAAACCCCGGGGGTTCCTTGCCGATTTCGCTGATGATCTCCCACACCAGTACCGGTTCGTTCTTGCCCTTGACCGCAAGAAAGTCTAGAAAACGACCACGAATGCGGTGCTTCACCCGCTGGTAGGTGCGGTCCGACATCATCATCAGCGTTCCGTATTCTTTGTTGGCGCCTTCGAGGCGCGACGCCAGGTTGACGCCGTCGCCCATGCAGGTGAAGTTCATCTGGGCTCCCTCGCTGCCCATGTAGCCGACGACGACGTCTTGCGTGTTCAGGCCGACGCGGGCGGTTACCTTGGGGAACCCGCGCTTGAGCCAGTCTTCCCGCAGGATCTTGATCCGCTCCTGCATCGCAATCGCGCATAAACAGGCACTCAAGGGGTGGTCTTCGATTGGCTTGGGATAGTTCCAGAAGGCCATGACCGCATCACCGATGAACTTGTCGAGTGTTCCTTCATATTTGAACAGGATGTCGGTCATTGCGCCCAGATACTCGTTTAGCAGAGTGACGAGGTCTTCAGGGGAGAGCATCTCAGAGATCGTTGTGAAACCCGATAGATCCGAAAAGAAGACGGTGAGGTCACGGCGTTGGCCGCCGGGGCGAACCAGTTCAGGATGTTCGAGCATGTGTTGCACCACATCCCGCGACACGAAGCGCTGGAACATCTGCTTGGTCTTGTCGGCGCGTTGCCACTGAGCCAGATAGTGGCGCAACGTCGAGCCGGCCCATACGAGCGGCAGGGCGACGAAGAACGGGGACACGAGCACCAGTTGGCCTGTGACCGTTCGGCTGTAATAGGCCCAGGCGAAGGCGGTCGCCGCAAGGCCGACGCCGGCGCCTGCTCCCACGACAGGGGACAAGCGTTCCATGATCGTGACGAGCAGCGCGCAGAAGGCGAGCAAAAGGAGAAAGGCATGGTCGTACCGCGGCGCGTGCAGGAACTCGCTGCCCAAAATGGTCAGCACGGCGTTGGCGTGGATCTCGATCCCCATCAGGGGTTCGTTGTGAGTGCGGAACGGCGTGCTGACGTTGAACGGCGTGTTGTAAAAATCCATGTCGGACAGCTCGAACGGACCGATCATGCAGATGGCGTTCTGGTCGATGCCGTGCCGGGCAATGCCGCGGTCATCGGTCCAACTTGCCCGCAGGGTCTGGCGATGGGCAACTTCGGGCGAGAGCTCGGGGGCCGGGGACGCGATCTGGGTCCGGATCGAATCGAGAAGCTTCTTCGTGTAGCACTGATAGAACGAGAAACTCGGGAAATTCTGGTTGCCGTAGCGATCGGGTTGGGCCGACCCAAAGTAATTGACCAGCATGTGTCCGCGCGAGTCGGTCGGGATCGTGCGGTCGAATAGGCGAAAGCCGCCCCGATAGGTGCCGGCCTCGACTTCCGGAAGAATGCGCTCGAGCTCGGCCTTCATTGCCGCTTCGTAACGGTTGCCACCCTTTGATATCGTGCGGTCGAGGGCCACGGCGGCCGTCACCAGCGAGATGCTCGGCGAAAGCGCGCCTTTCCCTGGGCGTACGGGATCAGGGTGATAGCTGAACAGCGGCACCTGGGTCACGAGGTTCTTGCTGCCGACCGCGATGTTGATGAACCCAAGCCGGACCAGGGGAGCCATGAAAGCCTCGTAGGCAAAGAGTTGCGAACTCTGCTGGTCGAGAACGACATCGACGGTTCTCGATGCGAGAACGGTACCGCTGGCCGTGTCGATTCTCGTACGCTCAATGGTCTTGAGCCTTCCTTGTTCCCGCTGTTCGTCGGCCACGTGGCTCATGGCAGCGAGGATAATTGGCGACTGCGCGGTGTGAAGTGCGGCCGCCAGCATCTGATCTTCGGAAATCAGTTTGGCCCCCTGCAATACAAAGTCCATAACGATCACGGCGACCGGTGGAATGGGCACGCCGGCATCAGGACGGGTGTCGATCAGCAGTTGCCACGACACGTTCAGTTCGCACGGGGCGAAGGTCAGGCGCACCGCCGGTTGCAGGTCGGCCTTGCTCAAAGCCGTGAGGAATGCGCGCCATTGCACCGGGGTGAAACGCAAAGGGCCCGAGGCTCCCTCGGTGGCCGGCCAGTCGAGCATTTCGCGAGCACTGTCGAGGCGCTCTTTGATACGGAGTCCCTGGACCGCCGCCGTCGTGGTTGCCGGGCCGAGAAGCATGCTCAGCCACGGGCTGTCGATCAGTGGTGGCTCGGCGCGACGGAAACGGCTCTGCGTGGACGGGCCGAACCCGCAGATGATCTCGAGCAGCTTGACCCGCGACACCCCCGGCACCGGCTCGAGTGGGGATGCCGCCGTGGCCGGAATCCGCCGGGGTTGGCCGAGAAACTCGATCAGGCTGGCGAACTCCGGGCGTCCGGGGTTCTGCTGCGTCAGCCCGGACGTACTTTCGTCTTTTTTGATGATGACAATGTTCTCGAAGCGCGCCTTGGAATCGTGCGCCAACTGAACGATGAGCGCCTGCAGGGTGTCTTCGACGCCAACGAGTGCCTTTGCCGTGCTGAGAAACGCGACAACGGCGACCGCAAACAACACGGTGGCCACGTTGGGGAAACGGGCCAGAAGACCAGGTCGTTGCGCGGTTGCTTCCGGTGCGTTGGTCTTGGCCGTCTGAACCTTCAGGAGAACCGGCTTGGCGTGCGCTCCGTGGGCCGGGGCTGCGCCTTTGTCTGGGGTCGCCCCCGGGGCGGCTGGTGTCGGCGGAGTGTCCGCGGGCTTGGCGTTTGGTTGATCGGACATTGGTGGCAAGACCTCGTATCAATACAACGTATGTCTGTCTGGGTGATCGGGGTGCCGGCGCGACCGCCGCGCCAAGCCCTGGTATTCAGCGGTGCGAACGGTACATCCGGTAATCGATGGTCGGGAAAATATTGTCGCGGTGCTCGACTTCGGCGAGCCAGGCGGCGTCGATGCGGTCGGCGTTGATCTCATCGTAGAGCCGGGTGAAGCGCAGGCAGTGGTCTTTGGTGCGTTTCACCGCATACGGCACGGTGGTGCCGGTCTTCATGATGAAAGCCCAGTCGGAACTCTGCGCCAGCATCAGCTCACGGGCCGCCTGGTTGAGCGCGCGCAGGCGCAGCCCGCCGGCATCGGGATGGCGGTCGGCCAGTTCGTTCATCCGCTCGGCCGCCTTGTGCAGATGGCGGTAGATCCAGTCGTTCGACCCCTCGAGCCAGACCTCGTGGTACCCCTTGTAGCCCCACGACGACATTGAGGGAGTGGCGACCTGCTGTCGCGGATTCTCGGCCAGATACTCGGACGGCGTGACCAGGCGCAACACGCGGCTGTCGCGGGCAGTCTTGCGCAGCACGTGTTCGATGAAATCGGGGCCTTCGAACCACCAATGACCGTAGAGTTCGGCATCGTAGGGAGAGACCACGAGCGGTCGCGTGTCGCCCATCAAACCATGCAGGTGCTCGACCTGCTTCTCGCGGCACCACATGAAATGGCCCGCGTGTTCGGCCGCTTTGGCCTGGGCGCGTTCCCAGTGGTAGGGCTTTTTGTGGGGCGAGCCGCGCGAGGTGATGCGGTGGTATTTGATGCCGGTGTTCAGACGGATTCCGGACTCATGGATGTATGGCGCGATGTATTCGAGATCGAGATCGTAGCCGATGTCGCGATAGAATTCGCGGTAGTCGAAGTCGCCGGGGTACCCTTCCTCGGCCGACCACACCTGCTTGCTCGACTCGAGGTCGCGCCCGAAAGCCGCCACTCCGGAAGGACAGAAGATCGGGGCGAAGACGCCATGCCGTGGTCGCGGATGGGCGTGCAGCACGCCGTGGGCATCGGTGAAGAAGAAGCGCAACCCGTGCTGGCCCAGAACCTCTTCGTCACCCGGATTGTACGCACACTCGGCCAGCCAGATGCCGCGGGGGCGACGGCCCATATGCTCGTCGTAACATTGGCAGGCCATCTCGATCTGGGCCCGTACCGCAGGTCGGCAGTCGGCCATCAACGGCAGGTAGCCGTGCGTGGCACAGCAGGTGATGACCTCGAGCTTGCCGAGATCCTGAAAACGCCGGAAAGCGTTGACGAGATTGCGCTGATACTGGTTGGCGAACAACTCGCGCGCGCGGTGAAACCGTGCACGGTACATCTGGGCCGTGTGGTTGAATTCCGGTTGGAAGCGGGTTCGATCGACTTCGCGCTCGGCGAGCTCGGTCAACTTGTCGAGATGGCGCAGATATCGCTCTTGCAGAAGTTCGTCGCTCAACATGCACATCAGGGGCGGCGTCAGCGACATGGTCAGACGCCACTCGGTCTGTTCGGCGGTCAAGCGTTCGAAACCGTCGAGCAACGGGATGTAGCACTCGGTGATGGCTTCGAACAACCACCGTTCTTCCATCATGTCTTCGTGCTCGGGATGGCGAACGAACGGCAGGTGGGCGTGCAATACAAGAGCAAGATAACCTTGATGCATGATCGGGTCTCCTGGACCGCCGCTCACTCCTGGGAGGACGGGGTCCGTTGGCTCAGCGGGTGGTGCGTTCGACCACGGGCGTGATCGTGCGTTCCCGGTCACCATCGCGATTGACGGCATGCACCGTCAGTTCTTGACAGCCGTTGGGCAGGGCGAAGCGAACCGTGAACGTTCCGTCGGGGCGCAACTGGACGGGTTTGCCCTGCAGGGTTACGGTTGCATCGGGTTCGGTGGCGCCGTAGACGATCAGTTCCGTATCGACGACCAGGCGGAAGTCCTTGTCGCGCGGCCGACTGATCGGGCGGGCGCCCCCGCTCGCCAGGCTCGAGACGCCTCCAGAACTCAGGTCAAGCAGCGTTCGGTGTTCGGGACTCTCCCGGTTCATCTGCTCGCCAGAACTGGCCCCGACCCGGTACCCACCTGACAGGCGGTAGATTTCCTGATAGGTGGCCTCGTTCACGACCATGTACTGCTCGTCGATCGTCTCGGAATAGGAATCGCGCGGCGTGTGCACCTGATTGCTGCGGGCAATCAGGAGGAAACTGCCGCCCGGGGTGATCAACCCGAGATCGACGACGTAGGAACGGTTGGGCCGGCCGAGGTTGAGATACCAGTTGTTGGCGCCTTCGAACACCTGGATGTCGTGAAACCCATGGGCATTGTGGCCATCGAAGATGATGCCGGTGACATCGTAAATACGCAATACATATATCGATCGCGCCACCAGATCGCCGGTCAGCTCGTGGGCCAGATTGCGGCGGGTGGCCTGGCTGACTTCCCAGTAACAATAGGCCCAGTGGGGGTCGCGTACCTGCACGTTGATCCGGGTCTCGTCGTAGCCAAGCGGGAGCTCACCGAGCGCATGATCTTCAGATGATCCAGGGATCGAGCGCGGGGTGTACGGGGTGAAAGTCGTGCCGACCCGGGCGGAGGGATCGTCCGCGGGCATTGGCGCAACGGTCTCCGCCATCGGAGGAGTCGCGGTTGCCACGGACTTCTTGGCGGGTACTTTGGTCTTCTTTGGCGACGTGCTCGGTGTCGCGGTGACCACCGGTTTTGCCGCCGTGCTCTTCGACCGGCGTGACGGGGCCGGCCTCGCCGGTGTCGGTGCGGGCGCCGGAGCCGGCGTCGGCCTTGGCTTCGCAGACGTTTGCACCGTGGTTTTTGCGGTTTCTGTCTTCTTCTTCGCCGCCGGAGCCGCGGCGGCGACAACGGGTGCAGGCGGCTGGGTCACGGGTGTTTTGGCAGATGAGGCGTCGACGGACTTCTTCGCTGGTGCAGGTGCCTTCGTCTTGGCGGCACTGGGCAGAGCCTGGTCGGGCTTCTTCGCCGGGGTTGCCGCCGGGGTGAGCGGCGCCGCTTTCTTGGCGACGGGTTGGGTTGCTTTGGCGACCGGCTTCTTCGCCGTGACTTCGCTTGCCGGCTTCGGAGCGGGCTTTGCAGGAGCCTCTTTGGCCACAGCCGGCGTCTTCTTCGTCTTCGGAGCGGCCTGAGTCTTGGTGACCGGTCTCTTCTTGGGCGGGTCAGACCGTTCGGATTTGCTTGGCGTCGCCGTCGCCGTCGTCTGGGCTGGTGGTTTTGCTGGTGTTGTCGCCGGTTTGGCGGGTGCGGTCGTTCGTTGGCTGTTTGGTTTTTTTGGCAGGTCACTCGTGGGGCCGGCCGCACGCACCGGTGGTGTGGCTTTGGTTGGGCGCGGCGTCGATGTCGTGGCGCGCTGTCTGGGTGCATGCGCGGACGCCAGTTTTTCGGTAGCCTTGCCGCTCGCCGCCGGTTGGGCCGGGGGGACTTCCTTGGCTTTGTCGGGGCCTCTCTTTGCCGCAGCGACTGCTTTTTTTGCCACGGTCTTCTTGGTACCTGCATTGGCAGTCTTTTCGGCCGACCGCTCGTCTTTCTTGGCGGGCCGGGTGTCACTCTTGACCGGCTTGGCATCGGTCGCTTTCGCAGTACCGCTTTGTTTGACTTTGACGGGGACCTTGGAGGCGGCGACGATGGCGTGCGCCAGTTCGTCTTTGGTTTTCAGTTGCGCGCCGTTCTTCACGCCGGCGGTCTTGGCGCGGTCGCGCAGTTCTGTCATCGTCAACTTCATCAATGCCTTTGTATCCATGCTTGCCTCCAGAGTGTCCCGGTGGTCACTTCGCGGACCACGGGCATCGGGTATGGTGTCAAACTGTGGTTGCGTTACCTGGTGATCGCGAAACAATGCACGTGGGGTGCCATGACAGGATGTTGGGGTTACTCAGAAGTGGGCCGGTCGCACTCGCATCGGCTGGTCAGTTGAGGGGCTTTTGTTCAGCGATGGTGCAACTGTCGGGATCGACCGGATCCTCCAACCATCGCTCAACGATTGCGGGAACGAGAACGAGAAATACAAAGTAATGCACCATGACGCACAGTCCGAAAGTGATGCCGAGGATCTGATAGATCATGTCGTTGCCCTCGTTGCCTCCGTCGACTCATGCAGGCCCAAACCCCCCCTGCAAAACGGCACCAGTATACCGCCGCCCGTCGGGCGTGACAACAGTTTCCCGGTGGATGGCGTTCGGGTCGTTTGTCCGGTTTCTGCGAGAGTTCGACGTACCCCGGGGGCGATCAGCGCCGGCGCACAACCAGATGCACTTTGACGTTCGTGAACAACGGTTGCGCGCGCATGCCTTCGCCATAGACGTCATTCACGTAGGCGGTGACGATCTCGAAATTCTCGAGGGTCAGGGTGTACACCAGATTGCCATCCTCGTGGGTGCTCTCCCGGGATTCCGGTTCGCCGTCGGCGGCGCGCCACTGCAGTTCCTTCTGGTTTTCACCGGCGCCGAGGATGGCCGTGAATACCTCGAAACGTCGCGCCGGTAGATTTGCCTGTTCGTTGGCGGCTCGGAAGGTGTACGCGGCGCCGTCGCTCTCTTTTGACACCGTGCCGGGGTCGCTGAACTCAAAACGGGCATCGACGATTATGGGCGTCTGCTGCGGCACCACCTGATCGAGCGCGTTCTCCGGCCGCCGCGGTTCGATGAAGCGGTTGCGCCGTTGCTCGAAGAAGTGAACCTTGTCTTTGGCCAGCGTCGCTTCGGGGGTGCCGCGGAACAGCACCTGGATCTGCTTGTACACTTCTTTGGCCTTGTCGGCCTCCCCGCGCAACTCGAGGAAGGTCGCCAGTTTCAACAACCGTTGCGGTTCCTTGTCGGGGCTTTCCGATAGATAGGTCAGGTATTGAATGGCATCATCGATCAGGCCGCCGTCGTCCTGACTCATCAACCCCGGTTCGAGACGGATGCTCTCGATATAGTCATCGAGAGCGGCCCGCACGTTGCGTGCCTTGTGGTTGGCGCGGGCACGCTTGAACAGACGGGTGGCTTCTTCTTTTTGCGCCAGCTTGGGCAGGTGTTGCAACTTCGTGAGGGCGCGCGAGGCCAGCACCTCGGGCAGCGGAGACTTCAGGGCCAGTTTGTAGTGGTACCCTGCATACTCGAAGCGCCGCATGGCTTCGAGACACTCGCCGACGCGAAAGTGGATGCGCCCGACGGTCTCGCCGGCTTCGGCCAGCGCCAGCGCCTCGTAGTAGAAGACAGCGGCCTCGCGGTAATTGTCTTTGCTGAACAGTTCTTCGGCCCGCGCGAGGGCACGCTCGAGCGTGTACGGGGGCACAACCGGTTTGGGTGCGACCTCGAGGGCCGGAGCGGTGCAGGACACTCCGAGGGCCAGCGTGGCGGCGAGCAACGCCGCGCGAACCGGTCTAGAGGCGGGGAAGCGCATCGTTGCCGAGGTACCGCATGAGGTGTTCGAAGTTGCGCAGGTGCGGTGCCGTGTAAAACGAGACGCGACGGGTGTGCCCGTGTTCGAGGTCGGCCCTGAGTTCTTTGAGCAATGGGGCGAAGTTGATCGCACCGTTTTGGAAGATGCCCAGGCACGTCTCTGCGGTGGTCCGGCTCTTGCGGAATTCTTCCCAGGCGTCGACCAACTTGCTGGCGGCTTCGCCCAGAAGCTCGCGGTCCCCCGCCTGTTCCTTGCGGTGGTAGTTCTTGACCGCCTTCAAAAGGTATTCGGCGGTGGCGTGGCGGTTGTCGACCCGTTCGTGCCACGCCTCGCGGGCCGGCATGACCTGTTGCAGAACCAGCAACGGGATGTGTGGTCGCAGCGAACGGTACAGCGACATGAAATCATCGCCTTCCTCGAGGAACGAAGCGCCGACGTCGAGCGCCAGTTCGAGGCGGGGAACCGACCGCTTGCCGAATTTGAGCGCGGTGCGGGTCCGGAGGCGGTTGAACCCTTCGGGACTCAGCCCGCCGGTGCGCACGAGAACCCGCATGGCCGGCGACTCTTCAGTACCCCAGGCGGCGTCGAGAATGGTCTTGAGTTTGTTCTGGAACGATTCGAATGCGTTGGTCTCGATGAACTGCCCCGGCGCAGTAACCCCAACGACAAGTGTGTTGACATTGTATTTACGACCCAGCTCGATGATCGGCAACACGTCTTCGAGTGACAACTCGCGGATGCGTGAGCGGTTGGGCCAGGTGTCGGGGATGGCCAACCATGCCGGTCGGTGGTGGATCGGTCGCGGGATCTTGCCCGAACTGAACCGCGGGCCCCGGGACTTTGCCTGAGGTCGGCCTTTGGTGGGCTGGCGTGGCTCGGGTGCCAGGGCGGTCTCGAGATCGGGCAGAGCCGGAAACGGACCCGGCTCATATTGGGGCAACCCGAGCACAACGTCGACGCCGTGGCTGGCACACCGTTCGAGGAACGCCGTGCACCCGGCCCGATAGTGACGCAATCCCGGGTCGTTGACCCGCAGGTCGACGAACTGCACTTTCGCGCCCCACTTCGCCAGATTGCCGTGGTGCGAGATCGAGAGTGCCGGAAAGAACGGGTCGTCGCCACCGGCTACGGCCTGCTCGCAAAAGCCCAATGCAAGATTCGGAATCTCGGTCGTCATGGCGGAGTCATCCTATCACAACCGCCTGGCCTTGGGAATACGCGATGTGCGCGCGATGTGCGCGCCGGAACGATTTGGCACTGGGCCTCAGGTTTTTGGCGAAAAATGCCGATAGTTCGAGTAAGAGGGCTGCGCGGGAAAAGAGCGGCCGACATGCAGGAGGCAGAACGACATGGTCAGGATTACTTCGCAGGAAGCGTACTACATTCTCAAGAACCTCGACACCTTCATCACCAACTTCGAAAACGCCACCGACCAGAAAATGACGCCGGGAGCGGTCCAGATTCTTCATGAGATCTTGCTCGAAGCTGCCTTCCCACCCGAGACTGCCAGCCAAGCCTATCACTGATCCACTGCGCCGGTCGAGAACCGGCGACGTTCACGTGGCGGCGTTGATCCGCTTGTGCCAAAGCGCCTCGAACACTCGGGTCGTTTGCACTGCGCGATACTCCGTTTGGGACCGCCTCGCCGGGGTCCGCGCGCCCTCCTGGCGCACCCCGGCACGCCCCTCCTGGGGCAGTCCGTGGCGGCAAACGCCCACTGCGCCCATCGTGGGCGGGCGGGGTGCTTCGTCCTTTCTGCGGTTCGTTCCGGTTCCATGACGCCGCGATGCGCCTGCGCATTTGTGGCAGTCCTGGGGCTGCTGCTCACGTCCGCGCCAACACCGGCGGCAGCGGCCAGTCTCAGTCCGCCGGTCGCCGCCCCGCTTGGTGAACGCGGTCGGGCAACCACGCAGACCGTCGACCACGTCGATGCGGCCGTCGGCTTCGCTCTACCCATTCCGGCGTCGTGGCAGGTCGATCGCAGCCTCGGTCCGGTGCGAGCCGTCTTCACAGCCGATGGCTTGCGGTTCGAGGTCACCGTCGACGACTTCACCGGTTCCCATGTGACTGCAGCCAGCGTCATCGGTTACGGCAACAGCTTCGCGCGCAACCGCCGCGACCACGACGTGACGGTTGACCGGCGACTTGTCTGGGGCGGCCGTGACGTCCACCTGTTGCAATGGTCCCGCCGTTCGTTGGCACATGTGGCCAACGATCTTCGTCACAACACCAGCATCGAGATCGTCGACAATCCCAAGCGCGTGGCCACGATCCTGATCCGCTCGCGCCGGCCGGTGTCCGATCCGCTTGCCCTGTGTGTGGGTTTTCGCTTCATCGCCCGAGATCTTGCCGCGGTGCCGTGCTGGGCGCAGGCTCCGTCGACCACCCCGATGAACGAGGAGACGCGGGCTCTTCTGGCGCAGTGGTTTTCTTCGTCCAGTCCGCGGCGCATCGGCATCTTTCAGCCAGGTGCGCCCGATGACATGGGGCCTGTGCAGCAACTCGAGGGGCGCGTCGGCGCGTCCTTCCCTGTATTGCTCCGGTATTGCGGTCTCGGCAAACCCTTTCCGTTGGCGGCGCTGCGCAATGCCGCTGCCGCCGGACGGGTCGTCGAACTGACCCTGCAGACGGTTGCTGGCGAGGGAGTCGATGCGAATGCGCATGCGGGGCCGGCGACGGGCCAGGCCTCGACGCTCTACGACCTGCTCGACGGCGTGTTCGATCCGTTTTTGCGGCAATACGCCCGCGGATTGAAGCAGTTCGGCCGGCCCGTGTTCTTTCGCCTCAACAACGAAATGAACGGTGACTGGTGCTGGTATTCCGCGTATCACGCGGGCAAGGATGCCGCACTCTTTGTCGAGGCCTGGCGCCACGTTCATCGGTTGTTTGCCCAAGAAGGGGTCGACAACGCGATCTGGGTGTGGAACCCGCATGACCGCTCGTTTCCGCCGTTCGCGTGGAACCATCCGCTTGTCTACTATCCTGGGGATGAATTCGTCGATGTCATCGGCTTGACGGGATACAACAACGGCACCGGGTTCAAGGGCGAGGAGTGGCGCGAGTTTGCCGACATCTACCGGCCGCTGGTCCGCGACTGTGCCGCTTGGTTTGCCCGCCCCCTGATGATCACGGAGTTTGCCGCCAGTTCAGTGGGTGGCGACAAGCCGGCCTGGATCAAACGCATGTGGACGGCCTTGGCGGAGCTACCCCAGGTCAAGGTCGCCGTCTGGTGGAACAGCACCGATTACGACAGTAGCGGCCGGCCCGCGCGGCTGTATCGTCTCGACGAAAACACTCAGACCCTCGCGGCATTTCGCGAGGGTCTGATGTGGGTGGGCCAAGGGCGCTAGCGTCGGCGGGCTATCTCGTGCGACAGTGCGGGCAACTGCCACGCACTTCATAGGCGATCGCCAGATTCTGCCAACCGGCAAGACGCCGCTCGATCTCGCTCAACAACGTGCGCTCACCGCGCAGCGGGCGGGGAAGGGTCGTGCTCTTCCCGCACATGCGACAGGCCAGTTCGTCGTTCGACGGTTCGGCGTCACTGCGACTGGCGGGCGGATCATTGAGCAGCGTTTCGATTACCTCGCCGACATGGCCGAGCCAACGCCACTGGTGACGAAGATCCTCGAGATTGAGATGGCCACCCCACTCCTTCTGGAACACCTCGAGAAACTGAGCCAGTTCGGGCAGGGGGTCGTCCCAGGTCAATACAAAAGCAATCAACGCGCTCTCGGGCGTCGCCTTCAGATCGTGGCGGACAAGATAGCTACGACATGCCGCCAATTGCCGCGCAATGGCCTGCCGGCCAGGCAGGCGCTCACTTTCCGGCCGCATCGACACTGCCGCTGCCTGAGCAAGGCGCGAAGATGCGGCCGATCGCGGGTGACCGGCTTTGGCCTTCTTGGCGGGGGCCTTTTTGGCCGCCGGCTTCTTGGCAACGGGCTTCTTGGCGACTGGCGCCTTCTTGGCAACGACCTTTTTCGCCGGGGCCTTCTTCACGACGGCTTTCTTGGCGGGGGCCTTCTTGGCCGCCGGCTTCTTGGCAACGGGCTTCTTCGCCGCCGCCGCCTTCTTGGCCGGGGCCTTCTTGGCAACAGCCTTCTTCACCGGGGTCTTCTTGGTTGTGGGCATCATGGGGCTCCTTTGTAGATTGGGTTTGTAGTCTATTGTATTGCTACCAGATGAATCGAGGCGCCTGACCGATCTCAGGATCGGCCAGGCGCCTCGGGTTTACGACCATTGACTCCGATTCGTTCGCGTTAGAAGGTGATCTTCTGATCGACGACCGGAACCAGGTTGGCGCCGACGACGGTCACGTAACCGGGGGTGCCGGCGGTGACCGGAACGGTCAAGACCACTTTGCCGGCGGCATCGGTGGTGCCGGTCACGACGGTCTCGTACTTCTCGGTGTAGCAGGTGACGCGGGCGTTGGCAACGGCCTGGCCGGCGTCATCGGTGACGACGCAGGCAACCTTGCCGGCGGCCGCTTCGCTCTTCGCGGTGATCGCCTTCGGGGCGCGCATGCGCACCAGGGTGGTGCAATCACCGAACCAATGCCACTGCTCGACCATCATGACGCCCGAACCCTTCGGCTCGGTGCCATACTGCTCGAGACCCTTGATGATGCCGTTCATGAACAGGCCACCGGCCGTCTGGTAGGTCTCGTTCAGGATGTAGTTGATGGTGATTTCGCTCTGGACGATGCACGGAGGCACCCACTCCATGTTGGTCGAAGCGGCGCAGATGCCGATCGCACCCTTGGGATTGTCGAGGTCGCCGGCCTTCATCCAGGCCTCCGCGAAACAGTCGCTGCCGGGTTTGGCGAAGTCGCCGTTCACGCACGCGACGCTGATGATGTAGGGCAACTTCCAACCGTTCTTCAAGAGCGACGAGCAGTCGCCAACGTTGAACGCCGAACTGACCCACATGGTCTTGCTGCCGTGGCCGATATAGTTGATCAGGCTGCGGCCCTCGTTGACCCCGGCGGCCACTTTGGCTTTCGGCGCGCTCGGATCGTAGATCTGGTCGACGGAGGTGAAGCGGTTCGCCTTCAAGAGCGCATCGCGCAGCCAGTTGGCGCGCTCGAAATCGGTCGGCTTGCCTTCGGAGCTGGCGATACCCATGGCCTTGGTGTACCAAGCGGCATCGGCACCCGTGCTCGGGAACTGCTCATAGGTGATGAACTTGGCAACCTGATACGCCACGTCTTCTTTTTTGTTGGCGCAAATGCGGCTGATCATGGCGTCCGGAACATGGTCGTCGCCGGCCAGCTTCACATAGCACGGATCGGAATCGGCGTTCTCTTTGACACCCTTCGGGGTCGGCAGGGCCGGAGAATCGCCGACGAGAATGATGTGGGTGAGGTTACCCTTGGCGAAATCGGCAGCGATCGCGGCCTTGACGGTGGCGATCGTGGCGCCGCCAATCTCGCTGACCTTGAGCATGGTCACGTCGGTGCCGCACTTCTTGCGCCACATGACGAACGGCATCATCGGCTCGGCATACTCGTCGAGGGTGATGATGAGCAAGCGGCCGTTCTCGTTGAGGCGGGGCAGGCGGTTGGCCACCTGGCGGAAGTTGATGAAGTGGCGCGCGTAGATCGGCTCGAACTCGCGGGAAATCGGCTGTTGTTTGAACGCCGGACCGCGCATCGGCTGGTCGTTGGTGACGCGGACGCGAATGCTCTTGTAGACGCGGATTTCGTTGCGCTTCGGATTGTACTGAACCGGGGCGACCTGCAGGCGGGTGCCGCGAACATCGCGGAAGATGAACGGCTGCTCGACGGTCACGAGCTGGTTGTCGGCCGGAATCCACGCATCCTGCTCGTACGCATCACCGAACACGAACGGCACGGTGGTGGGATCGATGTTGCGGGTCAGCGGGCCCTTGCTCGGGGCAACCCGGGCATCCAGCTTCAATACATTGTATTGGCTGTTGACGATCGTCACCTTGGGATCGCGATCGTTGGCCACCATCAACAACGCCGACATGATCGGCAGTTCGGGCTGGCCGGCATCTTGACTGGCGCGAGCGCCATCGACATTGAAGGTAATGGCTTTGGAACCATTAACCATGACATCGGCCAGCGACACGCGCGGCACGGCCACGGTCAATTCGGTATTCGCACCCTTGACGTCATGCAGGATGAACCCTGCAAAAGCCGTCTGGGCCACCAACACCAGAACCACACTCAAAACAGTCTGCCACAGTTTTCGCACGCTATTCCCTCCTCGATACAATTTGATACAAGATAGGTTGACTATTGTTTATTATAACGAACCCTCGAACCGGTACACAACCCGCGCCTCGAAAAAAAACTGCCAATCGCCAGAACGGGCGAACGGGCCGACAAAAAGAGCCTCTGTCCGCCCAAGAAAAAAGCGACCGCCGCATGCCTCGCGGCGGTCGCCCTTCGTCACTCCGGGCAGATTCAGAACTGCACGGGCTGGTCGACGATCGGGATCAGGTCGCTGCCGACAACGGTGACGTAACCCGTCGTGCCGCGGGCCACCGGCATCGAGAAACTCGCCTTGCCGGCCGCGTCGGTGCATGCGCCCGCCACGGTTTCAAAACGATCGGTGTAGCAGGTGACGCGGGCGCCTTCGATCAATGCCCCGTTGGCATCGGCCACGGTGGCCTCGACGCGAGAGTTGCCCTCCGCAGCCGTGATGCTCACCTTGCACTCGATTTTGCTGGGCACCCGGGTGCGCACCAGCGTGGTGCAGTCACCGAACCAGTGCCACTGCTCGGCCATCATGACGCCCGAACCCTTCGGCTCGATGCCGTATTGTTCGAGGCCCTTCATGATGCCGTTCATCATGAGGCCGCCGGCGGTCTTGTACAAGTTATTTACAATGTAATTTTTGGTGATTTCCGCCTGGACAATGCAGGGCGGCACCCACTCCATGTTGGTCGAGGCTGCGAAGATGCCTACGGCTCCGCGCGGACTGTCGAGGTTGCCGGCCTTCATCCAGGCCTCGGCGAAGCAATCGGTGGCTGCGGCAAAGGCACCGTTGACACAGGCCACATCAATGATGAAGGGCAGCTTCCAACCGTTCTGCAGCTTGTTTTGGCAGTCGGCAACCGAGAACCCCGAAGTCACCCAGGTGGTCTTGCTGCCATGACCGATGTAGTTGATCAAGCTGCGGCCCTCGTTGACACCAACGGCGATCTGGTCTTTGAGCGAGAGCGCGGCCGTCACCGAGCCATCGCGATCGATCGAATAGTCCATCATTGGTGGCAGATGCGGCCCCGGCATGCCCGGAACGTGCGGCGGGAAACCGGGATACGGCGGATAACCACCCGCCGAGCCGCCACCCGTCGAGGTGACGTGGGCCTTGTCGTAGATCTGGTCAACCGCAGTGAAGCGATTGTTGGCCAACAGGGCGTTGCGCAGTTCGTTGCACCGCTCGAAATCGGTCGGATTGCCCTCGGCGCTGGCGATCCCCATGGCCTTCGTATACCAGGCCGCACTGTCACCGGTGCTCGGGTATTGCTCGTAATTGATGAACTTCGCCACCTGGTAGGCGACCTCGTCGGCAGTGGTCGCACTGATGCGGCTGATCATGGCGTCAGGAACATGATCGTTGCCGGCGAGTTTCACGTAGCAGGGGTCGCTGTCGGCGTTTTCTTTGACACCTTTGAGCGTCGGCATCTGCTGCACATCGCCAACGAGGACGACATGGGTCAGGCCACCGCGGTCGAACTCTTTCTGGATGCAGTCTTTGATTGCGGTGCTGTTGGCGCCGCCGATCTCCGACAGCTTCACCAGGCGGGCATCGAGGCCGCATTTCTTTTTCCAGACCAGCAGCGGCATTGCTGCGTCGGCCAGTTCGTCTGGAGCCACGATCAGCAAACGGCCGTTCTCCTCGAGGCGCGGCAGGCGGGCGGCCTGACGGGCAAAGTTGATGAAGAACGACTTGTAGAGCGGTTCGAACACCGATGAAATCTGGACGCGGCCGCGCTTGGGCAGATTGGTGGCGGGCTGGTCGAAGGCAATCTTGAGCGTGAAGTTGCGATAGATGCGCAACTGTTTCTTGACTGGATTGTATTGCACCGGGTTGACTTCGAGGCGCACCCCGCGGACATCCCGGAAAATGAAGGGCGCGCCGACCTGAACCAATTGGTCGTCACTGGGATACCAGGCGTCGGTCTCGTACATCTTGTCGAACGACAACGGGATCCTGGTCGGGTCGATGTTGCGGGTCAGACGGCCTTTGCTTGGCATCACCCGGCCCTCGAGCGAGACCACCTGGCACTGTTTGTTGGCGATGGTGACGCTCGGGTTGCGCTCGAACGGCAACATGACCAGAGCCGACATGACCGGCAGCTCGGGCAGGCCCAGTTCCTGGGTCAACCGGGATTTGTCGATGCCGACGGCGACCAGGGTTTTGCCGTCGACCTCGCGTTTGGCCAGGCGGGCATTAGGAACGTCGACGCGCACGTCGAGATCCGGGCCGCGCGTGTTGCGCAGGACGAAGCCATCGGCTGCCAGTACGGGTGCGGCGATTGCCAGGCACATCACCATCAACAACAGTTTCTTCACAACGCCCTCCTCGCTTGGTTTCGCTCATTCGGTGCGGATACGCAAGCATCATTATATAGCGCGCCAGGACGCCGGACAACCGGTCCGCCCGCCCCAGACCGAAAACCCGCTTTGCCTGGACTTCGTCCTGTGATACATTGCCGGTATGACTGGCGGGAACCGTGGTCCGATGTCTTCCGTGCTCAACTTGCGCACGCTGCGCGAGGTGCTCGTTGTCGATGTCGAAGGCCGTTTCACCGACGATGCCCGCGAGTGGCTCGACAACCACCTGTTTCCGGCGCTGACTCCCAAGGTCAAAGTGCTGCTCGATTTTTCGCGCTGTCGGCTCATCGACAGCCCCGGGGTGGCGCTCATTCTCGAAGTTGTCCTGCGCCTGCGCGAAGATCATCAGGGTCACGTGGTCCTGACCGCGCTTTCGCCGTTGATGCACGACGTCCTCGATATGGCGGGGGTCCTCCCTCTTGCCCACGTCGCGCCGACGGCCGACATCGGCTTGTCGATGGCCTGCACGCTCGAGTAGTTCGCCAGTTGGTTGGTGTCGGCCGCGTGGCATGACCCGGCCGGGCAGACTCCGCAGAAACAAAGAACCCGGGGGACAATCCCCCGGGTTCCTTTCTCGTCGGCGCGGATTTCCGTGGGCCGCGCCGGTCGATCATTGCTTGGGCGGAGCCGCTTCGCGCACCACCGCGCCATACTGGTCGCTCATCATGAGAATCGAGAACCGTTCCACATTGTCGAGGTCGTTGGTGCTCAACGACGCATAGTCGAACCGGCCGCGCAGATCCGTGTAACCGTCTTTGTAGAACCGCACTTCCTTGTCTTTCATGCGGGCGTAGACTTTCACGTAGACCTTTGCCAGCGGCTCATGGGTGCGTTCGTGGGCGAGGCGCACCTGGCCATAGTTCTCGAGGACATCGATGCCCAACGAGTTCTGATAATACGCCTGGGAGCGGGTGACGCCGCCCGAGGTGATCTCGATCATCACGTTGCGATCGCGCAGCCCCGTGGGCAGGTCGATGGTCAGTGACGCCTGGCCGGCCGGGAGTTCGACGACGGTCGACTCGTTCGGTTCGATGGCCGAGAACTGACCGGTCACCTCTTGCACGAACGGGTTGCGCGAGAAGAGCAGTTCGATATCCATCAGGTAGTAATTGATGCGGCACTTGCTCAGGTTCTGGTAACGCAGAGTGATCACCCGGTTTTCGACCTTGAACGACAGGTTCGGTTCGGTCGCGGCCAGTTGCACCTGTTGCTGGTCACGGTCGTCCTTGTCGATGACCTTCGGACCCTTGCCCGTGATCTCCTCGGCCTGGGCTGCGACATCCTGGAACAGTTTGCGCCAGCGATCGACCGGGTGGTCGAGATACTTGCGGGCAACGTCGAGTGCGACCGCGGGTTGCTCGGCGCTGAAGGCCAGCCAGGCCTTCATGTAGTCGTATTGCAGGGTGGAAACCAGGCCGGCATCCTTGAGAGCGGCGAAGAAGCGCTGCGCTTCCTCGATGCGATCCTGCAATACCATGTAGTACGTCACGGCCAGACGATCGGCATCGGTGAGCGCGCGACGGTAGGACAGGTCGATGAGCAACTTGTTGTATTGCTCAGAGAACTGCTGGTTGAGGATCTTGCGGTTCTTGCCCAGTTGATACGCCCGCGCGTTGACCAACGGCCAATATTCGCGGTGCTGGTAGGTGAAGCGGGTCACCGGATCGACGTTGAGCAACTCACTGGCGATGTTGCTGCCAACCTGGGTGGTGAAGGGGGAATGCGCCAGATACTCGCGTGCGGTGTTCACGTCTCGATGGTGCATGGCATAAGACCAGATCACGTCGCGATAGACATGGCGTTTGGTCAGAAGTGCGATCGCCTGGTCGAAGAAGTTGCGATTGCGCAGGCGCCAGGCCATGAGGGTCAGGTCGAGCCGATCGATGTTGTTGGCCTCGAGGTAGTTGAGCACGTCTTTCTCGGAACCGTTCTGCGAAATGTGCTGCCATGAGGTCGTATCGATCTTGGTCAGCGCCTCGACGACGTTGAAGACAAAGGGGTCGGAACACGCGATCAATTGCTCGTTTTGCGCGACGTGAACCGGGAAGTGGCCGAACTGACCGGCTTTGGGGAAGTAGAAGAAATACTCGATGGTCTGGGTCGAATACGGTTCGATCTGGCGGTGGACGCTGCGCGTGTAGAAACCGTTGAGCACCGGGATGGCGCCGTGCGGGATCTGCAGCAACACATCGACTTTCTTGCGGCTCGATGTCGGGTTGGTCAGCACCACCTGGCAACCGTAGACACGGGCGGGCAGGAACTCCTCGGTAACGAACTTGTCGAACCGTTCGTTGCCTTCGTTGCGGTAGCGGTCGTCATTGGCAAAGAAGTTCTGCCCGACGAGCAGGGTCTGGGCCTTGGTTGTCTGCTCTGCCGGTTTGATCTCTTTGTGGAAGACGATGGCGCCGCGCGACGGTGCCCACGCGAGTTTAGTTTCGCCGTAATCGGCCGTGAACGACGCCGGGGTGAAGGGCAGATCGAGCACGGCAAGCGCGAACATCATCTCGGGGAAGTTGCGAGATGCTTCGGCAACCCGGTTCGACAGGAACGGCTTGTCGCCAGGCGCGGCCGCGTAATCGCTCCAGAACCCGTTGATGGTGATCAGACCCGCGACGTGGCGTTCGATCGGGAGTTTGTAGTAGTTGTTCTCGACCCACTCCTCGGTCTTCTCGAGGGCCCGATAGAGTTGGCGCACCTGCTTGCGTCGCAGGGTGTCCTCCTCCATCTCTTTCATGTCGGCGGCCAGGCCGCGCGACCGGCTCTTCATCTCGAGATCGGCACGGCCAGCCCGCTTGGCCAGTTTGCCGGCCGCCTTCTGCGGCATCGGGGCGGCGGCGATCTCGCTGGCGGCCATCCCTTCATCGGCCGGCGACTCGAACGAATCCATCTCGCTGTCGTCCATTTTCGCGCCGCCCGTCGGCATGACCGAAGGGGGCGGCGGTGGCGGCGGGGCCATCGGCCGGGCCATCGAGGGGCGCGGTACCGGTTTGGCCGCCAACGCCGCGCTTTTCTTGGCCTCGAAACCGAAGCGGTCACCGGTCTCGAGCGCGCTGCCCTTCAGCGCTGTGTTGAACAGTTCGTTCTGCTTGTCAGTGTCGATCGGCAGCAGATCGAAGAGGTCTTTGGTATGACGGGCCATCTGCGGACCTTCGCCGTTGATGCGCTGTGCCAGCAGAATGCGCTCGACGATGTTGAGACGACCGAACGCCCAGGGTTTGAGATACTCAGACAGGTCGTTGCCCAACAGCCAGTGGTCGAGGAAGGTCTTGTCTTTCTTATTTACAAGATATGGCTTGATGACAGCACCGAAAAACTCAGGGTCTTTCTTGTACAAGAAGAAACTCAGTTCGTGACAGGCATACTTCGAGTACAGCTCACGTTTCTTCTCGACGCTCAACTCGGGCCACGTGGTCACAAACGAGAACTCGGTGAGGGTGGCATCGTGGCTCAGGGTCACGAAGAGCGAATACACCCCGGCGAGGGAGTCGTACGCTTCCATTTTTGCCGTGGTGATGTCGTTGATGGTGAGCGCCTGGCTTGCGGCCAGGGTGGTGATGTTGCGCTGCTCGGTGTAGTGCTTGTCGGCCTCGAGCGGGTGCAGCAAACGTAGGTCTTTGGGGGGCGCGGCTACGTCGGGGAGGGCCGCTTGTCTATACACTGTATTGCCAGGGTCGACAGCGAACACGTGCAACTGCTGGCGATTGCCAAGCAACTTGCGCTCGACGGTTACCGTGCCGTCTTCGCCGGGCTCGAGGTTGGCGATCACCAGCGCGGGATCGGCGAGAAAGTCGAGGCTCGAGAAGCCATCGCTCGCACCCTCGGGTTCCATCGGCTCGCATTCCGGCACAGCGCCGGCCTCGTCGCGCATGGCTCCGGGGGCCAGAGCGTTGTAATTGTCGCCGGCCTGTGCCTGATCGGTGCCGGTGTCGGTTTTGCGCAACGACCAGGGATTCAAGAGCAGGCTGGGGCGCCGCAGCATGTTGCCGGCAAGTATCTTGCTGTATTTACGTTCGAGGATGTAGCGATACTCGTCGCCGATGTTGCGCCCGGAAACATAGAGCGACACCGGCGGCCCGACGCGGACCACGCCCGGTTCGGGATAACCGGGGGCGCACAGGCGGGCAAACGGATCTGCGGTGGGGTGGAACCGGGTCGCGACCACATGAACGCGCGTGCCGGCGTGCGGATGGCCGATGCGAATCTTGACCACGTCGGCATTGCCGGTCGTGTCGATCGTGCGGATCTGCACGGGCTCACGTGGGGCGGCCTGCAGATAGCGGTCGCGCGACACGTAATGGCGGCCCACCTTCTTCCCGCGGGTGACGCGGATCTTCACGGCCGTCTGGCTTGGTTTGATCCACAGTTCGTAATCGCCAGCCGGAATGTCGCTGATTTCGAGGAAACCGTCGCTGGGCTTGACCCTTTCGGTGAAGTCGGCGGTGTAAGCATTGGCGCGGGTCTCGAGCAGGCTGCACAGATCCCGCAGTTTGCTGTCGGGTTCGATCATGCACGGTACGAGAATCGGCTCGCCGACCGACACATGAATGGCACTGGGGGTGGTCAGCCGGTCGGTCCAGAGCGGCCAGGTTCGCGTGGTGCCTTCGGGGCCCACGGCCTTGACCCAGGCGATGTCGGCCAGTGCACCAAGGTCGACCCGGCCCTTCTCGTTGGTCTGCAGCGTGGCGTGGACGGTGCGGCGGAACTCGCGGTGCTTCAACTCGACGTTGATCGGGCGATTCGCTTTCGGTTCACCGGTCTTGCCGAACAGCTCGATGCTCCATGCCCCGGCCGAGTGGCGCAGGTGCAGATCCTCGACCTTGTCGCTCTTGTCGATTCCGTTCATGTCGAGCGTGGTCGAGGTTTGCAGATCGACCTTCTTGCCCTGGCTGAGGTTGTCGACCTTGCCTTTCAGCGATAGCGAGATGCGCGCCAGCCGCTCGGGGGTTTTGAACTCGACGACGGTCTCGCCGTCGTTCTTGAACTCGAGGTTGCGCAGCTCTTTCGTTGCACCGATCCCGTCGCGGTCGACGGTGGCGATCTCGAACACCGCGTCGCCGAGCAGCTTGATATCAACGGGCACGCCGTTGAGGGTCAGCACCGGGCGGACGAGCACCTTGGCCGACCTGTTCTCGAGCAAACCTTCACGATCGGCGACAAACCCGGCCGCAAGCCGGTAATTCTCGCCGAGGTGCTGGAAGGGCTGCAAGACGGCGAAACCGTTGCGCTCGATGATGATATTGGCCGATCCCGGCCGGTTCGAATACGGTATCGAAATCGAACCGCTCGCATCGGGGCGGTACTCGCGGCCGGCCAACCAGACCGAAGCATCGGTGAGGGCGTTGCCGTCGCCATCGGTGACGGTCAGCACCTGGCCTGCCGAACCGGGGCGAGACGTGTAGTTGAGTGTGCCTTTGCGCACCAGGGC
>CAZADH010000064.1:0-24434 GCA_964483805.1 uncultured bacterium
GCCGTCACGGCCGCGCGCACGGCTTCGGGAAACGGTCTCGCCGGAGTCTCATGAAACACCGCGAGGATCTTGTCGCCGATGAATTTGTCGATCTCACCGCCGTGGTCGCGGACAATCGGGGATAGGGTCTGCAGGTGACGGTTGAGTTCGGCCACGAGCAGATGGGGTGCCGTCGAGGTCAGGATCTTCTTGAAACCCGCCACTTGTGCGAACAGCACGACACAGTGCGCGGAGCGGCCGGCGAGCGTGGCCTCGTCGAGCGCGTGCCGACCCGCGATTTCGCGCACCGAATCGGAGACGAAGCGCCCGAGCAGACGTCCCCGTTGGGCTTCGCTGGCCATCTTGTTGAAGGCCCGGGCCAGAACCCCGAACTCCCCGGTCCAGTGTTCGGGCAGACGCCGCGAGTAATCACCGTCGGTAACGGCACGGCAGGCGGCGACCAGTCCATGCACCGGATCGAGGAACTGTCGCGCTACTGTGCCAGCGAGAACGACGATGAGCAGACCGATGGCCAGCAATACGAGCCGATCGACCGCGTGACCCTGGCGGACCGGTTGCAGCAGAGAACCGATCGAGACGGCTGCGGTGATGATGTAATCACCAAGGTTGCGCGTGGGATAAAATACAATGTATGCTTCTTCGCTGCCGCTCGCCACGACCATGCTGACCGGTTCGTTGTTCTTGGCGGCGACCATGCGTGGCGCGATGTAGGGGGCAGGCGCACTCGTCCCGCGATTGCGCATGGGTGGGTCGAGAATGCGGTTGTTGGCGGCGAACGTCACGAAGGGGGGCTCGAGGTCGACGTCGCACCACTCCTGCACCGAAAACGAGAATGTGGTCGCAGCGAAACGGTGGTCGGTGTCGAGTTCTGCGAAGCTGGTGAACACAAGACGTTCGAGGCAGGGGCGGCCGAGTTCGATCTTGATGACCGTGTTTTTGCCGCCTGCGGTCGGCTGGTCGCGACCGAACAACAACCGCTCGCTCTCTCCTCCGAGTCGCGTGAAATCCCAAAACACGGGACGCAGAAAACAGTGCGCGGTGGCCTCGTCGCCGAAGATGATCAGATGCCCGTTTCTGAAGGTATCGAGCTCGGAGCGGACGAGCAAGCGGCTCGACTCGACCATGCCAACCCCTTCGGCCCCGGCGTTTTCCTGGTCAGAACCACGCAGCCCCTCGATGAGGTCGGTGATCAGATCCCACGCGTAGGCGTCGCGTGCCGGGTTGGACACCTCGCTGGAGAATCCGGTGATCGAGCGACCGCGGGGTGGCGTGACGATCGCGCGGGTGACCGGCAGTCCGCGGGAGTAAAGCCGTTTCAGCATCCGCTCGCTCGCCGCTTGGATCGCTTGGGCGCGGTCGGCACTGGGCGGCGCGACGGCGGCTGATGCGATTTCGGGATCGGCCGACTCACGCAAGAGCAGATGGCGAGCCCAGTCGAGGACCATGTCGGCGCCAGAGTCACAGCGCTCGACGGCGGTGTGAATCGTCGCGCGGGCATCGGCGCGAACGCCGGTTTCAGTTTCGCTGGCCGATCGCTCGAGGATGGTTGCGGTCAAGACGAGCGTTGGCACGAGGGCGCCGACGAACGCCGACACCAACTGGCCTCGGACCCCGATTCGTTGCTTGCCGGTCATCGAGAGCGCATGCAGGACCAACAGCACCCCGACGGCGAACCACAGGGTCAGGAAGATCCACGGCAGCGGTGTCATTCTGCCCAGCACATCCCGCCAAAGCAGTTGTTGTGCCAGAACGACGCGGACGGACTGGGTGCCAACGTAAATGCTGGGAGGCGAGTGAACGACCCAGTCGCCCACCATGGATGTGCCGAAGAGAATCTCGTCGGGGCGGTCACGAAGCGTATCTGCCAGGCTGGACCCGGCGTGAAGGGTGCTCGTGGCAAGTCCCACGCCGGCATGGGTGATGGCCACGCGAAAACGTGCATTCGCCCACGTCTGGCACAGTCTGCGTTCGGCAGGGCGCACCCAGCCTTCGGCAGGGTCGAAGGTGGCGATGAACATGCCGAATTGTTGTTCCAGGGAACGCAGTCCGCCATCACGGGTCGATCGATCGCACCGGCGATTGGGCGAATGGACCGCCCAGGCCCGGGGCCACGGCAGACTGCTGGCGCTTGCCGGTCGCTGCTGGAAGGAGGTGAGACGGTGCCACTCGAGGTTTTCGAGGTAACAGATGCGCGGCAACTCGAACAGCGAACTCCAGCGCGCCCTGGTTTCGACGAGCTTGAGCATGCTGAAAAGGTAGCCCGGGTCGACGATGGATCGTGAATACAGTGTATGCATCCAGTCCGTCAGGGCCGCGGTGTGCCGCACGGGGTCGTGGATCTCGTTACCGGTCGGCGGCCAACGCTGCAAGCTCGAGAGGTTGAGGGCGCGGTCTCGTTCGTCGGCGGCGAAACCACACTGGGCAGCGATTCTGCTGGTTGCTGTTCCCAGGAGGTAGACCTGGGCCATGGATGCGACTGGCGAGCCCGTGGCTGGCGAAGAGGTCTCCCCTGGGGGCAGGTGATCGATGTAGGCCCAGCGCAGCCCGGGATACGAGTCGGTCGCGTTGCGCAAGAGATGGGCAAGCGCAGAGGCGACTCCCGTCTCATATTGCTGCTGTATGCATGCCAGTTGCGTCGCCGACGCGACGATGGCGCGAAGGTCCTGCGACAGGGACAGCTCCGGATCGAACCCCGCCAGCACGGACGGCGCAGCCTCGCGCAACCGCTGCTTGATCTCCTGGCCCACGGTGGCTTGCGTCGTCGAATAGAGCAACATGGTCGCGACCCCGAGCAACATGACCGGCGCGAGCCAGAAAGCGAACAACCATGCGGACGGCGCGCGCGATGCAGGCGTGCCGGGTTGCGCAGACTCTCCGGGCGGGTCGTTTGCACTGCGCGAAACTGGCGTTTCGCGCCCCAATCGTGGCTGGCACGATGGTTGGGGCGTCGCGGGTGTCTGGGTTGACAGCGGGGCGAAGGCTTCCCATGCGCTGGGTTCGTCATCCACCGGGATGAAATGGGTTGTGGTTGCCAGCGCACTGCGCACGCGGTCCGAGACGACGATGCGGGTTGCCCGTCCCTTCTTTGACGCGGCCTCCAGTTCGGCGGACCGAGCCACCGGATCGCCCAAAACGGTGTAGTCGAGGCGGACCTGCTCGTCGCCCAGGGCACCGGCCAACACGGGGCCGGCGTCAATGCCCACCCCGATCGCGTAGCTGAACCGGTCTGCAGACTTGCGTTGGCCAAGCAGGTCGCGGTGGGCCGTCATCATGCGTTCGGCGGCAGCATAGGCGCGCGCCTCGACCGTCGTGCCGTCGTTGGCTGGATAGAAGACGGCGACAATGGCATCGCCAATGAAGCGATCGATGACGCCACCGCAACTCTGGATGGCCGCAGTCATGGCCTTGAGATGGTCGTTGAGGGTACTGAACATCTCGCTGGCAGAGTGACGCTCAGACAGCGTGGTGAAATCACGGATGTCGGTGGTCAATACGGCGACCTCTCGTTGATGGCCAGCCAGGATCTCCTGCAGATCGCCCCCGGCGACGACGTCGAGCACCTGGGGCGCGACGAAACGGGTCAGCGTCCGGCGTTCGCGCAGGCTCCAGGTCATGCCATCCAGCATCTGGGTCGCCTCGCCGACCTCATCGGCCCGCGCGATGTGTAGATCGACAGCGAGATCGCCAGCGGCGATGCGGTCGAGGCCATGGCTCATGGCGCGCAGCGGCACGGCTGCCGGCTCCCGGCGCGCCGCAGGGCATTCCGACGGGGCCGGGCGTACCGGCGTCGCCGCTGAGCGAGCGGGAGCGGATTCTCCTGTTGATGAAGGGTGGCGAACTGGGCGAGGCGCGCATGCGCACCGAGTTTCTCTTGACGCGACAGCCCGATAACCCCGAGCACAAGGCATTGCTTGCCGACATTCATGAGGCCAGCGGCAACCGGGCCGATGCCTTGCGTTTGCTCGAGGAGTTGCTGATCGATGCTCCGGCCAACACGGCCTTGACGACCCGGATTCACCATTTGCGTGAAGATCTGACCGAACGACGCCTGTGGCAGACGGTGATGGGGTGCAGCCTGGCGTTTCTCGTCAGCCTCTTGTGGGTGCAACCCGAGCTGAGCGTGGCATTTGCTGCGGTCGGCACCGGTCTTGGGGTTTGGGGGGTCCTGGCCTGGCGGCGGTGTCCGACGAATCGACGGGGTTGGCTGGCGGCCACGAGCATTCTCGTCTTGTTGACGGTCATCAGCGTAGGCCAGAAGCTGCAAGTCAGTTATGTGATCATGCGCCTGCACGAAGATGCACAACGTATGCTCGATTCTGGCACCCCCTGTCGGGCCGTGCCGTATTTCGAGGCATTGCTCGCGCTCGCTCCTGGTGACACCAGGGCGGCGGCCATGCTGCCACGGTGTCGGTTTCTTGCCGATCGTCAGGCATTTTTGCACACGCTGGCCGACAGTCGGGTCAACTTGCCATTGATCGAGGCGCAGTATCAGGCGCTCGTCGCCCGCTATGGGTTCCAAGCCTGGTTCAGCCAGGAAATCATGGGGGCCGAGGGGCAGATGTTGCTCAAGCGGGCCGAGTCGCTCATGGAAAACGGCCGGTGGCTCGAATCGCAGGCGGTGCTTGCCAGCCCGCCGGGTCTGTTGCCGCCCGACCTGATGCAGCAGTGGGGCCGCATGCGCGAAGAACTGACGCGGCGCCAGACGGCCGGCACGACGACGGTCGGCGAGCGCTGAAGCAATACAAAGTAAAACGCCCTGCCGCGGCGGTCGGCCGATGCAGGGCGTTGGGGTCGGTGTTGGCTCAGCGACCGGACAAACGGATGGTAGCGTCGAGACAGCGGATGCCCATGGTCTCGAGTTCGTCGAGGACCGGATTGTAGACCTCTGGCATGACCGGGATCTGCACGCCGCGGACATTGGCGAAATTGCCCTCGAGAATGTGGCGGACAGCGATGGCGGCCGGCAGGCTCACGGTTCGGCTCATGGCCGAATCGCCCTCGGGTTGGCCGCAGTCGATGAGGGTTGAGGTGATCCGTTCGGTGCGGGTGGGGTAGACCGCCATGAAATCGTGGAACAACACGATCATGTCGCGCTCCTTGGGCCCGAGTTCGAGTTTCTTCATCAGGTGGGCACAGAGCAGATCGAGGAGATTGTTCGGGCCGGCCGGGACCGGGGCATCGCCGTCGAGACCGAGCCAGGTCAACCGCTGCACCGGGTTGGCTTCCGGTGACATGCCCCAGTGCTTGCACAGATCGTCGTGCAGGCTCCCCTTGCCGGGTACCATGGTGCGCAGCACCTGGCCCCAGGTCTTGCCGGCCAGATCGTTGCGGGGCGTGTCGTTGAGCCATCCCAACGCGGCCATGCGGTACCAGAACTCGCACCATCCTGGATTGCGCAACGTGCAGCGGTAGAGAGTGCGGGCTTCTTTGATCCCGTAAATTTCTTGATAGGGCAGGGAGTTGCGGTTGAAGTAACTCTCGAAAGCGCCGGCGCCAGGGACTTCGATGAGCCAGTGGTTGTTGAACAACTCCGGACCCGGGACCTCGACGACCCGACCCTCTTCGAGATACTTGGCCGTATTGCGACCGGCCATGAGCACGCCGCGCGGACTCCAACTGAACTTGTAACCCAGCGGGTTGGTGTTGGCCTCCGGGGCCGGCAGCCCGCCGCAATAGGACTTGAACGCATGGACCTGGCCGCCGTCACGATGCACGCGGTCGATGATGCGCATTGCCGACATGTGGTCGATGCCGGGGTCGAGACCGATCTCGTTGAGGATGAGAATGCCGGCTTCACGGGCGGCGACGTCGAGCGCCTTCATCTTGTCGCTCACGTAGCTGGTCGTGACCATGTGCTTCTTGTGCTTGATGCACAACTCGGCAATCGTGACGTGGTGGATGTAGGGGACGAGGCTGATGGCGACATCGCAGTTCTCGATCAGTGCCTCGAGCGACCCCTTGTCTTCGACGTTGAGTGGTTTCGCGTGGCCACGGGCAAAACCGCGCACCAGTTCCTCGGCCTTGGCGACGGTGCGGCTCGCACAAATGACGGTATGCGGCGTCTTCTGCAGGAGATAGTGCACCAGCGGCCGCGCCACCAGGCCCGCGCCCAACACGAGTACGTTCTGTTGTTTCTTGTTCTTGGTCATTCCGTTCCGCTCCTTTCGTTTGCCGGGCGCGCACGCAATGGCCCCGGGGTGTGCTCAAACGTAAATACGTTATAATGTCGTTGTCTTGTTTGCCGGCCGGTCGGCCGCCGTGACCCCGATGCTCACTTTTCGAGAAACGCGCGCATGAACGCGTAATCCGGGGTGAACTCGCCGCGCCAGAGGATGACCGCGCGGCGCAGCGGCGCCGGCAAGGTGCAGTCTGCGAACGGTTTTGCGGTGTCGAGGGTGCACAGTTCGGGCATCAGGGGCATGAGGGCCTGGCTGAACTCTTGCGAGGCCTCGGTCGACAGTTCGCACGGCAGGTTGTCGACCGCCATGACGATCGGGCCGTGTCCACGCACCCCGTCTTGGCTCGTGGCGGTGTCTGGATCGTAGACGAAGACCGGATAATCGGGCTGCGTCGCTTTGACGGTGAATTCGATACCACCGTCGATATCGCAGGAAATGTCGCCGACAATCATGAGCTTCGGGGTGCGGCCCGCGCCCCACATCGCGCGGGCGTCGGCACACGACAACAGTCGGGGGCACTGGGGGGTCCAGTAAATACAATTAACGAGAATCGACAACTTTTCGGCATACTGACGAAAGTTGGTCACGTATTGCTCGGGGTGGGCGAAATAGTGGTTCTTGTCGAACGGCGTGCCCGCGGCTGCCGGTCTGACCGTGTGTTCTTCACGGAACACGACCTTGATGAAGCGCCTGGTATCGTCGGTGGCTGCGTTGGTGACGTCGAGGTGCAGCAGTTCCTCGGGGGTGACTTCGCGATGCGGCAGCAGATCGAAGATCTCCTGGGCACCACGGGACACGTTGCCGTAACCGGCAAACCCGATGACCGCCGGTGCCAGACCGGCCGGCAACCCGTGCTTGGCAATCTCGCCGCCGATGAGCCGGATGGCGAGTTTGGCCGCCTCGAGACTGGGATACTCGTGGGCCTTGCGAATGCGCGACAACGGCGTGGTCACGCCCTGCGACTCGAGGCGGGCCCCGAGTGCCCATAGCGTGTCGATCATCCCGGCCAGACCGGCATGACGGCCGAAGAACACCAGGCGCCGCCCGTCGTCGTCGACGATGCGCTCGTAATCCAGCAGGGTGCAGCCGAGTTCGGCCAGGCGCGCCAACATCGGCATGTTGTGCGGTTGCCCCTTGACCGTGTGCGAGAAAAACAAATAGGAGCCGTTCTTGCGGAAGAACTCGAGCGGCATCTCCTTCACACCCATCACCAGGTCACAGGCCGAAAGGTCTTCGGAGACCTCGGCGCCGGTGCGTTGATACTCCGCGTCATGAAACGCCCGAATCGATGAGGGTTGCATGATGGCGCGGACCGAGTGCATGGCGCCCAGCATGGCGATATCGGCGGGGACGAGCGGCACCCGTCGTTCCCACACGCTCTTGTCTTCTCGTCGAATTCCGAGGGTGAAACCCATTGGCGCCTCCCCGTGCATGGCGTGTTTCCGGTGGCTAGGTGATGTCCGCCCGGGGCGAGACCGGTGGCCGGCACTCGCGGTGACCACATCATTGATGTGACCGCGCCGAGTATAGCGCGGGCGTACCCCCTCGTCAATGAACCCGGGGCGATCAGGCGGGCGCGGTCAACCCCGCCATTTGTGGCGAAAAATGGCGAGCACGAACAGTGGGATGCCGAGCATGCGGCGGTAACGGGAAGGCTCGCGCCACAGCCGGTAAAGCCACTCGAGAGCGAACCGTTGCATCCACACCGGCGCGCGGGGAATCGAACCGCTGATCACGTCGAGGCTGCCGCCGATGCCGATGGCGACCAGGGGCGGCAGCACGTTGCGCATGCGGTTGATCCACCGTTCCTGACGGGGAACCCCCATGGCCACGAACAGCAGTTGGGGGCGCGTCGTCTGGAGCGCGGCTATAATATCGCTCTCGAGTTGCGAGCCTTCTCCGAAGAAACCGTGCCAGATCCCCGTAAACGTCAGTCCCGGATGCCGGTCCCGCAATAGAGCAGCAGCGCGATCGGCCACTCCCGGTTCGGCACCGACGATGGCGATGCGCCATTGCCGCGTCGCGGCCTCGTGACACAGATCTTCCACCAGGGCAACACCCGGAACCCGTGAGACCACAGGTCGGCCCAGAAAATCGGCGGCCCAGACGAGGCCGGCTCCATCGGGAACGACGAGTTCGGCGCGGGCGAGGATGCGCGCAAACGCAGGGTCGCGTTGCGCGCGCATGACGGCGAGCGAGTCGGCGGTCACGACGTGCGTGAGGCCGGTTGCCGTGGCCACAAACGCGACGATGCGTTCGCGAGCGACGGCGGGGGTGACGTTGGCGATCGACGTGCCGAGGATCTCGACCGGGGCCCCCGGGGTTACGTCGGTGGCGGCACGTCGGCGCAGCACCCGTGCGGTCGAGACCACGCAGCCGACCATGAGCAACACGAGCAGGGCCCAAGCCCAGCCCGGGCCACGGGTCAAGCGCAGCAACATCGCGAAGTTGAGCGCCAGGAACACCAGCGCGGCGGTGACGACCAGGGGTGCGCGTGGCAACGACCACGAGAACGATCGCGTTTGTCCGGGGACAGACGGTCGATACAACTCGTTGCTCAGGTAACTGGTCATGACCACACCGCTGACCAACACGAGCGGATAGATGATGACCATCGACGGCAGTAGCAGCCCAAACATCAGAAGGCTCTTCGACTGGCCCAACAGCGACGCCCCGGCCAGCAGATACGCCAGGGCCATCTTGCCGCCGTCGCCCAGGTGCAGGCGCATCCAGAGCAGTCCGCAACTGTGGAGCAACAAGCCCACAACGGTGATGGCCATGGCCACGACCACCGCTTCGGGCGGGGTCTGCGTCTGGGTCGAGAAGAACAGCAGGCAGGTGGTGCCGCTGATGGCCGACAGGAGAAACGGCATTTCGTAAACGAGACCAGCCAGTTTCAGACAGCCAAAGACGACCGCCGGCCAGGCGATCGACACCAGCAGCGGTGCCAACCGATCGACGTGCAGATACCGGACTCCGAGACCCACGCCGACCAACAACAGGAGCAGGTAATAGGGGAACACATGGCGGGCGCGGATGTCGAAGACGTCACGCAGTGTCCCCAGAAAGCCCACCGCCGCGGCGATGGTCAGCAGCGGCGCAGCAGCACCGTCGGGCAGGGCCGGCAGTGCTGACATGGCGGCCCCGGCGGCACCGAGCACCGGCAGCGCGCCCACATAAAGCCCGGGGAAATCGACGGCCCGGCACCGACGCTGGCGAAACGAGAGCCAGGCGACGACAATGCCCGCGACACAGCCAACGACCGACCACCCCGCCACCCAGACCATCGGATTGATGGTGATGGGAGCGATGGCCGTGGTGGGGTCCATGGACTGAGTCTGACCGTCGAGAATTACGTTGTGTTTATGTTGTAATTATTCGAGTTGTGCGGCGATCAGTGCGCGGACGCGGGCCAAATGGACCATGGCAACGGTGACCGCGCGGGCATTGCCACGACCGGCATTGGCGATTTCGAGCCAGACCAGCGCCGCTTGCGGCAGGTGCTCTGCGGCCTGCAGTCGCCAGGCTTCGGCGGCGTCGCGGTTCGCCGTGAGCGCCGTCACCTTGTACAGGTGCACACTGCCGCTCTTGCCTTGCACCTCGAAACCCAACTTGTCGATCGGGGCGGTGGTGGTCAGGCGATAGAGGGTCCAGGAGGCGGGTCTGCCGTCGGCGTATTGCAGCGGATGTTGCTCGGACTGGTCGGTGGGATGCATGCCTTGCCAGCCGGCTTTCACGATGAGATCGGTGGGAAGGGCGAGCTTCACGACCATGGGGGCCGGCTGTGGTCCGCCCAGAGACTGAATGTTGTCGCTGGGGGAGGGTGCGGGTGGGCTGCTGGAGTGGGGTTCCTGCGGGGTGACAAGGTCGGAGGCGGCCTCTTGAACAACGGGGGAAGGGGCTTCGAGAACGATCAGAGCACCACCGGCTGCGTCCTTTTCCTTGCCATCTGATTCGTCGAAGGCACTGCCGCCGGTGGTGCTCTTCGCCGGATCGGTGGATTGGCGCAGGCCTTCTTCCTTGTCGTTCCCATCCAGACGTTTCTGGATTTTGTTGGTAATGGGTGCGGCTCCCCTTTGTTCGGGGGTGCGCGAGCGGTAGCCGGACTCTTTTTGACTGCCATGACCGGCGCCGTCATCAGTGGTCCCGCCCGAGGCCCGACTTGTGGTGATGGCCCCCATGAACTGCTGCGCGTCGTTGCCGACCAGAACGGCCCCTTGGGCCATTTGCAGATGGGTTCCGCTCGAGATTTCGAGCTTGGCGCCGGAGCGGGCTTCGATCTTGCCGCCTTCGGCAACCACCGCATTGCCCTGGCCCGCGACCTTAACCGGATGCGGGTCGGCGAGCGTCATCAGTTCGAGCGTTGTCGCGGTGGCCAGGGTCAGTTCATCGCCCACGCTGAGCAAGTCGCCGATGACCAGCACGGTGCCGTCGGCAGCGAGTTTTGCCTCGCCGGTGATTTTCAGGACGGTCAGGACCGGCTTGCCCACGTCGGCGGCATGGCCGGGCAACAGGGCAACGAACAGCGCGCCCAGAGTGAGCGCGAACAGGCATACCATCGACAACGGCTTGCGAACGTTCATGATTCCCTCCTCAATGTCACACACGGCGGAACCCTACACTGGCACCCATTGTAGCAGAAACGGACGATCACGGTTGCGGGCCTCCGTCTACCGGTGCGGCCCCGCGGAGGGCAAAGACCTCGAGCGACTGCTGGCGGCCGCGCAACTGCTCGCTTCCGAGCGATTCCCAGACGAATCCGGTTCCGGCGGCGTGTTTGACTTCGGCGCTGGCGAGGATGCTCGAGCCAAACTTCTTATTGAGCGCTTCGAGGCGCGATGTGGTGTTCACGACATCGCCGATGGCCGTGTATTCCATTTTGCGCTCTGAACCGAGATTGCCGACAATCGCTTCGCCCAGATGCAGCGCTGCACCGATGCGGATGACCGTTTGCCCGGCCGGTGCCGCGCCCGGCTCGGTTCCGGCGTCGGCCAGACCCTCGGCGATCACCAGATCGCCGAAGAACCGCTCGATGGCCAGACTGGCCTGGACGGCGCGGCGTGCGAAATCGGGAGAGTCGACAGGGGCGTTGAACAGTGCCATCAAGCCGTCGCCGAGGAACTTGTCGACGAGTCCGTCGTGGGCCAGCACGATGTCGGTTATGCCGCTGAGCGCGCGATTGAGGAAAGCCACGACCGTTGCCGGGTCGCGGTTCTCGGAGAAGGTCGTGAAATTGCGGATGTCGCAGATCAGGCAGACGATGGTGCGTCGCTCGCCCTGCAGCATCTGGGTGCCGGAGCGGGCCAACACCCGCTCGACGACCTTGTCGTTCACGTAACGGCTGAACACATGGCGAATGGCCAGGCGTTGCCGCTCGCTGTGCCGGTACTGTCGCCATCCGTACGCTCCCGCCTGGACGAGAAGTCCGGTGAGCGGTAACGCGAGCGCGATCAACCAACCTTCGGCAAACGCCAGCATTGCGGTGACGGTCCAACCCAGGCCGGCGCACACCCCGACGGCGATGCCGATACCGGCGCCCGCTTCCCAGGCGAGCCCGTGGCAGGTCAGTAGCAAGACAAGAGCAAGCCACGGCCATGGGGTTGGCAGTTCGCGCAGGAAACGATGGCGCAGGAGATTGTCGACGACCTGGGCGTGAATCTCGACACCCTGCATGGTGCTGAACCGGTCATCGGGCCGCCGAATCGGCACCACGCGGCGGTCTGCCCAGGTCCAGTCGCCGACCAGCAGAAGCTTGCCGCGGAGCAGGTCGAGGGTGGCGGAGTCGTTGGCGGCGAGTCCCTGCAATACATTGTGCAGCGGTCGTTGCGGCACGTGCCCGCTCGGGCCGGCGTAATCGATGAAGGCGCGGCGGTCGACCAGTCCGTCGACCGGCCTGCCGGCCAGCAATAGACGGCCGTCGGCCGAGAAGGTGGCCGGGGGGGCAGCGACCTGTGCCAGTGCCAGCGCCGTCGAGGGGACGAGCAGGCCGCGTTCGTCGAAGGCGAAGACCTGGTGCTCGCGTACCGTTCGATCGCGAATGACGAGGTTGTAGAACGGCAGAGGCTGCGGGACCAGATTGGCGAACTCGGCGCACGCCTGCCGTTCGTCGGCCCGATCGGGAGCGCGCATACACAGAAACACGGGCAGCCCGGCCCCACGGGCCCCGGCCAGCGCCCGCCGCAGCGGCACGTCGAAACCGAGGCGGTTGTTGAGGACGTACGCCGGCAACGACTGACCCATGCTGGCCAGCACTCCGGTTACCATCTCACGAATGGCCGGGTCGTTGCCGACCTCGAGCTCGGCATCGAGAAACACGGCGGCCGCCGAAGCCTGCACGGCGCCGTGGATCAACTGTGCATACAACGCATTGTAGGCAAAGATCGGCCGATTCAGGGTGCGATACGTGTCCTCGGTCAGCGAGATGATCAGGAGACGTGGGTCCACGGGGCGGTGGGCACGCCATGAGAAGCGCTGTTCGACCGTCCACCACTCGAGCGTGTCGACCGCCTCGGCGACCACCGGCACGAAACGGCCCACGATGACGATGATCGTCACTCCCAGCAAGACGGACAGCAGACGACGTGCAGACATGGTTCGGGCCCTCGCAGACAGAAGGATGACGAGATGCGCCGGGCGGCGGTGTTCCTGCGCAGTTATGGTAACATGCCGGACAATCGCCTTCGAACAAAATGGGGGAACCGCCATGCTGTCATTGCCGCAGATCGATTGGGATGCCCTGTATCATCACCCGTGGCAGGAAAATCGGGGCGACGGGCCGGACAAAGCCGACCCGGAGTTCTGGCACAAGCGGGCTGCCGACTTTGCCGACAAGGTGCATCGGCCCGAGTCACGCCGCGCAAACGAGGCGTTTCTCGACCTGTTTTCGTGGGATCCCGGCGAGTCGGTGCTCGATGTCGGCGCCGGTCCCGGCGGCTTCGCCATTCCGTTGTCGCGGCGGGTGAAGCGGGTCACCGCCATCGACTCGTCGGCGGCGATGCTGACCCAACTCGAGAAGCAGGCGAAACGGGAAGACTGCGGGCCGATTCCGACGATGACCTGGCGCTGGCTCGATCTGCCGGCGCCCGAACCCCACGACACCGTGTTGTGCCTCAATGCACTGGGTGTCGTCGCCCTGGCCGCCGACGGCAGTTGTCACCTCGAAGTCGCTCTCGACAAGTTGCGCGCCGCGGCGAAACGGCGCGGCATGATCCTGATTCCGCATGCTGACAGCCCGGCCGACGAGCCGATGCGTGCGGCCCTGGCGTTGCCGGCGATTGGTCTCGAGCGTCGGCGGGTGAGCCTGTTGTATCTGGCCATGGTCGACCGTGGTTTCCTGCCCGATGTGCGCATTCTGCGGCGCCCGTTTACCTGGACGTTCATCGACGTCGAGGAGGCGGTGCAAACGATGGCGCGACGGTTGGGCCTCAGCGACCCGGACCAGCAACAATGCCTGCGGGCGCATCTGGAGGGTCGCCTGGAACGGGTCGACGGTCGGCTGCTCCTGCGCCAGGAGATTGCGCAAGCGCTCTTTACCTGGCAGACCGCCGCGGTCTGATCGTGTATTGAAAAAAACATACGCCCCGGCGGGTTTGCACCTGCCGGGGCGTTTCTGCTGTTGGTGTTGCCATCAGCGACGGCTGCGTTTTTCTTTCTTTGGGCCGGCGGTCGGCTCGTCGGTGGTCTTGTCCGCCTGCGCTGCCGGCGGCCGATCGTGGAAGCCGGCCACCTGGGTGAACATCTCGCGGGCCTTGCTGCCCATCGCTACGCCGATGTGACCGGCATCAATGAGCACTTCGGTAACCGGGCCGGACACCAGGGTGCTGACGATGCGCGATGACTCGACCGGCACAATGTGGTCTTTTTTGGCCATGACGTTGAGCATGGGACAGGTCACCTGGGTGAGCGACACGGGCCGGTCATTCACTTTGAGGGTGCCGTTGACCAGGGCGTTGTCGTGGTAACAGGTGGTCACGTATTCGCGATAGGCCTGACCGGGAACGCAGACGTTGTCGTTGAGCCAGCTTTCGAGATGAACGAAGCTCGATACCATCTTCGGATTGGCTGCGCCCTCGTAAAGGTTCTTCAGTTTCTGCAGTTGCGACAGCGGCTTGAGCCATTGGAAAGAGGTCTGCAGCATCATTTTGTCCATCTGGCCCAGAACCTCGACGACCCGGTCGACCGGGAACGACTCTTTGCGGGCCCATTGCGACAAGACGCCGTCGTCATGGAAGTTGATGGGAGCGGCGAGTAGCGTCAGGCGGTCGATGCGCTTGGGGTGCAGTGCTGCGTGGATGAGCGCCATGGTGCCGCCCATGCAGTAGCCGAGCATGCCCAGTGTTGTCGCTTTTGCGTCGCGCAACACGGCATCGACGGCCAGCGTGGTCATGTCGTCGACGTAGAACCCGAACGACAGATGGTTGTGCTCGGTGCCGGGGGTGCCCCAATCGATGAGATAGGTCGGTACGCCCTGACAGACGAGATAGCCGGCCAGGCTGCTGCCGTCCATGAGGTCCATGATGTAGGCGCGGTTGATCATCGAGGGGACGAGCAACAACGGCGTTTTGCCTTGCGGAATCTCCGTGACCGGCTGGTAGCGGAACACCCGCATCGTGCCGAACCGGTAGATCTCTTCGACCTTGCAGGCACCCATGTACGGTGCAAAGGGAGAGTTGGGTTGCGGATCGATCAGGCGGTCGAAGTTCCTCTCGGTGAGACTCGAAAAGAGTTCGATGTTGGCGGCCGTGGCTGCGGTGGCGAGTTTGATTTTGTCGGCGATGGCCTGGTTCATGGGGCTCTCCTTACTGCAACGGCGCGACAAGCCGCCGTCGCGCGCGCTCAGGCGTGGTTCGCGTTCTGCACGCCGGCGATGCGGGCGAGCAGTTCGGTCTGGCGGCGCATCTCTTCGTGAATCGACGTCAGGGTTTGCGTGACCTTCTCGAGCCGATACGATTGATCGAACACCTGCCGGTTGAGGGTGTCGAAGTCTTTCTTCGTCACCTGTTGGAACAGTTGTGCCCACCGCTCGACGTTGGTGTTGATGACCTCGCGGGCGTCGATGCTCTGCTCGAGCGACTTGGTCATGGCATTGACGAACTGCTGCGACTTGACCATCTCGTCGAGCATCTGTGCGGTCCGGTTCTCCCAGAACGACTGCCATTCGCGGGCGGCTTTGAAGGTGTCGTTGAACATTGTTTCGAAGTTTTCCATGGTGCCCTCCTGTGTTGCAAAATGAATTGCTGCCATCATAGTATCGGAAGAATGGCGGCGAGTCAAGAGAAAATTGTGCATCGCACAACAAATGTGCGGTTCCTGCTTGCGCAGCGCACAAGTGGTGCTGGCCAAAGACGACGAAGCCCCGGGCACGGATGGGTGTCCCGGGGCTTCGTGGGGGGGGCAGAACTACTGGCCGCTCCCGCGTGTGGTCGTGCGTTGGGCGGCTGTGTCTCAGCCCTTCTTGGTGCGGCGGGCCGACGTTGTGCGCTGGGCTTGTTTCTTCTTGCCCGGCGCGGCCGCCGTATCGGGAGCTGCGGTTGCGCTTGGTGCTTTCAGGGTATCGAGGCGGTCTTCGAGATCGAGGAGTTTCGACTCGATGCGTTGCAGGTAGCCCAGCAGGCGCTCGAGGTCGGTGCGCGTCGGCATGTTGATCGACTTGAGGTACTTTTCGAGCTGCGATGAGATCTGAGTTCGCACATCGAGGGTGCCGGTAAACGCCTTGGTCAGGTTTTTCACGAAGGCCTCGTCCTGGGTCAGTTTCTCCATGGCCTCGGCCATGGCCTTCTCCCAGGATTCATACATGCCGCGGCTGAAATCGAACGGATTGTTCATGGATGGAGGGCTGTCCTTTCAGGGCACGAAGATTACCGGCGCGCGGCCCCGTCGGGGCACATCAGGAAGCGATCGAGCGCCTCGAAGGCCGGTGTGCGGAAGGCAACGCCGAGGTGGTTCAGGTCGACGATCTCTTGCCCCAGGAGTTTGGCACCGCGACGCAACATGCCGTCGACAGCCGTCGCCGACTTGAGGAAGACCACGCCATCGCCTGGCGGCGAGATGATTTCCCAGGGCATCGGCCAGTAGCCGTAACCCGGAATGTAATTGGCGATGTAGCGGTTCTTGCCGGCGATGACCGCCAGTTGCACGTCGGGCTCGAGGCCTTGTTCGTTGAGCTTGTAGATCAGACGTTCGCCGGCGTTGATGCCCGCTTCGATGCCGCGCGACTTCAAGAACAGCGAACTGCCGCCACCATACAACACCGTCATGGTCAGGTTCATGTCGGATGCCGTGTAGCTTTCCGGACCGAGCGGCACATCACTCTTGGCCAGATTGTAGAGCAATTGGCACTGTCCGGGGAAATAGTTGGTCTTGCCCGGGATGACCGAACACTCGGGAAACTGCTTCCAGAAACCGTAGAACACCAGCGCATCGGCCGCCATCGGCGAATTGATGTTGCCCTTCTGGGCGACGAAGAGATTGTACATATAGTAGCGGTAGGGAATATCGATGCCGTGGAAGGCCGAGGCGATGGCCACGTAGCGGCGGACATCGTGCCGGAAGGGTGTGAGATAGGTCTTCTTGGGGAACATCTTCGGGCCGTTGCACACGTAGACCTGCACCGCCGCGTTGCCCTTGGAATGCGCCACCACGTCGACCTTGAAGGCCTTGTCGTTGGTGCGATTCAGCAGGATGCGAATACGACGTATTGCATTGGCGATCTGCTCCGCTTGCAGGAAGTTGTCGCCCTGGTTGTGCGCGAAGGTCACGGCGAAGACCGAGTAACCCATATTGGCCAGGAGAAGCGCGAAACCGCGGCCCTTGTCGGGCAGGGTGGCCGGCATGGTGGGCGACTCGGGGTGAACCCAGGCGCGGTTGGCATTGTCGCCAGCGCCATGCACCAAAAGGACCGGATTGGGGAAGGTCTTCTCGTCGAACCCCTTGGCGCAATGCAACAGGAACTCGCTCGAACTGGGGGTCGGATCGTCACCGAACCAGCGTTTGATCAAGGGATCGAACTGCTGGGTCTGGGTGGCGAAGTCCTCCTGGACGAAGGACGGATGCCGGTCGGCCAGGCGCTCGACGCGGGCCCACGGTCCGGCGTCCGTTCCGGTGAACACGGCGAGCGGGACCGGGTTGAACTTTTCGGAGGCGAGGGAGGCCGGCGGCAGGCAGACGAACCAGCAAGCCAGCAAGGCCAGTAACGTTGCCGCGGCACGCGCCCGGGGGGAGGTCGGTCTCTTCATATCGGTCATGTTCATTCTCGCTTCTCCATACCACTCGTTTCCTTGCAGAGGCCTGTTACAAATACTGTTTGATTGCGGTGTCGGTCAGTGTCTCGCGGGATTGTGCTGTTCCAGCCAGTCGATGGTTTCCTGCCAGACCTGGTGTCGGATCGGATGACTGACCGTGAGGGTGATGTGGCCGGCGTCGTACTCGCGGTCGGTGACCGCGGCATTGGGCAGCAGCCGCTTGTTGGCGCGGGCCGTTTCGAGCGGCACCACGTGATCCTGCTTGGCGAAGATGTTGAGGACGGGCGCCGTGATGGCGTCGAGTTGCACGGGGTGACCGCCGATGCGCATCGTCCCCTTGGCCAGTTGGTCTTCTTGATAACAACCCTGGATGACTTCCTGGAAGCACCGGCCCGGGAACGGGATATTGTCGGTCGCCCAGCGATCGATCGGCCGGTAGTTCTTGAGGAACTCGTCGTTGAGAATGTTGTCGTAGAGCGTGCGCGGTTTCGCCACCTGGGCCCGCGTCTGCAGGAACGGAAACGGCGCGTGCAGGATCTGTTCGGGGACGCAACCAAATGCATCGGCGAGCTTCTCGGGGTTGAAATACTCTTTGTTGGTCCAGAGTGAGAGCAGGCCAGCATTCTCGAACGCCAACGGCGTGGTCAACAAGACGAGTTGGGCATACAGTTCGGGGTGCAAGGCCGCCATCATCGCGGCGAGTGTGCCGCCGAGACAGTATCCGAAGAGCGTGATCGGTTGGCCACCGTGGATGCGGGAGATCCGCCGCGCGCCCCGCAGGGCCACCTGTTCGAGATGATACTCGAGACCGAGTTGCGCGTGCTCCGGGCCGGGAACGCCCCAGTCGAGGCAATACACCTTGTAGCCGGCCTTCGACAACGCCTCGATGAAGCTGTGCCCGGGCTGCAGATCGAGGATATACCACCGATTGATGAACGAGTAGATCATGTAGATCGGCGGCGCGTTGCGCGGCGTGCCGAGAATCTCGTAATCGAGCACGCGCGCGGCGTTTTCGTGGAACAGCACCCGACACGGCGTGCGCGCCATGTTCAGCGAGGCCAGTTGCGCATCGTCGGAGCGACCTCCGCGCGTCGCGCACTCCTGCTGATATTTGATGAACTTCTGGACGCGGTCGAGGTTGGCTGCAACCTGCTCCTGGACTTCGGCGGCACTGGAACCCGGTTTCTGTTTGTTCACGCTTTTCCCCGTGTGTTGGCAGTGGACTTGCAGAACGGCATCGAACGGCCACAACCGACGATGACCTTTCGATTATAGGTACACGACTCGACAGGTGTCAAACCGACGACCGCATCAAGAATGGCTCGAGGAAACGCCCATTCTGCCCGAGCTTCGTGCGGTGACTTCGGGCGGCATGGCGGTCGGGGCGCTTGGAATTGGGGGTCGGTTTTCGGGTCAGAGGTCGAGGAGTTCGAACACGGCCACCGGTTCGGCCTTGCCCTTGATCGGGATGGCACCGACTGCGTTGACGGACGCGCCGCCGGGGAGGGCGTTACGAACCGTGGCCGCGATGAGAATGCCGGTCGTCGTGGCGCGACCGGACTGGCTCTCGAGTCGTGCGGCCAGATTGACGGTGTCGCCGATCACCGTGAAATCGAGACGCCCCTGGTGAGACCCGACGCGCCCATGAATGACGGGGCCCGCGTTGATCCCGATTCCGGTGGTGATGGTGAAGCTGTTGCGGGCCTCGCGGAAACGATTCAGGCCGGCAAGACTGGTCTTCATGGCCAGGGCGGCCCTGGCCGCGCGTTCCGAGGCCGGCGCCAGGTCGGGTTGCTCGTGGAAGACGGCCATGATGGCGTCGCCGATGAACTTGTCGATGACGCCGCGTTGCCGGCGGATCTGCACGCCCATCTGCGTGAAGTAGATATTGAGAAGCCGCAGGATCTCTTGCGGATCGTGTGTTGCGGTGAGCGTGCTGAACCCTCTGATGTGCGAAAACAGAACGGTCACGGTGGTGCGGCGGCCCGCCACGGCGGCGCGATCGGGTTCGTCGTTTTGCACTGCGGTGACAACATCGTCGGACACGTAGCGGGCCATGCGCTCGCGCTCGCGCAGTCCCTCGACCATGCCGGTGAACGACTGCGCGATCTCTTCGAGTTCGTCGCCCGACGCAATGGCGACACGGATCTGATAATTCTCCGCTTCGACGTGGGCGGTCGCCTCGACGAAGCTGACGATGGGGCGCGTGAATGAAGCGATGGTGACGAGCGTGATGGCCAGAAGCACGAGCAGAGAGTAGCCGGTGAGCAGGGCGGCGAAAGCCAGGAGGCGACGGCCCGGGTCGCTTTCCGGCTGCCAGCGCATCACCCCGACATACGGTTTTCCTGTGGTCGGATGGGTAACGATGATGCGGGGCTTGCTCGGATCGTCGAGGAGATCAAAGACGCGGGCGGTCCGGTCATTCATGCACAGCCTTCCCAGGAAGACCATTTCGCGATCACCAAATCGATCTGAATCGAACCTGCTCTCGTGGTCGAGCACGGCGTCTTTGCGGGAGTGTTGCCCCAGAACCGCCAAGCGGGTTTTCCCTTCGGTGATCGGGGTGCGCCACCTTGTCTGGCTGGGGGCTTGGAGTTCCGCAAAAAAACGCTGCAACCAGCGATTCCACAACGCGCGCCCGCCGGCTTCGACCATCAGGAGCGCTTGTGGTGTTGCACCCATCGGGCGGTCGACCGGCAACCACAGCACGAGGGCCTGGGCCCAGATCCAACTGTCGAGGCCGGTGATGACGGCTCCCTGTGTGATGAACCACCGGCCGACATCCTCGGTGCTGATCGCCGACTCCAACATGATGTGCAGCGGATCGATGCCGGGTTTGGCCGGTTCGTCGGCGTTGCGTTCACTCAGGCCGATGTTCTGGAACAGCAGACTGAACAAGTGATTGTAGACTCGGGCCATGAGTGCGTGTTCCTCGCGTTCGAAACCGAACATCTGGTATTGATACTCGCGAGGACGGGCCGACAGCGATGAGCGCCCCGGTCGGAACAGCCGGATCTCGCCCGCATTACCGGTGTTGGCGATCTCTTGCAGCACGCGTGCAGTGGTAGATGCCGGGCCGGTGAGGGTCTGCTCGATGCGGCGTGCGAAGTCGAGCCACTGAATCGACCAGTGCGTCGTGTAGCCGTCGATGTTGCGTTCGACGAGACGAAGGTGCTGGGTGAGCAGGTCGATCGAACTCTGCCGGTGCAGGTGATCGCGGTGGTCGAGCCACGCCACGCCGGCCACCGAGAAGCCGCAAAGCGGGATGGCAATGCCGGCGGCAATGGCGAGCGCGATCTTGGCCGTCAGGCCTCCCGGCGGAACCACGGTGGTTCGTCGCGCCCGCAGGAGGGCGAAACCGCTGCCACCCAGCACCATGGCCGCTCCGAGCAGGAATCCTGGTATCCAGGGTCGCCACGGGTGGCGCACCCGGCTCCACGGCACGAACGTCTGCAGGGTGACGACCGGTGCCGACGCCGCGTTTTGCATTGCGCACCATGTCGGCTGCGACGCAAGAAGCTGGTGGTAATACTCCGGCGGCAGGAAGTCGCGGTAACTGATACCCTCGTCGTCGTGACGCATCTCGGGTAATGCGATGGGACCGGACGCGCACAAGCGACGGGTGAATCCGGGGTGGATCGTAACCTCCGGCAGCAACGCCCAATCGAGGCGGTCCGGCGACCCGGCCGGTGGTGGCGGTGGACCGCGCCCGAGGTCGCCCCCACTGGGACCGAGCGAAAAATGACAAATGCGCATTTCGTCGACAAGCCGGCGACAGGCCTGCCGTTCGCGGATGCGCTCGTCGTTGTCAATGAGCGCCAGCAACGCGACGGTCAGCACAATCAGCGGGATGACCACGAGAGCAAGCCAACCCGTGGCCAGCGTCGACCACCGCAAGGTCCCAGGTGGGATCACGGGCTTGGGCGTTGCCGTTGGCGTCGTCATGGCTTGACCTCGATGATCTCGAAGGCGATCGCCCCGGGTTCGCCTTCGCTGTCCGGAAGTGGCAGGAAGGTGAATGCATCGCCGGCAGCGGCCACCGTTGCCGCATCGGCGACGACGTGTGAGGTGGGCGCCGCTTTCGACCGGGGTTCGAGGGCCATTGCGGCCTCGACGACCGGACCGTAGACCCCCAGTTCCCGGCGACCGGAACCGGAGCGAACCGTTCCGGACACCACGATGCCGCTGGCGACGGCGACGCCGTTCTCGACCTCGAAATTACCCGACCGACGCCGCTCGCTGTTGAACGCCGCCAGGCGTCGACGCATGGCCAGTGCAGCGCGACAGGCCCGCAGCGCCGGGACGTCGCGGGCAGGATCCGCCAAGAACACCGCGATCAGGGCATCGCCGACGAATTTCTCGATGACCCCGCCGTTGGCTGTGATCGCCTCTTCCATGGCGGTGAAGTAGTCGTTGAGCAGGCCGACGATGAGATCGGCCGCGTGTTGTTCGGAAAGGGTGGTGAAACCGCGCAGGTCCGAGACCAGGATGCTGCCGGGGCGGGCGTCGGCCGCAGGGGATCCGCGGTCGCGATCGGATTGGACGGCCTCGATGACGCGGTCCGACACGAAGCGGCGCAGGCGTTGGCGCTCGCGCAGTCCTTTGGTCATGCGGTTGAATGCCTGGGCCAGGGTGGCGAATTCGTCTCGAGACGGGATGGTGAGGGTGGTGTCGTCGTCGCCGCCGGCAACGGCACGGACGCCGGCGAGAAAGGCGAGAAACGGCGCGATCAGCGTCTCGGCGAACAGCCGCGAGGCGACGCTGATAACCATCGCGGTGTAGGCGAGCAGCGTTGCGACGAGCAATACAGTAGCAATATTCCCGCCGAGCGGTCGGATCGGCACGGCAATCCCGCAGGCGATGAGCGGATAGCTGCGGAACAGGTGGGTGGCCTCGACCCGCGGCGTCGCGGTGTCGAGGCGGGAAACCGCCCGAGGCCCTTCCGACAGTACCGTGCTGGCAAGCTCTTCGCAGGCAACCGACCTCGGGGGGCCGCCCACGGCGGTGCCCGTGAGGTCGATCTCCCCTGTGTCCGGATCATAGGCATAGCAGCGCAGTGTGTAGCTGAAGTGGTCGTCGCGATCGGTCAGGATCAGCGGTTGCCGGGCAATCTCGCGGATGTAGAGATCGGCGAGCAGTGGCGGGCTGATCATCAAACCCAGCAGGGCACAGGGAGCGCGCCCACCGATCGGGGTGTGACGGTCGATGTAGGCGTAGGCGATCAGGGCGGTCTCGCCGTTGGGCAGCGGGATCGGCATGAACAGCCCCTGGGTGCGGCGCAAGTAGGCGTTGTCGCCGTAATCGAGTTTGGCGTCGATCGTGGGCCGCTTCAGCGGCGGGACCCCCGCAGCGGGCTGCCAGATTGCCGTTTCACCCAGCCGGGCGACGAACCACTGCAGAACGCTGGCCTGCACTTCGCGTTGCATCAGAGTTGTGCGTTGCGTCCATGGCGTTCCCCAGTTGAACTCGCCGCGCCAATGGCGACCATCGCCGCGCAACATGACGAACCAGCGGGCCACGCCGAGCTGTTCGAGGGCGGTGACGACGTGGGTGCGAATCGTCTCGGGGTCGCCGTCGATCAAGGGGGCCAACGACTCGCGAACCCCGAGAATCGAGGTCTGCACCGTGGTCTCGAGGCCGTGGGTGCCCTGTTCGAGCGTTTCCAGGCGGGCGGTGAGATGGTCGAGTCCCTGCCGCGCCAACAACTGCTCATGGACGCGAAAATACGAGAGGGCCGCCAGCCAGAACGCCGCCACCGGAATGGTGACGGCGACGATCAGTGCGGCGGTGAGTTTGCGCCGCAGTGGCCAGCGCAGGCGCACCCCCGTGTTAGTGCCCAGTGCGAGCAAACCGGCGACGGCCAATGACCACAGCAGGGCGTGGTGCAGGAACGGCAAGCCACGGCGCAGCGGGCTGTGGTCGAGGGCGACGGGGCGGGTGACGCGCAAGAACGGCAAGCGCAGCACCCCGGATGCGGTGGCCGGATAGCGGGCGCGCACGACGTCGAGCAGGGCCGGTCGTTTGGCGTTGCGGGCCGAGGCCGCCGTGAACGGCATGATCTGGACATACGAGAGCGCGGGGGGGGTCTGGGTGAAACCGCAGTGGTTGGTCGTTGGCAATACGCAGTATTGACGAGAAATGGTCGGGTCGCGCCGCTGCGCGCGGGCCCAGGCCAGGTGGCGGGCCGGTCGGAAACCGGTGTCGAGAAAAGCCACCACGTAAGCGCCCAGGACCGGAGAGGTGGGTTGGGCGTCGGCCGTCCAGTAGTGACAGTATATGTATACCCGCCGGCCGCCCCACTTGTTGGTGAAGAACTTGCGGACGACGTCTGGGGCAAGCATCCCGTGGTTGTAGCGGCCGAACACGGTTTGGAACGCATTGGTGTGGCGGTCCCGTCGCCGCTTCTCTTCGGCCCCAGAAGCCTGACGCAGCGTTTCTTGCCATTTTCGCAGCGCCGTATCCGCCGACAACGTGTCGCGCCCGGCCATGCCGCACCAGCGGCGGAGCATCTCGACGGCCATACCGCGCGCCGGTGGATTGACGAAATACCGGGGGTTGCCCCAGGCGGTCACGTCGAGCAGGTCGGGGCCACCGACGGCGAGATACAGAGGGGTGACGCCAAGTCCGCGACGAAACCCCTGGGCCAGGTAATCGTGGAGGCGGCGGGCGGAAACCCGCTGCCAGAAACGCGTCTGGGCGGCCCGATCGGCGTGGGGCGCCGACCAGCGGCGCAACTGTGGGCCGCATTCGATGCGGCGGGCGGTGACGGCGATCAGTCGTTCGGGTTCGAGGTCCTCGACGAACTGGTCCATTTCCGCCAGGAGCCGCCGCCGCGCTTCGTGCCGGCCCGGTGCTTCGGCATCTTCGATCAGTCGGCCGAGCGCCAGGAGCACGCCGCACAGTGGGATGACGACGACCACCAGATAGGCGACCAGAACGGTCGCTCTGCCGAGCGGGGCCGGCGTGATCGTGGGGGGCGGCGAGTTTTGCGGCGCAAGCGGCATTGCGGGAATTG
>CAZADH010000065.1:0-17038 GCA_964483805.1 uncultured bacterium
GCTTGGCGCTCTGGATCTCGACCGTTCCATCACCGTCGGGGTCGGCGAGAAACCAGATGTCCTGCGTTCCCGGCACCACATCGGCGCGGTCCATTACCTTCTTTTTCTTCCAGGTGATCTTGATGTCACCCGTGGGGGCCGTCCCTTTGAGGACTTCGGAGATGACGAGAGTTCCGGTAACAGCGGCCGCTGTGTCGGGCGGTTGTTCGTCGGTCAAGACCTGGGTGTTGGCGCCGAGGGTCGCCACCACGATCAATGGATAATTGCCGATCAAGCGCTTGCTCGCCTTCTTTTCAGCAAAAACTGCAGGCAACCAGCACACGGACACGAACAACACACACACCGCCACCGCGAGAGTCTTGGCACAATTTCGTGAAAACATAATCGTCAGACCTCCTAATGTATATTTACGTTCAATGCACATCAGCAATATCGCTTGTTGCTGCGTTCACTGAGAACCCCGGTCTTGTGCACGCACTACTGCAGCGGAATCTCTCCAGGGCGAATGACGTAATCAATGAACTTGCCCTTGACCTGCCCGGCCTGGTTGAAACCGATCACCGCCGCCCGGCTCGGATCGGACGCATCGAACGCGGCCGCGTCTTGAATTTCGAACATGGCAAACCCGATGATGCGCACCGATGAACCGAAGGCCGTGTCCGGATTGCCTGCGTCGGGCATATACGCACCATTGGGGTGATCCTGCCCCTGCAAATCGTAAATCGTTTCAGCCGTGGTATTGTGCGCGTTGTTCGCCTTGACCTCCGGTGGAATGTCGGTGATCGGCACCACGACAATGCCGCTGTTCTGCAGGCGATAGGTGACCGCTTGATCGGTCGGCCCGGCCATGTTGCCGGCTTCCGGGGTAATGCGGTAATTGATCTTGATTTCGTTTTGATAACCATACATGAACCGGTCGCGGTAGTCGTTGGCACCACCGGCCGTCGTATTGTCGGGATCGATCGGACCGTACTGGTTCTTCTGCTTGCCGGTCTCTGGCGGGTCACCGATGAGTTCTTTCGTCACCAGAGAACCGAGCAGCACATTGTTGAGCACGAGGCGCTTGGCCGGCGTGTTGGAGATGTCATGGCCACCGGCAAAAGCGAACGAGCCCTTTCCATAAGTGCCTTTCATGTATTTCACGTGGTCGGAATTCGTGTCACGGACACCCAGTGCGATCGTCGTGTTCTTCAGTTTCGACTTGTTGACCGCGGCCGTGTGACCCGACCCGATGCTGCACGAGGTCGAATGGTTCTGACATGTGGGGTCTGTAGCGTCACCTGTGAGCGTGAACAACTGGGGACTCCCGGATTCCGCCGTGTTGATATCGCTGTAGAATTCCGGGCTGGTCGCACGCGGGAAGCTCATGTAATAGAACTTCTCGAAGGCAATGCACTCGTCATAGGCCTGATTTGCATTCAATGCGCCGGCGTTGCCTTCGCCACCGTGTATACCTGATTGGTAGAGGGCGAGGTCAAGTGTCTCGAGGGCGAAGCACTGCGCATACAGGTAACCGCCAGCGTTGACGTGATCACGCACCTTGCGGACAACAGCCCACTTTCCTTTCTGTGGCAGGTCAGCTCGCATGAAGAAGGATGCGTTGTCGCGGGCGATGGTGTAATTGGGTTGTGAAACGCGAATCTGATCTTTCGGGCACGAGTTTGCGTCGGCGACCAGTCCGCGCGCGGTGGCGACGTCGCACTGTCTCTGGTATTCGCGACAGCCCGGGCGGACGTCATCCCCTTGTTTGCAGACGAGGATGCGCGGGTCGTCTCTCCAGTACAGACCGTTTGCGTTGCGCTTCTCCGCACATCGTCGGCGGTAATTCTGACAATTCCAACCCGCTCCTGCCGCCGTAGTCGGCCTATAGCTGGGATTCGAGGTCACCCAGGAGTCCGTCGCAACCTGATAGAAGGGCTTGCAATACGAACAACAGCGATTCTTCATGGCCGTTCGAGATACACTCGAGGCTCTGCTCCCGAGGTAACGCTCGTTGTAGTAGGGCTTCGAACTGTCATTCTGCACGCGGTCGAAAAACGTCTTGCATGTCGACTCCCAGTTACTGCAGCCGCTGCTATACCCCGTAAAGTCTTCGTGATGCAGATGCAACCAGTGGTAGTTATCGAGCGCTCCGTCGAGAATTTCGCCGTCATAGATCTTGGTGTTGTTGCCCGAACTGTAAGTGTCGCTGCGGGCCATCGTTGACGCGTAGGCACCATAGGGAATCTTCGCAGCCACCAGGACGTCTTCGACCGGGTCGCGATCGGGTTGCGAAGAGTAAACGGCAATCTTCGGTCGATTGGTGATCGAAAGAACGTTCAGGTTTCTCGCTTTCATCTCGGTGTACACTTGGTTGACCTGATCCGAGTTGAGCGCCGTCCACGCAACCCTGTCTTTGAAGTCAGCCAAAGCCAAAAGTGCGCGCACCTCGGCATTGTCAGGCAGCAGGAAAGAGCCGCCCACATCGGTTGAGCCGGGTTTGTTGTAGCCGAGCAACCACTCGACAGGATAGGTTTGGGCGACGTCGCCGGCCCCATTCTTCAGGCATCGGTACGCCAAGCCATAAGCGCGCTGATATCCAGTGTCGGTTTGCTCCCCTGGGCCCATCGGGATCAGGATTTTCGGCGGCTGCGAGGCAATTCCTGTGGGCTGCGGATTGCCCGACCCGAGTTTCAGAATATAGGTCACATCTTTGATGAAGCCGACATTTGCCGGGTCGCTCGGATTGGCATAGTTCCAGGCGAAAGGCGTGTAGGTGTAGGTTGTTTTGCCGGTATCATGCACCTCGCCCAACGGAATCGCGAGGGGAATAAGGCCCATCGTGGTCGAATCGAGGGGACCGCCCCGGGCGGCGCTCACGTTGGCCTTGTCGAACCCGAGCACCTTCGCAAACGCCAGATCAACAGAGCCTTTTGCCTGAATGCGCACCGAGGTCGAACTGACGATGATCTCGTCGTCCTGCAGAACGACCCCGTTTTGCAAGGCCACGGCTTTGGCGAGGTTCCGGATGTCGACCGCACGGGTGTCGGAGGCGGTCAGTGGACCACCGGCCGTGACCTGTCGTTGCAGCTTTTCAAAGGCCGCCTTCCACGCCGCGTTGACGCCGGTCTGCATCTTGTTCTGGTTGTAATACATCCAGCCGACATCAGTGACGACCGCGGTCAAGCCGAGGAGAAAAACAGCGGCGGCCGCCGACATCACCAGAACGCTGCCGCGCTTGCGACTCCGCACCGTCATGCTCTCTGCTGCTTTGTTCGCGTGCATACTCGGGACCTCCGCAAGATCATTCGCTTGCATGATTCCAGATTGATGTTCGAAACCACCGTCGACTCGGCTCTGCGCGGAAGAGACGCGCTCTTGTCCGCACAAAACGCTAGTTCAGATCCTCACTGGCCTCGGCCGACAAGACCACGTTGCCGTTGCCGTTGGCGCCGCCGACCAGGCCATTGAGAAGCGGCGTGATCAGCCTGTGATTGTAACGGACCGCCACATTCAGGCGAATCGGCGTCCCGCTCGCGTTCGTGACCGCCGTGACGCGCGGATCGTACCCCGACACGAAACTGCTCTGGTTGACCATCGGTGACAACGAACCCTTGAGGGCGTTCTTTACCACGTTGGCGTCGCGCTTGTAGCGGTACACGGGATAGAGCGAGGTGACCCGCTTGGCACCCTCGCGGGCGCCGGCAATCGCGGCCTGATTGAGGCTGCTCCAGATGTGCAGGCTCACGGCGAAGTCGTAGATGCCCATGATGACGAGGATGAAAACCGGCAGCACGAGCGCCATTTCGAGCACGGCCTGGCCTTGCGAACGCACCCTGATCCGCGACACCGTCGTTTGTCGAGTCATCGTACTCGTGTTCATTGCAGATACCTCACGCACTGGGAATCTTCGTCGGGAAAACGGCTCGGGTGCGCAGAGTGAAATACACGTTATTGCTCTTGTTCATGGCGTCGCCCGAACCGCTGTCGACAAAGAGCCCCATGGCAAACTGAAACAACGGTGTCCAGACAGGCGAATGAAACTCGAGATCGACCTGCCAGAGCCGAACATCGACGCCGTTCACGGGCGGGACCAGGTTACAAACGGTCATGTTCAGTGCCGAGTTCGAGTTGGGGGCCGTCGAACCCATGCTCAGTGTTTTGTACCCGATGAGTCGGCGGGCGTCGCTGCCCAGCTTCTGAAAACACTGGGAACGGTACTGGTAGACGGTCATCGTGGTCCCGTTCGGAATGTTGGTAGCAATGGTCTGTGCCGCATCGTTCGCCAGTTGCTGTAACGTTATGTAGTTGTAAAACGATATACCGAACTCGACGACGCCACCAACGATCACGAGAAGGAACAGCGGCAATAACAGGGCAAACTCCACCACGGCCTGTCCGCCGGAGCGACGGCGCCGATTTCGACGAGATTCTGTCAGCATGAGCGAACCTCCCCGCGAGATTTCTTGTTGAATACTAGCATGCAACATGTGTGCCACGCATCATCGATCCTCCATCACACTGGACTCCTCATCGCTTGAAGGAGATTTTCGACGACACGAAGGGAAATTCCGGATTACCATTGGGGAAAAACGCCCCGCCGCATCTTGCTCGAGCGATCGGACGGCGCACCAAGTCTTAGATAACACAGTAGTCTATCCGACGACCAAATTCAACTCAGGCGTGCAACCCACGGGCCATTCGTCGAACGCATCGGGTGTCGGGAGGCCTTTTGCCCGGACAGCGAGCCGCATGCGCTTGGTCGGTGGTCGGGTGTCAACCGAACAGGCCGGGCAACGGCCATGCCCACGCGAGGAGCACTCCGATGAAGTAGTCGGGGCCGTGCTTGAGAGCGATCCGTTTAAGCGGGATGCTGCCCGTCTGCTCTGTCGCCGGGGTGGTTGCTGCGCCGATCGGTTGTTCGGGCTGCGCAACAACCTGTCCCCCTTCAACAGCCGCTTCTGGCGGCACGGAGTCGGGGGAGACAACCCGTTCGATCGTCTTTTCACGGAACGCCCCGGTCTCGAGGCTGACCAACAAGACCGGTATGGCATTCTTGCCATAGTTCCACCAGAGAACGAAGAGAGAGTGCGGTATCGACACCACGGCGGCGTACAGCATCACGTTGATGCAGTGTTTCGTGCCCCAGATTGCGCCGATGGCGCCCAGCAGCTTGACATCGCCCATGCCCATCTTGCCCATGGCCGCCAGCGGCAGAAACACCACGACACCGACGAACCAGCCGGCGATGCTGTACCCCAGGCCGATCGGTCCGTCGAACCACGCGTGGGCGCAGAACGCGGCCAAAGCAGCGGGCAGGGTCAGCCAGTTGTAGATTTTGCCGGTGCGCAGGTCGGTGATGGCAGCAATACACGATATTGCTGCCGCCGCCATTGGCCACATCGGATCACTGGTCATGTCGATTCATCTCGCAAAATTGTCGCCAACCTGTTCCCGTACGAAATGTGGGGGCACGTTGCAACGTGCCCCCACATTCATATCGAATCAACGGGTTCTGTATATCAACCGTCGCGGCGGGGACCTCGATCGCCACCGTCACGCCGGGGGCCACGATCGCCGCCGTCGCGGCGGGGACCGCGATCGCCATCACGCCGAGGACCGCGATCGAAATCGCGGCGGGGCGGACGATCACGGAAACCACCCTCGCGGGGCGGTCCACCGGCTTCGCCTTCGGCGCCCGCTTCGGCGGTCATGCCGGGAGGCGGCTCGATGAGGCACTTGCGCGACAGATTGACGCGACCCTGGTTGTCGATCTCGACGACCTTGACCGTGACCTCGTCACCGATATTGACAACGTCTTGCACCACGTTGACCCGTTTGTGATCGAGTTGGCTGATGTGGATCAAGCCCTCGATGCCGGGCAGAATCTCGACGAAGGCGCCGAAATTCATGATGCGTTTGACCTTGCCGGTGTAGGTCTTGCCGACTTCGGCCTCTTCGGTGAGCCGTTGCACCATCAACTGGGCGCGCTTGCTCGCCTCGAGATCGGGCGACATGATCAGGACCTTGCCGGAGTCGTCGATGTCGATGGAGACGCCGGTTTCGGACTGGATCTGGCGAATCATCTTGCCGCCCGGCCCGATCACATTGCGGATCTTGTCGGGGTCGATGTCCATGCTCAGAATGCGCGGGGCATACTGCGACAACTCGGGACGCGGTGCCGCCAGTGCTTCACCCATTTTGCCCAAGATGTGCATGCGGCCTTCGCGCGCCTGGTCGAGGGCGGTGCGCATGATCTCGAGCGTGACGCCCGCGATCTTGATGTCCATCTGCAGCGCGGTGACACCCTTGGTCGTGCCGGCCACTTTGAAATCCATGTCGCCGAAGTGGTCTTCGTCGCCCAGGATATCGGACAATACTTTGTAATTATCGCCCTCTTTGATCAGGCCCATGGCGATGCCGGCCACCGGTGCCTTCAGCGGCACGCCGGCGTCCATCATCGACAACGAACCGGAACAGACCGAGGCCATCGAGCTCGAACCGTTGCTCGACAGGATCTCGGAGACGACCCGCACGGTGTACGGGAACACGTCGGCCGGCGGAATCATCGGTGCCAGCGCACGCTCGGCGAGCGCGCCGTGGCCGATCTCGCGCCGCCCGGGGCCGCGCATCGGTTTCACTTCACCCGTCGACAACGGCGGGAAGTTGTAGTGCAGGATGAACCGCTTGCGGTACTCGTCGTCGATGCCGTCGATGATCTGTTGATCGGCGACGGCACCCAGCGTGCAGATGCCCAGCGACTGCGTCTGGCCGCGCGTGAACAGCGCCGACCCGTGCGTTCGCGGCAGGAAGCCGGTCTGGCTGGTGATCGGGCGGATATCGCGCAGGCCCCGTCCGTCGACGCGGCGCGACTGATTGAGAATCATGCCCCGCATCTCGGTCATGATCAGGTCTTCGATGACTGCGTGGACCTGTTTCTTGACCTTGAGGTAGCCGTCTTCACCCAGCTCGGCCGTCAGTTTTTCGGTCAGCGCTTTCGACGTGGCCTTGAACTTTGCCTTGCGTTCGCTCTTCTCGGCGGTGTTCAACGCCTCGCGGATGCCGCCGATCACGAAATCGCGAACCTTGGCCACCAGAGCTTGGTCGCGGGCCGGGGGGGCGACGACGACCTTGGGCTTGCCCTGCTGGGCCGCGAGCTTCTTCTGGGCCTGGCAGAGCTTCTTGATCTCGGCGTGCGCCAGAGCCAGCGCTTCGAGATAGGCATCTTCGCTGATTTCGTTCGAACCGGACTCGACCATGGCGATCGCTTGTTCGGTGCCGGCAACGATCATGTCGAGGACGCTGTTCTCGAGCACCTTGACCGATGGATTGAGCACGAGTTGACCGTCGACCTTGCCGACGCGAACCGCAGAAACCGGCTCAGCAAACGGAATGTCGGAGATCAGCAAGGCGCAGGACGCTGCGTTCATCGCCATGACGTCAGGCTGGTTGACCTGGTCGTATGACAGAACAAAGCTGATGATCTGCACGTCGTTGAAATAGCCGTCGGGGAACTGCGGCCGCAACGGGCGGTCGATCAAACGGCAGGTCAGAATCTCATTGGCGGTGGGCCGCCCTTCGCGCTTGAAGAAACCACCCGGGATCTTGCCGGCGCTGTAGGTCTTTTCGAAGTAGTCGACCGTCAAGGGGAAGAAATCGCACCCCTCGCGCGGTTCGGCCGATGCTGTGGCGGTGGCGATGACCACGGTGTCGCCCTGGCGAACCACCACGGCGCCACCGGCCTGCTGGGCCAAAAGGCCGGTTTCGAAGGTCATGACCTGACCTGAAACCAGCGGGCAATCGACTATTTTTACCTGATTGTTCATCGAGTTCTCTTCGCTCTTCCTTGTCTTCGTTTAGCGGCGGATGCCGAGGCGCTTGATCAGAGCTGAATACCGGTCATGGTCCTTGCTCTTGAGGTAGGTCAACAGGCGCTTGCGGCGACCGATCATCTTGAGCAGGCCGCGGCGCGAGTGATGATCACCGGGATGTGACGAGAAATGACCGGTCAGGTTGTTGATGCGGGTCGTCAACAGCGCAACCTGGACTTCGGGTGAACCCGTGTCTTTCTCGAACAGTGCGTATTCGGTGATAACCTTGGTTTTTTCATCGGGGGTGACGGACATTGTATTGCTCCTTTGCGAATTTGCTTCGCCCGCATGACGGGCGGCAGAGATAAGATGATCCAAGTGCCGACACGCCCCCCGGCGGTACGGACCTAGATCAACGTGTCTGCCAGTCTAGCACATGCCTCGGATTAATTCCAGCCGATTGTTGGCGCGATGTTGGACGATCCACACTCTGCTGAGCGTCACCCCCTCGCGCGGGCGCGATCGCTATTGACAATTTATTCCCGATGCGTATCATGGTGGTGCGCCAGAGCGGCGAAAGGCGGGCCTGTTTTTCTCGCGATGCGTCGCCGGTCCAGAGTGTCGCTGCTGGCCGATCTGCGCAATCTTCAGAGTCTGTCGCATCCGATGCGACGCCATGACAAGGACAACCCATGCAAGCCATCACCCTCGAAAAGATGACCTACGGAATCGAAGCTCTTGGCCGCATCGACGGCAAGGTGGTGTTCGTCCCGTATGGTGCGCCGCAAGACGAGGTCTCGATCGAGATCACCGACGACAAAAAAGACTTTGCCCGTGCCCGCATCACCGAGATTACCACGCCGTCGCCGAACCGCCGTAAGCCACCATGCCCGAATTTCCCGGCGTGTGGCGGGTGCCACTGGCTGCACCTGGCTCCTGAAACGCAGCGGCGTGAGAAAGAGGCATATTTACGCTTCTTGTTGGCGCCGCTGGCCCCCGGCCGCATCTATCCGATCGAGGCGTTCGGTGAGTTTCGCTATCGCAACAAGATCGACCTGAAGCCGGCGTTCAATGCCGACGGCGAGCTGCAATTGGGCAACTTCCGCATCCAGAGCCACGAAGTGGTCGACATGGGCGGGTGCCGCGTGCAGGTGGCCGAAAACATGCAGATGTACTCGACCTTGAAGACCTTTCTGCCCAAGGCGTTCAGTGCCGAAGAGATCGGGCAGATCGAGCGGATGAGTTGTCGCACCCTGGGCGCACAGCGGCAGTTGGTCGTCACCTTCGCGCAGGCCCCATCTGCAAAGGTTCTCGATGCGTGGCGTGGGTTCTTCAGTGCCAACGAGCAGGTGACCCAACTGGCCACCGAAGGGCCGGGCGAGGGGCTCGCGTTGTTGCGCGAGGCTGAGCCGTTCAAGTTGGTCAACCAGACCTGGGCGGTGTCGCCGCGCTCGTTCTTCCAGGGCAACCTCGAAGGCGCCGAAGCGATCTATTACACGCTGCAATCCCTGTATGAAGGCCGCGAAAAGGGTGGCAAATTGCTCGATTTCTACAGCGGCGTTGGCGTGCAGACGTTGCTGATCGACAAGTTGTTCGATGAGGTGCTGGCCGTCGAAAGCAGCGAGTCGAGCTATCAAGATGCCATTCGCAACCAGAAAGCCCGGCACCGCAGCAAGGTTCGCTTCATCTGTCGCAAGGTCGAGACCGTCGTTGGCACGCCCCTGACCAAGGGCAGCATCGCTGCGGTGCACGTCAATCCGCCGCGCGTCGGCCTGTCGTCGCGGGTGGCCCGCGGCATCGCCGGCCTCAAACCCCGGATGATCACCTACCTGTCGTGTCATCCGTTGACGTTCCGGCGCGACGCAGCGGCGCTCATTTCGGCGGGGTACCAGCTCGAGCAGGTGTATTCGTTCGACCTGTTCCCGAATACCTACCATCTCGAAGTCCTGGGTGTGTTCGTGCGTTGATTCCTTGACTTCCATGCCCCGACCGGGCCTGAGGTACCAATGAAGGCACGACAACAGATCCTCGTCATCGAAGACGATCAAGACGCGAACAACCTTCTCAACGATACGTTGCTCGAAGAGGGGTACGAAGTTCGCCAGGCGTACGACGGTCTGCAAGGCTGGGAAATGATCCAGTCGCAACTACCAGATCTTGTATTGCTCGATGTCATGATGCCGAACCTCGATGGGTTCGAACTGTGTCAGCGCATCCGCGCCAACCCCTCGACCCGCGCCGTCCCGGTTCTGCTGCTCACGGCCAAGTCCGATTTCACCGACAAAATGAAGGGTTTCCAACTCGGCTCCGATGACTACATCACCAAGCCGTTCGTCATCAACGAGTTGTTGGCTCGCATCCGCGCCCACCTGCGCATTCAGCATCTGCAGCGCGAGTTGGCCATTTCCGAGCGCCGGTATCGCGAACTGATCGAGAACTCCCCCGACGGTATTCTACTGTTGTCGCCGCAAGGCGAGCTGTTGTTCTACAATGCCCGGTTCGGCGAAGTCCTCAAGGGGCGTACGCAAGAACCGTTGACCGGACGAATCCTGCACGCCCTGTATCCGATTTCCGACCTGTTTCGCGAAATCGGCGGGCTGGTGAAGGCCATCGACGAACGCGGGGGGTCGGTGACCCGCGAGACCACGCTTTCGGTCACCAATGGCCGCAACATCTACATCGAGTTGGTGGGCATGCCGATTCGCGATCACCTCGGCAAGGTCGTGATGAATCAGGTGGTGGTGCGCGACATCACCCAACGCCGCCGCATGGAAGAAGCGCTGCTGCAGGCCGAGAAGATCAATGCGCTCGGCATCCTGACCGCCGGCATTGCGCATGAGGTCAACAACCCGCTGACCGGCATCTCGAACGCGGTGCAGTTGATTCGCACCGGGGGGCTCGAGGCGGCCAAGGTGGACGAGATCTGTGGCATGGTCCTCAACCACACCGAACGCATCGCCCGCATCGTGCGCGACCTGCGCATTTTTTCGAAGCCGCAGGGGTCCAACCCTGAGGTCTTCAGTCTGCAAGAAGCCCTGCAGGAGACGGTCCAGCTCGTGCGTTACCAGGTCGATGCGAGTCTGATCAACCTCAAGGTTTTCCTGCCGGAGGCGATCTGTTCATGCTTCGGCGACAAGCACCATTTGCAGCAGGTGTTCATCAATCTGCTGTTGAATGCGGTGCAGGCGATCGAGGAGCGCGGACGCGTGACCGTCCGATTGACCCGCGAGGGTGAACGGGCGGTGGTCACCGTCGAAGACACCGGGCGTGGCATCCCATCGAGCCAGTTGGGGCGGGTGTTCGACCCGTTCTTCACGACCAAGCAGAACTGGCGCGGGACCGGACTCGGGCTCGCCGTGTCGTACCGCATCGTCCAGATCTTCAAGGGCACGATCTCGGTGCGCAGCCAGGAGGGACGTGGCACCACGTTCACCCTGTCGCTGCCGCTCTACGTGTCGCCCGCTGCCGACGTTCCTCACCTGAAACGCTGAATGCCGCCCACTGGGGCGGGTTGACGTCTGTGGTCGCGGCTGCGGCAGATTGCAATATCGTGTATTGCACGCTGCGTGCGTGCCTGGCCCGCTGAAGAAGAGCAATACTTGATGTTGCTCGCGCTCGTTGCTGCCAGCGGCGGGCGCGGCGGTCAGCGTTGTCGCGGAGGCGGTGTGCGGCCTGGCTTCGCCGGGACCTCGGGGCGCCGCGTGAGTTGTTCCTGCAAGACGTGCATCCACGACGACCAATCGCCCCGCCGCCCGATTTGATCGACCAGGCGGGCGCGTGCCTGCAAACCGAGGCGCCGCGTGGCATTGGGTTGGGCAAACGCCGTGCGCATGGCCGCTTTCATCGCCGCGATGTCGATCTCATCGGCCTTTCCGGCCGGCGACTCGGGATACAGTGCCCCGGCCGGGCACGCGATGGTGTGAGCCGCGATCGGTATGGCCGTGGTCGGATCGAAGCCAACCCTTTGTGTGACCGTCGTGGGGGCGAGAACGGGCAGCGCACAGGCGGCGGCTTCCCGCACGATCTGCCCGGTATGGACCCGGCGCGACGGAACGAGCAGCACGTTGCCAGCGGTCATGATCGTGCCCATCTCGGTCGCGTCACGGGGTCCCGTGAAGACCCGGACGCGGGCCAACGATGAGTGCAGCGCGCCGAGTTGGTGTGCGAGCATCGACATCTCGAACGACTTGTCTTTCTTCAGTTTCGGAATGTGGGTGAGCACGAGGATCAGTTCGACGGCCTCGCGATTGGTGAACGTCTCGAGATAGGCGCGCAGCGCCAGTTCGAGCCCTTTTCGCCAGACGGGGGAGCCGATGAAAAGAAAGCGAAAACGCTTGCCGTCGGCGATCTCGGGATGCGGCGGCCGGCGGGGCTGAAAGGCACGTTGATCGACGGCCGGGGGTAGCGTGCAGAGCGTGCTGGTGAGACCAGCGTCGCGCAGCGCCTGTTCATGGGCAGCGGTGGGCACGCATACCGCCGCAAAACGGCGAAGGGTGGCCAGTTCGTTCTTGTCGAGATGATTCGCATCGAACGAGGGCACGGCGATCTGGTTTTTCCCCGCATCAGGATGCAGGGCGAAGGCGGGGCCGACGTGGCAGCGCGTGGCTCCCGGTGGCCGCCGGTGGGCGAGGCGATCGCAGATGGCCGGCAGAGGCCAGTTCGGGTCGTGAAGGTATCCGAGCGTGGGTTCGAGCGCCAGGGCGAGGTCGGTGTCGCGACCGCATCGCGCCAGCTCACGCAAGACACCTCCGGCCCACGTCGACGAAGCCACGTTGCCGATCAGCATCAAGGCCGGGCCCGCGCGTTTGCGGTCGGGAGCGGCACCGTCCGGGTGCCACCCCGAAACGCCGCCATCCGTGGCGGCAGTCGTGGGCGGGCGGGTTTGCGCCGTTGGGGCGTCGGGGCGGCGCGGTGGACGGGGGCGGGAAGAGCGGGGGGGCCGGGCGTGGTCGGTCATCGTTTCGCCTCGCGCAATCTCAGGTATTCTTCACGGTTGAGGCCGGTCTGGCCCAGTTGTTTGCGGCGGACCGAGGCCGAGCCATGGTAGTCGCTGCCGCCGCCGACCAGCCACTTTTTGGCGGCCGCGAGTTGGCGCAGTTCTTCCTGGCGGTTGGGTTCATGATCGGGGTGATAGACCTCGAGCCCGTCGAAATCGAGGTTCTCGAGCCGCGGCCAGACGACACTCCACTCGCGGATCAGCCCCGGGTGCGCCCAGATCGCCAGCCCACCGCGGGCGTGAATCGCGGCGATGGCTTGATCCGGCGGCAGGTGGGGCTTGGGTTCGTAGGCCGGGCGCCCGCGCAGCAACAACTGGTCGAAGGCCTGGTCGAAAGACGATACCGCCTTGATATCGACGAGATGGCGGGCGAGGTGGGGCCGGCCGAACGCCGTCTGTCCGTCGGTGGCCAGACGGTCGCAAAACCGGGTCATGTCGTACCCCAGCTTCTGGAGTTTCTCGGTCATGACCTGGGCGCGCTTGCGCCGCGCGTCGCGCATCTGGTGCAACAACTGATGCAACGGGCAGTCAGCCACCGGATCGAAATCGAAGAACAACCCGAGCACGTGGAGCGACTCGTCACGATCGGGCCAACTGCAAGACAGTTCGATGCCGGCGACCAGTTCGAGGCTTGGGATGGCTGCTGCCGCAGCCTGGGCTTCGGCGACCCCGCCGATCGTATCATGGTCGGTCACGGCGAGCGCGTGCAGTCCGAGATCGGCGGCCATGCGCACGAGCTCGGTTGCCGGGTGAACGCCGTCGGATGCCGTGGAGTGGGTGTGGAGATCGGCGAAGACGCCGGGCGGGAGCGTTGGTTTTTTCAAGGATTCACCGTATTCTGCGAAAGGTTGTTGGTGCTGCCTCGGCATTATAGACGGTGCGGCGTGGACCCGCAAGCGCACCGACGTGCAGGCACCTCATGACCGGCCACGCGATATCGCTGCCGGGGTCGGATGCGGTCGCTTTGACATCGATTTCGCGGCCGGGATATACTCCGGACCACCGGCTGCCGGGAACGTTGTCTGGCCGGGAAGCCCGTCGTTGCCGACGTGTGCATACGTTGTATGACGTTGTGGAGGAACCATGTTTGCGTGCATCTGTTCACGCAGAGGTGCTGTGGCGCTTCTCGTGTGTCTCGGTCTGTTTTTGGGCGTTGCCACCGTTCGCGCGGAGCATCAATTGTTGCCGCGGTTTCCGGAGTTCGTCATCGAGAAGGGCTATTCAGACGCGTTCCGGGTCGAGTCGATCGTCGGCTCGGCCGACCTGGTCAACGACCGGGCGAACAGCGAACTCACTGTGGTGCTGACCAACGTCAGCGAGCGCGCGATCAACACCTCGATCAAAGTCCGCGTGTTGTATCTGGTCGCGGGTCGGGCTTGTCAGATCTGGGTCGACGGCAACCAGGTCCGCTTCGATCGGCAAAACCCGCGGTTGCCGGTGAATCTGCAGCCAAACCAGAAAGTGACCATCAAGGTGGCCGCCGAGCAAGAAACTCTCTACAACCTCGATGCCGGCAAGCCGAAGCCGGCCCAGGGCGCGAAGTCTGAGGGCGACAGCAAGCGGTTCAGTCTCAACGACCTGCAGAAGATGTTCAACGTCGAGCGCGAAGAACGGCTGGGTAAGCGGTATCTCGTGGGCCCGCTGGTCACGAAATGGGGCGTCTTTCCGGTCGAGGTGCGGTCACTGTCGCTGCGCATTCGCACGCCGCATGACTTTGGGGTCTATATGCCGACGACCGAACCCTCCGCCTGGCAGCTCGAAGACAAGGGCGGCAACCATCGGGTGTTCACCTGCGCCGACGCCGGGCGCTTTGCCGGCGCGATCTTCCTGCCCGAGAAAGACCGCTTAGCAATGCCGGCGCCCGTTGCCGCAACCGCAGCGGCCACGCTTCGCTGAACAAACCCCCGCGGGGATCGTTCGACCACACCTGCACGTAACTTCGGTGTTCGGGTCGACGCCGTCGCGAGAGACAGCCAGTCGCCGATCCGGTCGCGCGCGACCCGATCGCACGCGACCCGATCGAGTGGTCGAGAAGGTCTCTCTCGACGCCCTGGGGCCGAGGTCAGCCGATGTCGACGCCGATGCCGCCAACCGGTGGGACCGGTACCGGCGAAGCCGGCGGTGTCGCCGGAGAGGTCGGGCCGGCCGGAGGCGGTGGCAACCCCGGACCCTGCGTGGCGCCCGGCACGATTTTCTTGCGATTGCGTGCAAACAGGGCGCCTTTTTCGAAAGCGCCGGCCAGTGCCATCGGCACCTCGGACTCCGAGAGAACGAGGTGCGCTTTCATCTCTTGTTCGAGGGCTTTCATCTCTTGTTTCTTGGCGATGGCGAGCGCGCGGCGGCCCTCGGCCCGGGCTTGACCGACCTTCTTGTCGGCCTCGGCCTGGTCGGTCTGCAGAATGGCGCCAATGTTGCGGCCGACGTCGAGGTCGGCGATGTCGACGGAGACAATCTCGAACGCGGTCTTGGTATCGAGGCCGCGCACGATGATCTCTTCGGTGATGCGTTCGGGGTTGGTGAGAATGTCGCTGTGCTTCTCGGCTGCCCCGATGGCACGCACGATGCCTTCCCCGACGCGGGCGAGAATGGTCTCTTCACCGGCGCCGCCGATCAGCGATTCGAGGTTCGCGCGCACCGTGATCTTCGGTTTGGCGATGATCTCGATGCCGTTTTTTGCATAACCGGGAATGGGTGGAGACGACAGCACCCGCGGGACGACCCGCATCTGCACGGCCTCGAGGACGTCGCGGCCGGCGAGGTCGATGGCTGCGGCACGGGCAAACGAGAGATCGAGCTTGGCGCGAGCGGCGCTGATCAGCGCGTCGACGACCCGGCTGACGTTGCCACCCGAGAGGTAATGGGCCTCGATGCGATCGACCGCGAGGTCGATGCCGCCCTTGTGGCCTTTGACCAGGTTTTCGACGATGTAGTCGCACGGGACCCCGCGCAACCGCATGCCGATCAGGTCGGCCATGCCGATGGGAACCTGTGACGTGACTGCTTGAATATAGGTGCTGATCGGAAACAACGAGAGAAGGACGAGACCGACCAGCAGAATGGCCACGACAACAACGCCGATGAGGATCTCCATGCGGTTTCTCCATGCCCGGGATTCCCTGAGGCTCTGCCAGCAAGCTACCACGCGCAAAAAGGCGTGTCAAACCCGGGAAGAAGGTCACCGTGAGGTTCGCCCGCGCACGGGGTGTTTGGTGCGGCACGACCGATCGCGTCGGTGGGGGTCTGCGTCGGTCAGTGCGACATTTTTCGCTCGAGCTCTTCGAGCTGGGCCAGCGCGACGCGATCGTTCGGATTGCGGTTCACGCGGGTCTTGAGTTCGATGATCTCTTGTCGCGAATACCGGATGACCTGCTTGAGCACGGTCATGTCGCGGTTGATCTTCTCGTCGTCGTTGGGCAGTTGCGAGGCCCGTGACCAGTTGTCGAACGCTTTGTAGTAGTTTTCGAGCTCGAAATAGATCTGGCCCGAAAGACGGTGGGCACCATAATTGTGGGGGTTATGGAACTTCGCACGGTCGAGTTGAGCCAGTGCCTCGTCGTACGCGCCCTTGAAATAGTCTTTTCGCGCCGAGTCGACGTAGTAGTCGGAGCGCTCGCGCACAGCAAGATTGGCCCGCGCCGGCATGTCGACCGTCGCCGAGGCGGTCGACACCGGCCGGCTTACCACCCCATGCAACTTCGGGGTGGTGAAAAACCGGATCTTGCTGAAGTCGAGGCTATTGCATCCCGAACCGAAGGCGAGGAGAAGTATGACTCCGGCCAGGACCACGGGTGGGACAAAACGCTTCATTGTGGGAACCAGGCCTCCTGATTGTGAACACCCCGCTCATCTAAATAGCGCCTCCAGATTTTGTCGCGGCCCCGGTCACGTTTGTCGTAGTGTCCGGAGCCAACGGACCCATCACTGGGGTACTTCATCGCCAGCCAACCCAGCCCCAACAAACACGCCTGTCGCTTGATATCGAGGTCGGCGCTGGCATACGCCCGATCAAGTGCCCTGCCGATCGCATCGGCGATCGGCCAACACTTCCATGCCTTAAGTATATTGGCGTTTGCCAAGAGTGGCAAGGGAGAGGCCTGGTACCGCAGCAGTTGCCGGATTTGCATCAGGTTCAGCAAATCATCGAGCGGTGCCGGGTGGTGTACCCCGGCCCATTTTTTCTGCCAGGCCTGTAACCACGACAGCACGGTGTGGGGCGTCTCAAGTTTCTCGGGTTCCCAACCCCGCTGCAACA
>CAZADH010000065.1:17048-24282 GCA_964483805.1 uncultured bacterium
CGGATCCCCGACACGACGCTCTTGGGCGTGTCACGGGTGTACGGCTCCGACAGCCTCCGCACCAGGACCAGCAGGTGTGTGGGTTCGAGCGCGACGGCGGCGCTGGCCAGGTCGAGCGGGGTGCGGGTTACGATGGCGGCGGCGGCCATGACTTCGGCCTTCTCGCTGGGTTCGAGAACCTTGCTCAGGCGGTTGCTCTCGTTCAGCCAACTGCGGGCCCGCGTGGCCTGCTCGGCGGCGATCCGCGCATCCTCGGTGCGGACCTCGGCCATGAGTTTGAGGCGCCGGGCCTGGGGCACGAGTTCGTGGTCGGGCCACATGTCGCAGAACTGGTTGAGGCGCGAAATAGCCTCGGGATACCGCGCCACGAGAAAACTGTGCCGACCCATGTTGTAGATCTCGTCGGGCGTGATCGCGGTCGCAGGTGTTACGCCGCTGCCAAGAAGGGTTCCCGAGATGGCGGCGGCGAGAACGAACCGGCGCAACGTACTGCCAATGGTCTTCATGTATGCCCTCACTTCTGCCGATTGCGGTCGGCGATGGAGTAGACGAGATTGTTGTAGTGGTCGCGTCCGATGCGCAGCGCATCGCGGTCGTGCAGCACCTGCGCCGCCCGTTCGAGCGTGTCGAGAAGCAGATAGGCGCCGCGATAGATTTGGGTAGCATCGAACCTGAAGGCCGACGCCCACCAGTATTGGCAACTGTAGAGTGCCCGGTCGAGCAGGTGGCGGACCTCGGGATCCTGGGCGGCGGCACGCCGGCCCACGTCGAGCACGTGGTGCGTCAGCACCCACTGGTTGTGGTGCACCGGGTTGAAATTGCTGTGCCACAACGGATAGGGGTCGTCCGAATCGATGTCTTGCGGTGTGGCCGACCATGTCGACGGTGGGATGAACCGCTCCCGCATCGGGAACAGTTTGAACAGCTCTCCCACCGTGACCAGCTTGATCTCCGGATCGTGGTGTATGGCGTACACCAGTTCGCGCAGGAACTTGTCTTCGTAGTGCTTGTGATGGTGGCCGAAAGTTTCGCCGTCCATGGCGATGATCAGGTAACCATCCTGGTCGCCGAACCATTTGTGCAGACGCTGTTTCGCCTCGGCGACGAACTTGCGCCCGTGCCAGGAGTGAAACGAAATGTCGTTCGACCACGAGTTGCTGCGCAAAAACACCCCGAGACCATCGACCTGTGCGATGTCGTTGTAGGGTGGTGTGCCCGACACATGCGAGTAGGGTAGGTCGTCGGTGATGCACCAGTCGTAACCCATGTTCTTGAACAGACGGGCCAGGTGCCCCGAGTAGCACATTTCCGGTGGGAAAACGCCGCCGGGTGCATAGGAAGCGCCGAACACCTTGCGGTTGCCTTCGCGGTTCACCTGCAACTGGCGCTCGACTTCATCGTGCGGCAGCAGCGGGAAGATCGGATGGTAGGCACCGGAATCGACGAACTCCAATCGGCCGGACTCGGCGGCGCTGCGCAGATCGTCGATGACGCGCTGATGACCGCGGTTGACGAGTTGCTCGGTCAGGCTGTAGTTGATGTTGAGCGTGAACCGCGGTTCACGGTCCGAGAGGAAGATGTCGGCCAACGGTTGGTAGCAGTCGCGCGCGATCTCGTCGACCACGAAGCCGAGTTGGGTCGGCGGTTGGTAGATATGCAGCAGGATCGCGAGATATTTCATCGAGGGACTCCTGGGGCGACGGGGAATGTTTTGCGGTGGTCGGCGTAGCACAACCAGGGAAGAATTTCTTCTCCCCATTTAATATATCGGCATTTCTTGAAATGCCCGTCACCCGATTGCGTGGGGGCCGGACACGCGGCAGCTTCCTTGGTTGCCGATCCGACTCGAGGTCGGGACAAAACTGCCGTCCCCGGCGCGCCGACACTCACGACCCAAGGTGGGTCGTTTGCACCGCCTGAAACTGCGTTTCGGGCCGCCTGCTCGGCTCGTTGCGCGCCATCGCTGGCGCCGAGCCGACCCGGCGCTCCTGCGCACGTCCGTGGGGCAACAGCCCGCGCGGGCCGAAGAGCGGCAAACCGATGCCGCGGCCGGAAGGATGTATTTACTGAGTATTGCTTAAGTCGTGACGCCAGGCGAGAATGCCGTCGCCCTGGCGGGTCGCACCGTGGAGCGCTTCCGTGGCTTTTTCGAGCAGGGTGGGTCCGCCGGTGGCATCGGTCGGGCAGCAGGCGAAGCCGATGAACAGTTGTGGCGCGGGAGAGCCGGCGGGCGCAGTGCCGCTGTAATGGCGGAGGAAGGCGGTCTGCACCCGCTGGCCGATGCGCTCGGCCACCTGTGCGTCGGCCTCGGTGAGAATCGCGGCAAAAACACCGGGCGTCGAAGTGGCGGCCATGAGATCGAGGCGCCGGAGTGACTCGCGCAGCGCAGCGGCCATCGCGGCAACCACGCGGTTCTGCGTGTCGGCGTCGGTGGGTGCCGCTGCGGTTTTCGGGTTCAGCAGCATCACCGACATCGGTTGGTGGTAACGCTCGCTGCGTTCGATCTCGCGGTCGAGGTGCTCGTTGAGCGTCTCGGCGCGCAAGAGACCGGTGCGGGGGTCGAACGGGGTGCCGGTCGACAGGGTTTGTTCGAGCAGGTGCAGCGACAGAGCGCTTTCGAGGGCCAGTGCCTGCGGTTCGCTGGGGCGTCGGTTCGGCAGGTCGGCCGTGAAGTCGAGAGGTGCCGGGGTTGCGGTGTTGGCGATGGGATCGGCCGTACCGGTGTGGGTGCCGGTGATGCGCCAGCGCAGCCACAGGCCGCATTGTCGCCCGGTGGTGCCCAGGGGTACGACGAGCGCGGCTTGTCGCAACAACGCCGAACGGAACGGCATGGCTGCCACCACGATCGGCCAGGCGCCGAGGTCTTCTTCGCCGAGACCGCCGGCGTGCGCGGCAAGCAACCGCCGGTTGCGCACGGTCCAGCGCAAGCGCCCGAGGGGTCCGGGGACGCGCCCGTAGCGGCACAGTTCACTGCCGTTGCCGTGCTGGTCGAACAGGACGACGAGAGCGCCGTGGTCGTCGAGCGAGACCGACACGGTCCGCAGCATCTCGGTCACCGAATCGGCATCGGCCCGCTCGGGCGTCGCCAGTTGCCGGCGCAGCAGGCGGATGGTCTGTGGCGCATCGGCGTCGCGACGCCGACCGTGGTGATGGTGCAGCCAACCGGCGCGAATGACGAGGATGCCGTTGATCAAGACCAGCCAGATCAACAAACCGGGCAGGCGGATGGTGGTGTCCCAGGTGGTGCCGCCGATCTTGAGGCCGATCAGCAGGGCAACCACGAGCAGAAGATTGATGACGAGGTACGGGCGCATCCGGCGTACCGTCTTGTGTTCGCGCATCGGTCGCTCCTGGGGGCAGATTTGCACTGGCAGGCAATGTCAGGTCAGGATAGCGTGAAGGCGAGGGTTTGCCAAGTGGCGGGAGCGACGCGGCTGAAGACCGACGATCGGTGTGGAAGACCGGTTGGTGACGCGCATTTTGTGAGAGTGGTGGCGATTTGACGCGCGGACACGGTTGACGTACTTTGTCGCTTCCCAGCTCACCGACGGGGACGTTCCGAACCCCCGCGGCATGGCATGGGACGGGCGCAAACGGAGGCTGGCGATGCGCGAACGTCACGAAAAAAAGGGGGCCGCGGCTGCGGCGATCCTGCCGATGGCGGCCCAGATTGGCCGTCTGGGCACCGACCTGGTCGGTTTTCAGGGCGCGCTGACAGGGGTGTATCTGGCCCATCGGGCGCGCGAGCAGGCGCTGCGGGTGGTCATCGTGCCAACGCGCGAGCGGGCCCGTGAACTGGCCGACGAAGTGGCGTTCTGGTTGGGTGCCGATGCCGCCCGGGTCGCGGCGTTTCTGCCGGCGCGCCGGTCGGTCTACGACCAGACCGATGTCGACGGGGCGGTCATGCGCGAGCGCCTGGCCGCACTGGGGTTGGGCGTCTCGGGCGGCGGCGTGGTGATCGTGCCGGTCACCGGACTGCTCGAGCGGTTCCAGGCGCCTGCCCACTGGTTGCGTGCCGTGGTGCGTTTGCAGCGCGGGCAGACCTGCGAACGCAGCCGGTTGCTGCTCGAACTGGCCGGTCTCGGTTACAAACGGGTGGCCCAGGTCGAGGGGCCGGGCACCTTCGCGGTGCGGGGCAGCCTCGTCGATGTCATGGGTGCGCAGGGTGGTGCCCCGGTGCGCCTCGATTTTTTCGGCGACGATCTCGAAGCGATCAAGCTGTTTTCACTCGAAACCCAGCGGACCCTGGCGCCGGTCGAGCGGGTGGTGTTGCTGCCGGCGGTGGAGCAGATCCTCGACGATGCTGCGCGCGAGGCGTTGTTCGGCGCGCTGCGACGGGTGCACGATGGGTTGACCGGCACCCTGGCCGAGACGTGCGCGTTGCAGATCGACCGCCTGCTGGCCGGGGCGGCGAGTCACGAGTATTACAACGTATTGCCATTTTTGGGCCCGCTCGCGGGGCAGTTGCTCGAGTTCTGGCCTGGTGCCGAGATCTGGCTCGATGAGCCGGAGCAATACCCTGAGTTGCTCAGCGAATTCGTGCGCGAGCAGGCGACCCGTTACGACAATGAAGGCGCGTTGACCTTTCTGCAGCCGCCACTGGCGTACTACCATGACGTCGCGGTGGCGCAGGCGGTGGTGGCCCGGGCCAGTGTGTGCTGGCGGCGGTTTGCGCGACCGGGGGAACCCGGCGACACCGGGCTCGCCCAGTTGTTGCCGCCGCCGAATGCGCCCGACCGAACGGCCCTGGTCGACGAAGTGCGGCGACTGACGCGGGACGGTTATGCCGTGGCCCTGGTCTTGCAGGACGCCGAGCGGTTCCAGAACCTCAAAGGCATGCTTGCCGATGCGCGGCCGCCGTTGCCGCTGGTGGTGACGCCGGATTTGCTGGCGATGCCGAGTGGGTCACTGCGGGTCGAACGGGGCCCGATTCGTCAGGGGTTCATCGCGCCGGGTTTGCGGGTGGCGGTGTTCGCCGAAAGCGATCTCTACGTGGGACCGAAGCCCAAGGTGCGGGCGAAGAAGAGCCGGCGCGGGCAGCCGCTCGAAGACCTCGAACTGCTTATGAACGGCGACCTGGTCGTCCATGTCGATCACGGCATTGCCGAGTATCGTGGGGTGCATCGGGTCGATGCTGCCGGGCACGAGCGTGAGTATTTACTTTTGCAATACGCTGGCGAAGATCGGCTCTACGTGCCGACCGACCAGATGCACAAAGTGCAGAAGTATGTGGGCATGGAGGGGTTCCGGCCCGCATTGCATGCGCTCAACAGCAAGTCGTGGGAAAAGCAGCGCAAGAAGATCAGCGCCAACGTCGAGGAGTTGGCGGGCAAACTGCTCGAATTGTATGCACGTCGTGAAGTCGGCTCCGGGTTTGCCTTCCCGGCCGATGACGAGTTGCAGACCAGCATGGAGGCACGCTTCCCCTACGTCGAGACCGAAGACCAGATGGCGGCGATCGACGAGGTGAAGACCGACATGATGGCGGCGAAACCGATGGATCGCCTGGTGTGTGGCGACGTCGGTTACGGGAAGACCGAGGTGGCGATGCGCGCCGCCTTCAAAGCGGTGACCGCCGGCAAGCAGGTGGCGGTGCTGGTGCCGACCACCCTCTTGGCGTTCCAGCACGAACAGAGTTTCAAAAACCGCATGGACGGCTTCCCCGTGCGCGTCGACATGGTGTCGCGGTTGCGCTCGGCCACCGAACAGAAGCGGACGTTGACCGACCTGACCGCGGGCAAGGTCGACATCATCATCGGTACGCATCGGCTGTTGTCGAGCGATGTGAAGTTCAAAGACCTGGGGTTGCTGGTCATCGATGAAGAGCAGCGGTTCGGGGTGAAGCACAAGGAACGGCTCAAGGAGATGCGCGCCACCGTCGATGTGCTGGCGATGTCGGCGACGCCGATTCCGCGCACGCTGCATCTGGCGCTTTCAGGAGTTCGGCAGATCAGCCAGATCGACACGCCGCCCGACGACCGTTTGCCGGTGCAGACGTACGTGGCGCCCTACGATGGCCAGTGGGCGCGCAAGGCGATCCTCGATGAGATCCGGCGGGGCGGGCAGGTGTTCTGGGTCTTCAACCGGGTCGAAAAGATCGAGGCGAAGGCCGAGAAGATCCGCGAGTTGGTGCCGGAAGCGCGGTTGATGGTCGCGCACGGTCAGATGGACGAGGACCGCGTCGAGCAGGTGCTGTTGGCCTTCATCCGGCGCGAGTTCGACATTCTGCTGTCGACGACGATCATCGAATCGGGGCTCGACATTCCGAACGCGAACACGATCATCATCGATGAAGCCGAGCGCCTCGGGCTGTCGCAACTCTACCAGTTGCGCGGGCGCGTCGGCCGCAGCGGACGCCAGGCGTGGGCATACATTTTCTTTACGAAGGGCAAACGGTTGACCTCCGAGGCGTCGCAGCGTCTGATGACGATTGCCGAGCACACCGCGCTCGGGTCCGGGTTCAAGATCGCGTTGCGTGATCTGCAGATCCGCGGCGCGGGCAACATCCTGGGTGCCGAACAGAGCGGTCACATTGCGGCGATCGGCTTCCAGTTGTATCTCGAGATGCTCGAGGAAGCCGTGCGCCGGTTGCGGGGCGAGGCGGTGGCGCGGCCGCCGGAGTGCAAGATCGAGGTGCCGTTGACGGCGCTCATTCCTGATGATTACGTGGCCGACGAAGGCATGCGTATCGATTTGTATGCACGCATCGGCCGCATCGGCGAGGAGGCGACCCTGACGCTGTTGGCAGCGGAGTGTGAAGACCGGTTCGGCCCGTTGCCCGAGCAGTTGCAGATGTTGTTTGCCGTGGCTCGCCTGCGCATTCTGGCGGCCCGGGTCGGTGTCGCCAAGATCACCCGGGTACTCGACCGGTTGCGGTGCGAGTTCGACCCGCTGAACCAGCCCGATGTCGATCGGCTGATGCGGGCGCGGGCGCGCATGCTGGCGCGGTTGCAGTTCGTCGCGAGCGATCCGCGGGCGTTGCACCTGCGGGTCGGCGATCTCGACGACGCCGGTTCGGTAACGGCGGTCACGGGCTTGCTCGAGGCATTGGCGCCGGCGTAGAAATCGGCGGCGGTTCTTGCTGTATCGGGGTGCGCGTGCTACCCTGTCGCAGCTTGAAAAATACATTGCCCGGTCAGGCCGGGCCCCAAGGAGGAAAGGCAATGGCACGCGAGAAGACCCCGAAGAAGATCGACAATTTGAAATACAAATCGGCAAACGCCTGGGACGTTCT
>CAZADH010000066.1:0-24189 GCA_964483805.1 uncultured bacterium
GTGAGCGAACTGAGCGCGATGTTGTATGTCGTCGACGAGACGGTTGTGACCGCCGCCGATGGGTTGGCGCCGATCGGGCCGCTGATCGTGAGGCCGGTGGCCGTGAGCGGCGTGACCGCTTCCGAGAAGGTGACCACAAACGCGGCGGTGTTGCCGGTGGTCGGGGTCGTCTGCCCGCCGGCGAGAGTCACTGCGCCGACCGGGCGGGTGGTGTTGCGGGTGACGGTGACCGGCGTGGCCGCGGTGTTGCGGTTGCCGGATGCGCTGGTGGCGGCATTGGCGGCGACGGAGACCGTGTAGGTGCCGTCCGTGGCAAACCCGGTCAGCAATACTGTGTATGTCGTCGAAGAAATCACCGTGACAGTGACCGCTGGCATGATTGCCGTGGGCGCGGTAGTCGTGACACCGGCCGCCGTGAAACCGGTCACCCCTTCGCTGAAGGTCACCGTGAAAGTGGCCGCGGTGCCGCTCGTCTGGGCGTCCTGGCCCTGGGCCAGGGCGACGGTGACGGTCGGGGCGATGGTCGAGCGGGTCACTTGGTTGTCGGTGCTCGTCGAGGCTTCATTCAGATTGCCTGCGGCATCTTGAACCACGCCGGCGGGGATCGAGGCGATGACCGTGCCGTCTTGCTTCATCCCGGAGACGGCCACGGCATAAGTCGTGCCATCGTTCGGCGCGAGCGGGGTGATCGTGCAGGTGTCGGGTTGGGCGGTGCCACCGAGGGACACGGCAGTCGGCGAGAAGCCGGTGATCGGGCGCGCGAAGACGACCGTGAACAGGAGCGGGTCGGCCGCTGACGGGTCGGCCTGCGTGGTCGCCTGGTTGATGGTCACCGCCAGCGATTGGGAAGCCGCGCGCACCAGGAACGGGGTCGGGCAGGTGCCTACCTGGCCGTCCGGATTGATCACTTCGAGGGCCCAGTTGCCGGTGGCAATACCCTGTAAAGACAACGTGCAGTCGAGTTGCGTTGTGCCCGTGCGGGTGACGTTGACGGCCGTTGGGCCGGCCGTCGTGCTCGTGGCCAGGCGCACCTGCGGCGTGCCGTAGAAGTTCTGGCCGGAGATCTGCAACGCCAGTGCTTGCGCGCCGACGACGCCCGCTGCAGGAGTTACGCTGATCACGAGCGGGGCGGCCATGGGTTCAGTGGCAATGCTGGTTCCGGTGGCGACGGAGACCGCGAGGCCCGCAAGCGCAGTACGGTTGCCCGCATCACGGACGGCCACGGTGAACGAATACGAGCCGGGGGCTGCCGGTGTTCCCGTCAGAATGCCGAGGGCGCCGTCGATCGACAACCACGTTGGTGCACCCGTGAGCGACCAGGTGTACGGTGTCGACCCACCGGAAGCAACCATGGTGTGGCTGGCGGCCAGGCCGGCGGTCCAAGTCAACACGGGAACCGGGTTGATGGCCAGCGTGACGAACGGGGCCAGGGTGCCGGTCTCGCCGGCGGGCAGGTACTGTTGCCCGCCGACACTGGCGGCCTGCAGCCAGCCGACGCGGACCGGTTCGCGGGTGGCCGGGTCATAATCGGCGTAACCGACGATGCCGAGCCCCGGCAGGAAGAACAACGAGGTCCAGGTGACCTCGTTCGCGTTCTGCCACGTCATGCTGATATCGAAGCGGCGCGCCTGTCCCTGCAGCCACGGAAGATTGATCGAGACCGAGTCCATGACGAGAATGCGTGCTTCGCCGGTCTGGACCGGCTTGCCGGGGGCGGCAAGTGTAATGCTTTGTGTTGCTCCTGCGCCGTCTTGCACGAGGATGTCGGTCAGGCGCCACGGTTGCCCGCCGTTGAAGCTGCTGTCGGCGCCCTGCAAGAAGACGCCGGACTGTTCGAACACCCGCAGTTGGCCCAGGCGCGCCGGGTCCAGGATGTCCCACAGGCTCGCGCCGGTCACGGCGCCGGTCGGCGTCGAGAAAAAGCCCTGGTCGACGGCGCTCAGGCCGTTCTCGAACAAGCCGAAGCGCAGCGAAGCCGCGTCGAAGGGCGGCGTCAACGAAGCGGAGGCTGGACCGCCGGTGTATGCCGACATGCTTAGTTGAAACACCTGTCGCCCGTCGATGCCGGTGGTGGGCGCCGTGTTGGCCATGAAGGTGCGAAAGCTGGCGTTGCGCGGATCGAGGGTGAGACCGCGCCGCGACGGCGCGTGGGATGTGCGCAGAGAGGCCGTCGTCGAGGCGGCAAGTTCGACCAGCAACCACCGGTCATCGCGCGCCATCGGCCAGACCGCCGAGCTTGGCAGCGGACCGCCGCTGTTGGCAGCCTGCGCTGGCGTCAGTGCTTGCAGGGTCAGGTCGTCGAGATACCAGCGACCACCGATCTTGAACAGGTGCATCTCGAGTCCGAGTTTGGCGCCGGAGGTGAGCCAGGTCCAGATCGGCAGGGTGGCCATGTCTTCGGAGGCGAACACGATGTCATTGGCGTCGAACCAGAAGGTGTTGACGACGTCGTCGCTGGGGTCGTCGAGGTTGTTGCCGAAGTCGCGCAGGTAGATGCGGTGAAAGCGGCTGGTCGTCGTGCCTGGGGTGCCCGCGGTCGACCGGCGAAAACTGTCGAGCGCCTCGCCCCGCCCGCTGGCGAGAGCCGCCAGAATCGAGCGGACGCGCTCCGCCACGACTTCTCGTTCGGCCGCTGACGGCATGACCGGGGCACTGCCGCCGCCACCGCCACAACCGATGGCGAGGAGCAGGCCGAAAACCACGAGGACGCCGGCGAAGAAACGGGGCGTGGAACCGTCAACCCGTGACGACATTGGCTTTTGCATGTTTGATTGCATCTCGACTTCGCAGAAACATTGGCGCTGGGTTCTCAATGGGCGCGGGGATCAAGGCCATACGCCAAAAACGGCCACTGATTGTGAACCCGCTTGACTCATTTTTCCCGACCCACCCCCCTCAGTGTGCCGCAATGACTGCGGGGAAGCAAGTAATTTGGCATGAGACGCCGGCCACCAATAGAGATCAGATCTTTGACAATCCAGCGAAATCGGGGCATGCTGTCGCATCTGCACCCCTGCCGCGTGGGTTTGCCTCGTTTCGGCATAGGCGCGGCCAATGAACCTGAGTCGGTGAGGTCTGTCATGTCTGCTGCTGCCCAACCCCGAGGTCTTTACGTTCTCTTCGCCGCCGAAGCGTGGGAGCGCTTTTCCTACTACGGCATGCGAGCGCTGCTCACGCTGTATCTTGTAAATCATTTGAAATACGAACGCGCCGATGCGCTCGGCGTTTACGCAACGTACACCGGACTGGTGTATCTGACACCCTTTATCGGCGGGCGTTTGGCCGACACGGTGTTCGGTGCGCGCAAAGCGATTCTCATGGGCGGCATTCTCATGGCGCTGGGCCATCTGGCGATGGCCTTCGAGAGTCTGCTGTTCGTTGCGCTCGGGTTGCTCATTGTCGGCAACGGGTTCTTCAAGCCCAACATCTCGACACTGGTCGGCAGCCTGTACGAACAAAACGACGGCCGACGTGACGCGGGCTTCACGATCTTCTATATGGGCATCAACCTGGGTGCGTTGTTCTCGCCGCTGGTCTGTGGGACGCTCGGCGAGAAGGTGGGGTGGCACATCGGCTTCTCTGCGGCCGGCATCGGCATGATCGTCGGTTTGCTCGTGTTCATGGCCGGTCAGCACCTGCTGGGCATGGGTGGGTTCCCGCCGGGGCGCAAAACCGGCACCGGTGTGGGTTTGACCGCGGCGGACTGGCGCGACATCGTCGTCGTCGTCGTGGCCTCGGTCCTTCTGGTTCTCGGCGTGCTGAAAGCCTGGGCGGCCTGGGGCGGTCTGTGGACCGCCCTCGCTGCCTGGCAGAAGTTGGTGATCGCTCTCTTGGGCATCGCCGCTTTCGAGGGCGGGCGGCGCCTCTTGCAGTCGGCCGAGGGGGTCGAGGAACCCAAAGAACCCCTGGCGATCGAAGAATGGAAGCGTGTTGCGGTCATCCTGATTCTCGTGGTGTTCGTCGTGTTTTTCTGGATGGCGTTCGAGCAGGCCGGCGGTACGATGACCCTGTTCGCCGACAAGCAGACCGACCGACACCTGTTGGGTTACGAGATTCCGGCGTCGTTCTTCCAGTCGATCAACCCATTGATGATTCTCATTTTTGGTCCGCTGTTCTCGATGATGTGGACGCGACTGAGCGAGACGGGGCGTTCACCGTCGACACCGATGAAGATGGCGATCGGTCTGAACCTCGTGGGTGTGTCGTTCGTGATCATGTATGCGGGGCAGCGGCTTGCCGAGCAGTACGGCTCGGTTGGCCCGTTGTGGTTGACGGCGGTGTACCTGTTTCAAACGTGGGGTGAGTTGTGTGTCTCGCCGATTGGTCTGTCGATGGTGACGAAGTTGGCGCCGGCGCGCCTCGCCAGCCTGTTGATGGGTGCCTGGTTCATCTCGAACGCGGTCGCCAACCACCTGGCCGGGAACCTCGAGGCCTACGTTAAGGCTTACGATCTACCAGTTTACGGTGTATTGATCGCGACATCGTTTGGTGCCGGAATGTTGCTGATTGTATTGACACCGGTCCTGAACCGTTGGATGGGCGGGCGCGCGTAGGGGTCGTTCGCACGTAAGGGTCGTTCGCGAACGACCCCAACGTGCGAACGCGTCACATCCCCCACACGGTGATCGTGCGGCCCGCGTGCTTCTTGGCCGCGCGCGAGATCTTCTTGCTCCAGGGCTTCTTGGTAGTACGATCGACCACAAGCAGGTGCGCTTCGTCGGCGCCGCAGCGGTCGGCGTAGTCGGCGGTCTGCGCCAATCCCTCGGTGACGGTCGCGGCGCGGGATTTGCGGATCAGCTTGATCTCGATGACGCCGCGCTGAACCTCACCGCTGGGCAGTTTCCAGAGGATGAAGAGGTCGGTGCGTTTCATCCCAAGACCATATTCGCGCTCGATGCGACCCCCTCCGTTAACAATACGTTGTAAGAACGCCTGCAAAAGGAGCTGCGGACCGGCCTCACGGTAATCGAAGCGGTCGAGCCAGGCTTCGGAGTGCTCGCGAAAGAACTGTTGAAAGGCGGCGAGCAGTTTGGGTAGATCGAGGTGGCCGTCGGGGGCGACGTACCACGGGGGCTCGTGTGTGATCATCTCTTGCGAAGACCAACAGAGATCGCGTGGAATGACCTCGCGGTAGATGGGATTCGCAATGCGCGTGGGGCGATTGGGGGCAATCAACCCGAGATCGCGCACATACTGGATATCGTCGGCGGGGAGCGCCTCTACGCTGTCGTCGCCGGTGAGCAGCGGCTGAATGACGCTCCGCACGCGCTCCTCGCGCAACTTGTCGGCGAGTTGGTCGAGATGCGTGGTGCGCGACAGGATCAGGCGCTCCTTGGCGTCGTGGATGATCTCAGCGGTGATGACGCGGCTGCGGTCGCGGGATTCGCGGATCTTGAAACACGCTTCGTAAGCCAGCGCGTTGACCAGCCAGGGCTGGCCGTTGGTGAGCGACCATACGGCGTCGATTGCTTCGGGCGTGATCTGTTGGCCAGTCTCAGTGGTGTGCTGGGCCAACAGGAGCGTGACGTCGGCTCGCGCGAAATCGCCAAGGCGCAGCGACTCGGCTTTGATGTTGAACGCACTGCCGCCGGTGATGACCTCTTTGGTCGAACTGGCATGAATGCGATAGTCTTTGATGTCGCGCACACCGCACAGCACGATGCTCTGCGGGAACGCGCGCGGGCGCTTGTCGTAGCCGCCGCGGATCTGGCGCAGCACCGAGATGAGCGTGTCGCCGATGAGAGAGTCGATCTCGTCGATGAACAGCACGACCGGCTTCTTCTCGCTCTCGCACCACAGGGTCAGTTGCCGGCTGAACGCGCCGAGGGGCCCCGCTTGCAGGCAGTCCATGACGACCTTCTGCGGCACGGTCGTGCCCAGGTCGGTCTTGGCGCGTTGCCCGAGTTCCTCGAGGATGGCGGCGATGGTGATGCTGGTGTCTTCCCGGCCGGCCTGGGCCGCTTCGACGTTGATGTAAAGCGCACGATACTTGTCTTCGCTGTTGAGGCGGTCGCGCAACGCCAGCAGCGACGAGGTCTTGCCGGTCTGGCGGGGGGCATGCAATATAAAGTATTTCTTCTGGTCGATGAGATCCAGGATCTCCTGGAGATCCCAGCGTTCGAGCGGTGGAATGCAATAGTGATCGGCGGGATTGACCGGGCCGGCCGTGTTGAAGAAACGCATGCGGGCACCTCGGGTGGGCGATGTTGGGAGTATAGCATGGCGGGGGACGAGACGTGGTGGTCAGCGTTCCCGCGGGTGCGTATGCCCGTGCGTTTGGGTGCAGGGGTCGTTCGTGAACGGCCCCTACATGCAAACGGCCCGTGCACAGGAATCAGACCAAACCGCAAATTATCGCACCGCCCGAGTAGTCCCCGACACAGGCGCGCGGCCCTCTCGCCGAAACGGGAATGCAACGACGGTCGCACACATGGCACCGGTCGGCGCATGGCCGTCTGCTGGCACAATAAGGCGCCCCGGCGGCTGTCCGCCGGGGCGCTGACGGTTCAGTTCGTGAGCTGACCCCTGTCGACCGCGTTTGTTTCGAGAGGTGTTGCGGTTTGCCCGCCGATCAGGAAGATCGAATCGCCCACGATCGCGCCAAACGGGCCGGCGTTGCCGGGCGGGGGCAGCCGGTCCGAGCAGTTTCCGGTCTTCGCCACGGTGCGCCAGGAATCGGCAACCGGGTCATACTCGTACGCTGGGTCATAGCGATAACCGGGTGACTGGATGTCGTAGTAGAACGGCACATAGATCTTCCCTTTGTATTCGCCGATGACGTTGACATAGGCAACTGCACCATCGGCCTTGCGAGTCCAGGAGTTGCCTGGGACATCATAAACGAACACGCTCTTGAGCCAATTCGATCCATCGTATCCGCCAATCAAATAGATCTTCGTCCCGACGGTTACGGCTTTCGCACCGAGGAGCCCGATCGGCAGCGAGGCAATGGCGGTCAAGGTTCCCGATGCATGATCAAATCGATAGCACTCCCTGTGAATGGGACCGTTGTATTCCCCTCCGCCGAACAGGTAGATCGTGCCGTCATAGGATGTCGCGGCCATGTTCCCGAGATTGTTCGGCAGCACTCCCTTGTTCAATGTCCAGCTGTTGGAAGCCGGATCAAACTCATCAATCGTATTGACGTTGTAATTTCCCCAGATGTTGGTGCCGCCGAAAACGTAGAGTCGACCATTTCCGGCCGCGACCATCGGCATCCCATATCTGCCATCCGAGCGGGGATAGTTGGGCTTGCTCGTCCAGCTGTTTCCCGCAACATCGTACGCTTCGAATTTTGCGCCAGTTCCCGGGTTGGGTGGCACACCATCGTAACCGCCAACCGTATAGATGATTCCGTTGAGGACTGCCGTTGCGCCTCCGGCACGAGCAGTGGGCATTGGTGCCCGCCCGGACCAGGCAATGGTGATCGGGGTGGCCGCGGGCCCAGTCTTGCCGTAGTCGACGTAGTTTGCGTTGGCATCGATACCGTCATACACGAGGGTCTTGCCGGTGCCGTCAGCATTGATCTTCCAGATCTGGGTTCCCAGAGAATAGTAAGCGATCTCCTGGTCCTGGTCGGCGGTGATGACACCAAAACCCGCATCGGCGTTGGGGACCGCTCGTGCATTGGTGCCGTCGACACTGGAACACCACAGGTTGGTCGTGGTCGGGTTGCGCCGGAAGAACAGGAGGTTGTTCGGCCCTGCCTCGGCAGGCATCTGTGAATAGTCGCTCATCATCTTGACCGCAGCACCCGCCGCGGCGTTCTCGGCAATTCTATAGAGGCTGTGATTGGCCGCATCGAAAGCGGCACCATAAACCCCGTCCGCGAAGTAGATGAAACCGTTGCGGCCCCAGCAGGTCCAGACCTGGTGCATGCTGGCAGGCCGTCCATCGTTGATCATCGTCAGCCCAGTACCATCGATGTTGATGCGATAGAGGACAAAGCTGTTCTCGGCGTTGGGCGAGAAGACAACCTTGGTTCCGTCGGGACTGAGATCATACTGATAGACGTCGGCGAGGTTGGGAATTGCCACGGGAGCGGTGCCCGTGACATCGGTCCGGTACAGTTGGTTGTTCTTCTTGAAGGCGATGATGCCATTGGACAGGCGTGGGAAGGTCGCGCCACCAATGGATGTAACCTGCGTGGCGTTGCTGCCGTTGGTATCCATCATCCAGACATCGCCGCTCCTGATGAACACCAGTTTCGGTGTTCCGGTGCCGACCCAGTTGGTTGGCGCTGCCGGCTGTGCTGACACCTGCAACGACTCGACCGACTCGCCGTTGGCGTTCTGGGCGGTGACCGCGTAAAAACGGGTGGCGCCGTTTGTCAGGCCGGTATGCGTATACGGACTCGTCACACCAGCAATCTTTGCGCCGTTGGTGCGAGTCACCCCGCTGGTTGCCGAGTGATATACATTGTATGACGTGGCCCCGGACACAGCGGACCAGGTCAAGGTCACCTGGGCATTGCCCGCGGCGGCGACAACGTTGCCAGGAGCCCCTGGTGGCGTGACGACAGTTGCCGATGCCGGTGCCGACTCGATCGACTCGCCATTGGCGTTGGCGGCGGTAACGACATAGAAGTAGCTGCCGACAGTCAAACCCGTGTGGGTGTAGGGACTCGATACGCCCGTGATCTTGTTGCCATTGAGCTTGGATACGCCTGAGGAAGTGGCCCAGTAGACGATGTATGAGTTGGCCCCGGCCACAGGGTTCCAGGAAATCGCCACCTGGCCGTTGCCGCCCTGGGCGACGACCGAGGTTGGGGCTGTCGGGGCTTGCGGTGCGGAGGTCGGTGCCGCACTGAACATCGCCGAAGGCGCCGATTCGCCAATGGCGTTGACCGCTGTCAATACATAGTAATACGTCGTGCCGTTGGTCAGCCCGCCATGCCGGAAGGGGCTGGTCACGTTCCGCACCAGGTTGCCGTTGGCGACGGTCACGGGGCTGGTGGTTGCGAAGTACAGATTGTAGGTGTTCGACCCCGGCACGGCCGGCCACGAGATGACGTTGGCACTGTCGCTGGCGGCGGCCGCCACATTGGTGGGCGCTGCCGGCGGACTCGGCGGCACGAACGGCGTGGCGTTGACCTCTGCCGACTCGAGCGATTCGCCATTGGCGTTGACGGCCGTGACCACGTAGTAGTAGGCAACGCCGTTGGTCAGGCCGAGGTGTTGATACGGGCTGGTCACGTTGGTCAGGCGATTGCCGGTGTTCCGCTTAACCCCTGTGGCGTTTGCCCAGTAGATGTTGTAACTCGTGGCTCCTGCGACGGCCGGCCACGACACGTTGATCCGCTGGTTCGTCGCGCTGGCCAGTACATTCGAGGGGGCGGCCGGCAGTTCGCTCGCGGCACGCGGCGTCGCCATGACCACCGGCGAGTCCGCCGACTCGCCCGACTGCGTGACCGCCGTAACTACGTAGTAATACGGTGTTCCGTTCGTCAGTGCGGTATGGGCGTACAGGGGGGAGGAGCAGACGATCTTGGTGCCATTGGTCTTGTTGACGTTCGGCGAGTTTGCCCAGTACAGATTGTACGAGGTGGCGCCGGTTACGAAGTTCCAGGTCAGATCGACCTTGCGGTCACCCGGCGTGGCATACGCGAGCATGCGGATGCCGCCCACCGTCGGTTCACCCAGGCCGGTTTCGGTGTCAATACGATAGGTGCGGGTCAGCCCCAGCGAAGGATCGCGAACCTGCACGGTGACCGTGCGGTTGCCGTCGAAAGCGATGAATTCGACCGAGGGGTGCGGCACGGCAGTGTTGGCCGTCAACTCGCTGAACAAACGCTGCCACATGAGGCCGGTCGCAGCTCCGCTCGAATTCGACTCGGTCGAAGCGGCGCCTTGGCCGTTCCAGCGAAACAGGATCGGGCATCGACGGTCATCGTTGGTGCCGCCAACGATCACCGAGCCGTCGGCCAGGACAAAGGCCTGGTCGCAGCGGCCCATATTGCGACAGTAGGCCAGGCGGGCGCCGGTGTCGGTCTTGACTTTCACGATACCGAACGGTGACAGGGTGTTGTGTTTCCAGGTCACATATCCGAAACCATCGAGACCTTGGCGTAACACGGACGCGACCTTCAGTTCGCTGATCGTAGTCCCCCACAGCTCGGTTGAGCTGAAGAAGTCGGTGGCGGTCTTGCTCCACTTCTGAACGCCCGACTGTTGCCCGACCAGTTGCGCCTGATCGACGCTCATCGCCAGGTAGTAGAAGGTCGGCGAGTTCACTGCGACCTGGGCAAAGCGGTTGAGCGCCTGGATGTAGGTGTCGGAAGCCGTGCGGTCAATGCCGGTCGCAACCTGGCGGGCCACCTCGGCGAGATTGGCCGGCGCGTTGGCGATCATGTCGTCGGAGTTGATGCAGTTGCTCACGATGTGGGCGGCGACCTCATTGATCATCCGCGACCCGACCGGGTTCACGACCATCGTGTTGGCGCCGGCATGCAGATCAACCGCTCCCTTGAAGTCGGTGTAGCCGTCGACGTCGCCGCCGGTAATGCTCACCTGACCAATGGTTGGCAACTCGGGAAGATTCTGGAACGTAACCACGGCCGTGCCGCTGCTGCTGACCGATACCGTCTGCTCTTGCCGCAGGGTGCGCTGCCCCGCTCCCCGCAAGTTCACCGACGTGACTGTGCAGGTGACCTGGGCGGGGGTCGCCTTCGCCGACTTGATGGTGGCGCGTGGGCCGCTCGGATCTGTGTCCTGGCGAACCGCGATTTCGAAGCGGAGGTTGGCGTTGCCCGTCAGGCCGTTGCCGGCGGCTCCGACAGTGCCGGGCACGGTCCCCGTGGGGTCACCGACAGGGTTGTTCGAACAACCCGTGAATGCGGCGATGCCAATCGCAATACAGCACACGACGAGAACGGTAATGCCCATGGATTTGTGGGTCATGGTGTGGAATCTCCCCTCAGTTGCGAATCCAGCGCCGTGGCGCGATTAATTGCCAAGCTGCGTGGTGCCTCGAAAGTAGCGTACCCCCTCCTGGCCGGTCAATCGTGTTGTAAAACTCAGCGTCGAAACGAAAACGCCGGGAAAAACACGGAGGACGTGTGGCCAGTTTGGTCAGGTCACACGTCCCCGGGTTGCCGAGCGCGTCAGTTGTGTTGGCTCAGAGCAACGACTCTCCCCGTGGCGGCTTCACGCCCAGGTGCGCGGCGACGGTGGCGCCGACGTCGCACATCCCCTGGCGGATGCCCAGGTCTTTGCCGGGTTTGCCGGGTTGCCAGGCGAGCACGAACGGGTATTCGCGCGTGTGGTCGCTGCCCTTGAACGCCGGGTCGCAGCCGTGATCGGACGTGAGAATGAGAATGTCGTCATCGGTCATTTTCGCCATGAACTGCGGCAACCAGCGATCGAACGCCTCGATGGCGTTCTTGTAACCGACCACATCGCGGCGGTGGCCGTAAAGCATGTCGGTGTCGACGAGGTTCACGAACAGGAACCCGCCGTTCTTCATTTCGTCGAGGGCGGTCAGGGTCTTCGCCATGCCGTCGTCGTTGCCCTTGGTGGTGACGTGCTTGTTGCAGCCGCTGCCGATGAAGATGTCGAAGATCTTGCCGACGCCATACACTGTATGGCCGGCCTGGTCGAGGACGTTCATGACCGTCGGCCCCGACGGCGGCAGCGAGAAGTCGTGGCGGTTGGTGGTGCGCTTGAACGCGCCGACCATGCCGTTGAAGGGGCGGGCGATGACGCGGGCGACGCCGTGCTTGGGCGGTTGCAGTTGCTCGCGGGCGATCTCGCAGATGCGGTACAGCTCTTTGAGCGGGATGCACTCCTCGTGCGCGGCGACCTGGAAGACCGAGTCGGCACTGGTGTAGACGATCGGCTTGCCGGTCTTCACGTGCTCTTCGCCGAGTTTGTCGATGATCTCGGTGCCCGACGCCGGGATGTTGCCGATCGTCTTGCGGCCGATGGACTTCTCGAAATTGTCGAGCCAGTCTTTGGGGAACCCGTTCGGATACACCGGGAACGGGTGCTCGAGCACGATGCCCATGAGTTCCCAGTGGCCGGTGGTGGTGTCTTTGCCCGGGGAGAGCTCGTGCAGACGCCCATAGGAGGCGGTCGGTTTCTTGGCCGGGGCAATGCCCTTGATCGAGGTAATATTACCTAATCCCATCGCGGCCATGTTGGGCACGTTGAGCCCGGCCTGTTCGGCGATGTGTTGCAACGTGGCGGAGCCGGCGTCGCCGTATTGATCGGCATCCGGCATCGCCCCGATGCCGACGCTGTCGAGGACGATGACGGTGGCGCGGCGCATCAGGATCTCCTTGATGTCTGAGCGAGTTGTTCGATGGCCATCATTTTGGCCACCCGGTTGGCGTGACGGCCGGGCGCGGGCGTGGTGGCCAGCCACAGATCGACGATCTGCTGGGCCAGGCCCGGGCCGACGACCATGCTGCCCAGGGTCAGCAGGTTGGCGTGGTTGTGTTCACGCGCATTGCGCGCGGTGTACAGGTCGTTGCAGCACGAGGCGCGCACGCCCGGCACTTTGTTCGCGGCCATGCACGAGCCGATGCCGGCGCCGTCGATGACGATGCCAAGCGTATGCGGGTTCTCGGCGACGGCCATGGCCACGAGCAACGCGATATCGGGGTAGTCGCACGGTTCGGGCTTGTGCGTGCCCACGTCTTCGACGATCTGGCCCTTGTCGGCCAGGTATTTCTTGAGCGACTCTTTGAGGGGGAACCCACCGTGGTCGGCGCCGATGACGAGTCTTGGCATATATTGTATTACACCAATTCCTTGAAGAGATCGGGATGCGGCCGCGGAATGACGACCGAGGCAACGATCTGGCCCCGGCCCTCAGCGATCTTCAGACCGGCGGCGATCGCCGCTTCGACGGCGGCGACATCACCGGTGACGTTGAAGAACCCCTTGCCGCCAATGGCCATGGCGATGCGGATCTCGATGAGATTCACCTCGGCCGCCTTCACCGCCGCATCGGCACTGAGGATGGTGGTGGTGATGTCGAACGTCTCGAGGACGCCGAGCGCTTCGGTGGCCGGCATCGGGTTGGTGTTGGTCATGGCCGGGAAGATCTGCGGATGCAGATTGGGGATGACCAGGTCGTTGACCAGGAACCCCTCGCCGACGCGGACGCCCGCCGCGACCGACGCCTCGACGGCGGCGACATCGCCCCAGACGAGCGTCACGAACTTGCCCGGGCAGATCGTGCGTTGCAGCACGAGCTCGACCGAGGCCGCCTTGAGCATGGCGTCGGTGATATTGAAGCCGACAGCGATACTCGATGTTTCAATCAGGCCGATGGCGGGAGGTCGTTCCATAATATGCTCTCAGTCTGGACTTCGTGAACGCTTGTCCGTCAACTCCCTCTCCCGCGATAGCGGGGGAGGATTGGGGAGGGGGCGGTCTCTTGAACGCGCAATGTCGTCACTGTCGCTTGATCGTAATGGTGTCGTTGGCGATGGCTGCCACCACGCCGGCGATGCTGGCATGAATCGGCGCGCCGAGCTTGCCGGCGGGAACACTGGCGACGAGTTGGCCCGGCTGCACCGACTGCCCGACGTTGACGCAGGCCACCGCCGGCACGCCCACGTGTTGTTTCAACGGCAGGACGACCTGTTCGGGGCGCCAGTCCATGTCGGTGAGCGGTGCCTTGTGGTCGAAACGCTTCAGACCCAGACGCTTGAGCAGGCTCTCGACCGAGACGCGGCGCGCGCCGCGCAGCGGATGAACCTTGGGTGAGCCGGGCACGCTCGAGGGCTTGGCACCCTTGGCCATGTGATGGCGCTTGGCAACGATCGCGATCTCGCGCGGCGGCAGGTCTTCGGGGCAGGCAAACAGCGAGCACAGACCGCACTCGCAGCAAAACAGACCGCTCGGATCATACGCCGCATCGTCGTTCTCGTGGGTGAAGCGGATCGCGCGCATCGCCTTGTGCGGGCGGATCGGGTAGCCCAGCAGTGCGCGTGGGCACAACTCGGAACAGTCGGTGCACTGGTCGCAGGCCGAACGGGCGATACGCACATTGGCATCTTTGCTGCGCATCATCTTGCGAATGAGGTTGTGGTCTTTCGGCAGCACGATCAAGCCGCCGGTGGTCTTGGTGACCGGCGTCGACAGATCGTCGATGATGCGCCCCATCATCGGCCCGCCGTCGATCACGGCATATTTGCTGAAATCGCCGTCGGGAGCGACGCCGCAGCGGCGTAATACTTCGTGCATACTGATGCCGACCGGCACCTTGATCGTGATCGCATGGGGGACATCGCCGGCCACGGTCAGGAACTTTTCGGTGACCGGCACGTCGCGGCCCAGGTTGTAGAGGGTCTCGACGTTGCTGACCACGCAGCCGACCTGCAATGGGATGCCGCCATGCGGCATCAGGCGCTGCGCGGCCTCGTAGACCAGTTCGTACTCATCGCCGGCCGGGTAGAAGTCGCCCAGGGCCAGCATCTTGATGCGCCGATCGGGGATCTTGCCGTCGATATATTTCACCAGTTCGGCATACTTCGCCTTGACCGCGACGTGGCCTTGCTTGGCGCCGGTCAGGTCAAGGGCGCGCACCAACCCGGCGAAGAACGCCTCGGTGTGATGCCTGAGAATCTCTTTGTCTTTGTGCAGCAACGGCTCACATTCGGCGCCGTTGACGATGAAGTGGTCGACGTTCTGAGCAGCGAGCTTGACCGAAGTGGGGAACCCGGCGCCGCCGCAACCGACCAGGCCCAGGTCACCGATGTTATTGCTCATGTATTGTTATCGTGTTGCCGGCCGGTCAGACGATGCGGAAGTGGTCGACGAGCACGCAGCGCCGCTGGCGGGTGAAGGTGCGCGCCGAGGTCAGGCCTTCGCCGGTCGGCGAGGCGATGGTGAAGGTGGTGAATCCTTCGCCGCCAAAGCCCAGACCCGCATAACTCGGCCCGTTCTTCACGAAGATCGAGCAGTTCATGCGCGACGCCATCAAATGCAGGTTGTCGATGTTGCGGCTGTGCATCGTGGCGGTGTGTTGGTAGCCGTGCTCGACCTTGACGGCGAGATCGACGGCGGCATGCACATCGCGCACGCGCACCAACGGAATCACCGGCATCAGCAGTTCCTCGACGACGAACGGGTGATCGGGCGGCACTTCGCACAGGACGATGCGGATGTCGTCGGGGACGCGCACGCCGATCTGTTCGAGGATGACGCTGGCGTTCTTGCCCACGCATTTGCGGCTCGGGGCGCCGCTCTTGTGATCGATGCAGACCTTCTCGAGTTGCATGATCTCACGCGGCGACGCCTCGTAGGCGTAGCTGTCGCGCAGGTGCTTCTTGAGCTCGTCGGCGACTTTCTCGACGACGATGATCTCTTTCTCGGCGATGCACAGGACATTGTTGTCGAGCGAGGCGCCGGCAACGATATCGCGGGCAGCTTTCTTGAGATCGGCGGTCTCGTCGACGACCGCGGGCGGGTTGCCCGGGCCGGCGGCGATGAACTTTTTGCCACTCTTGGCAGCAGCGGCCACGACCGCCGGCCCGCCGGTGACGACGAGCAGGCGGATGTCGGGATGCTTCATCAGGATGCCGGACGCCTCGATGCTCGGTTCGGCGACGGTGACCGCGCAGTTGAGCGGCCCGCCGGCGGTGACGACGGCGTCGTTGATGAGATTTACGGCGTATTGCGAAATCTTCTTGGCGCCCGGGTGCGGCCCGAACACCACCGAGTTGCCGGCGGCGATCATGCCGATGCTGTTGCAGAACACCGTCTCGGACGGATTCGTCGACGGCGTGATCGCGCCGATGACACCGTACGGCGCCTGTTCGACGAGTGTCAGGCCGTGATCGCCCGAATACGACGTGGGCTGCAGGTCTTCGATGCCCGGGGTCTTTTCGAGGGCGAGCCGGTTCTTCTGAACCTTGTCGGCGACCCGACCCATGCCGGTGTCTTCGACGCCGAGACGGGCGAGTTCCTGCAAATTGTCGAGGCCGATCTTGCGGATGGCGGCGATGATTCCGGCGCGTGTCTTCATCGACAGCGCGACCAGTTTCTTTTGTGCCTCACCGGCTGCGGCGATCGCGTCTTCCATGCGCGCGAATACACCGCGCCCCAGGGAAGGGCCCGAACCGGCGGCCGGGCCAGCGCCAGCGGCGGGGATCGAGACGCCCGTCGCGGCGATGCTCTTCATCACCTCGTTGACGATCTGGTTGATCTGTTCGCGGGAGATGTTCGACATAGGTGCTGCCTTCCTGCCTCACAATGCACGGGCACGCCCGTCACTCGGTGACGACGTGGCTGCCTGACGCACCGAAATGGCGCGGTTCACGGCAACCCAACCGGGTGACGCGACCAAGATCGCGCCACGACGGCCCGGCGGTCAAGAACTGGCTCGGTTAGGGGCCGTTAAACAATAACCATGGCAATGGCTATTGCTCTTACGGCCCCTTATGGCCGGCCACAACGCCGATTTGCCTTGGTTAATGCCTGACAAGGCCTTAGGCGGGGTTGGGCTTGTCGAGCGTGACCGTATCGACGATCGCAGCGATCGCGGCATCGACAGGGCAGTTGATGGTCCGGGAGGTCAGACGTGCTGAACTCCCGGACACCAACAACACTGTCTCGGCCGCTCCCGCCCCGACGGCATCGACGGCGATCACGTGGCTGCCCGTGGGCTTACCCTCGACCGACAGAACTTCGACGATCAGGAGCTTCAAGCCCACCAACCGGTCGTCTTTGCGAGTGCAGACGACGGTTCCGCAAACCCGTCCGAGATTCATGGAATATTACGTTCTATCAGGTGTTAGCCGCGGGCGCTTCAGGACTTCTTGCCCGACTGCGCGATCTCACGGATCGGCAGGACTTCATCGAGGTTCTGGTGCGGGCGCGGGATCACGTGGACGCAAACCAGCTCGCCGAGCTTCTTGGCAGCGGCGGCACCGGCGTCGGTGGCGGCCTTGACGGCAGCAACATCACCGCGAACGATGGCGGTCACGAAACCCGAACCGATTTTCTCCCAGCCGACGAGGCGCACGTTGGCGGCCTTAACCATCGCGTCGCTGGCTTCAATCATGGCGACCAGACCTTTGGTTTCGATCATACCCAGAGCTTCTTGCATGGAACCCTCCTCATGAATTTGCCGTCAGGGGCGTGAGTTATCAATACACACTCCGCCGGGCCGAAACCCGATGGAGCAATATCCGGTATTTATGAAATCAGATCAGGAACTCGACGACGTCGCCGGTCTTGATGCCCGCGGCGTTGGCTTCGTCGGTGTCGATGTGCATGTCGAGCGCGAACGTCGCGTGCACGCGGCACAGCACGTTCTGCAGGATCACCGAGCGCGGACCCTGGGTCTTGACGCTGATGCGGTCGCCGTCTTTGAGGCCGAACTTGGTGGCATCTTTCTCATGCAGGTGCACGTGGCGCGACGCAACGATGACGCCCTCTTTGAGAATGACGCGGCCCTTGGGCCCGAGGATGATGCACCCGGGTGTGCCCTTGGTGTCACCGGAATCGCGCACCACCGGCGGCACGCCGAGGGTGTAACTGTCGGTGACCGAGATCTCGATCTGGGTCGATTTGCGCACGGGCCCGAGGATGCGGACGTTCTGAATCATGCCCTTGTTACCGACGATGGTCAGGCACTCTTTGGCGGCATACTGGCCGGGTTGCGACAGGTCTTTCATGACCTGCAACTTGTAACCGGAACCGAACAAGGTGTCGAGGTCTTCCTGGCCGAGGTGGATGTGGCGGTTCGAAACGCCGACGGGCGACGTGGCGCCGGTCTGCAGGCGACCGCGCAGGTTGATCTGCTTGAGAACCTCTTCGACAACGGTTTTTACGGTTTGCTCGTCAAACATGTTCGGGTCCTTTCCTTGGTTACCGTGTTGCTGAATCGTATTGCTTATGTATTTCGGTGCACCGTCTCAGCTCGCCAGAAACGCCGCGAGATCGACGATCCGGTGACCCGCCTTGTCGGTTGGCACCGGCAGAGACCGCCCGCGCCAGTCGTGGGTGAGCGCATCACGCCATGGCTCGGCCTCGGCGGTCTGTGGCGCGGTCATTATATCACAGCCCCCGACCGGTGCAAGACCGGTGAGCAGGAACAGACGCAGGTGGTGGGCGCTCGCTTCGGCGGCGAGTTTCTTCAGGTTGTCGGGGGTACGATACGGTGCGGCGGTGGGGACGATCGCGCCGAGGCAGCCGGCATCGGCAAGCATGCGTGCCGCGCACTCTCCCGTGAACGCGCCGTCTTTGGCCCAGTGGATCGTGGGCGAGACGATGCGGTTGCCCAGATCCGGGTACAGTTCGCGCAGAATGGGGATCATCGGTGGCGCGACGACGAAGGCGACGTGCGCCGAGCGGCGGGCGGCGTCGTGCAGGCGTGATCCGAGGTCTTTGAGCTGTTTGCGACCGAGTGAGGCCAGGTCGATGAGCGTGAAGAACTCGGCGTCGGCCATCGTGGTCATGCCCAGGCTGTCGGCGACCTCTTGCGCCCAGGAGGTCAGGCGCAGGCCGGTCTCGAGCCGTGTAATGCCCTGCTGATGCATCTCGCGGATGTCATCGGCGGTCAGCACATTCTGATTGGCGAGACGCGGGGCTTCGGCAGAGGGTAGGGCCGCGCCTTCGCGGGCCAATTCGGCCAGTTCGGCGGGCCGGACGGGCGTGAGACCCAGATCGACCCAGGCGCGTTCGGGTTGGCACGGCGCCGGTACCAATATATAGAGCGGCCGGCCGGCGTTGAACAACGTGAACAGACCGTGCTCGGCATCGCCGTCGTGCAGGCCCAGTTGCGACTTGCGCAGCAACGTTGGGTCGGGGTCGTGCAGCACGATGCGGGCGAATCGTGCGAAGCCCAGATACGCGATCGACGCCGGGCGGGTCAGAAAGAACTGCGCCGGATCGAGCGAAAATGGCGGCTGGGTCAGTGCTTCGGCGGAAATCTTATCGCTGACGATGAGCAACGGCACGATCGATTTGGCGTTCATTGTGAGTGAGTATACCGATGCCGGGCGCGATCGGCAAGAGCGAGGTGATGTTTGTCGTGCGCGTCGTCAGTGACGGCTGACCAGGGCGGTCGCACCCACGCAGGCGGCAGGGTCTGTCCAGGATGCCAGCCCGGGCAATGGTGCGGGCAACGGCAGAAAGAGCAGGTCGTCGCTCGTGCCGGACCGCCCGTCGTCGCCGAGGCTGGCGAGGTGCAGCGGCGTGGGCGCGTATTCGAGGGGTGCATCGGTGAACAAGTCGGCGACGGGAAGTGTTGGTGTGGCCAGCCAGCGTTGCAGTTCGTCGAGGCTGGCCGGCGGCCGGCGTTGTTCGTCAATGAATGCCACGCAGGTGAAAGCAACGACGGTACCCCGCCAGCGCTGGCGACCCTGTGCCGACATTGCGGCCAATTTGCCCACATCAGGGGAATTCTGGGCGACCATGGTTTCCATCACGAATACGGCAGGATCGAGAAGATAATCGAGGGTCTGCCGCCCCCACGAGCGCGGGCGCATCATAAATACAAGATATGTATCGTTGAACCACCTCTGCACCTGCGGTCGTGCTGTCGCTTTCCAGGGTTCTGCGATGGCCAGCGCCGGTGCGAACAGGTGGGCAAAGCAGCCGTCGAAACGGGCCGGGTCGTCGAGACAGCGGCGCAGGCCCGACAGCCGCCGGCCGACCGTGGTCGGTACGGTGCCGTCATCGATCTTCACCGCCAGGCGCGCCAGGTTTGCCACCAATCCACCCCGGGCATGCGCAAGGACGGCCGGCAGCGACGCGATCTGGGGTTCCAGGTGCCCAAACAACGCGGTCAGTTGCTGGGCGTCGGCGCGCGTCGGCCGCAGATGCGGCAGAATGCGGAGAAGATTGTCGGCGCCGCGCGACCGCAGCAGGGAGCCCTCGATGAAGCCGAACACCGGCACGCCGTTGGGATCGGCCTGCTCGACATCGTGGGCGAGGACGACACCGCCGAGCGCGGCGCGCAAAGCCCCCGCTCGATCGCCGGCCGCCGCCCGGACCAGGGCGAGTGCGCGCAGGAAGTCGCCGATGGCCTCGTTCTGCTCGAACCAGGTCTCGCAATCGTACGTCCAGGAACCGGGCGGAGCGCGGGTGGGGCGCGGGTTTGCCAAGGCGGTGATCAGCCTGGCATCGAGTTCGGCGGGCAAGGTCGCGGCAGATGGGGAGGAGGCGAGGGCACAGGCCAGGGTTTCGAGCAGGCGGATCATCTCGGCCGGGTCGGTTGGCTCCGGGTCGTTGAGCAATCCATCGAGACCACCCACGTGGGCGAACGGATTGGGCAGGCCGGAGGCGAGCGCACCCACGATGCGCACCGTCTGCGTTTTCTTGCCCGCGGTCGGCGTCTGCAACGCCTGGATGTCGAACCAGACCGTGGCGACGAACCACAGATGCCAGAGCACGCGCGCCGCCACGAGAAGGGCGATGGCGGCGATGAGCAGGCAACCACGGCGGTCGTGCGCTGCTTGGGGGGCGTTGGCGGTCAATGTAAATACAAAGTAGGTTAACGCATCAGCGCCAGGTGATCTTTGGGTTCTGCCGCGGCGGGATCCGCGAAAAGCGGTGCCGGGGGTAGCCCAGCATCACCCCGCCATGCAGGGTGAGTCCGGCCGGGATCGCCAGTGCGGCCGCCAGGGCCGGCGACTCCGCCACGCCCCGTTCGAGTATGCCGGCCCAGCAGGTGCCCAATCCGTTGGCATGGGCGGCAATTTCGAGATAAGCCAGGGCCGTCGCGCAGTCGATCTTGCCCCAGGTGTTATCGGCCGGTGCGCAGGCGAGCAGCAAATGGGGCGCTCCGCGCAGAACCTTGTCTTTGCCCTGTTTCCAGGCGTTGACGAGGCCGGTCCACTTGCCGATCGAGCGCAACCAGTCGACGGTGAGACCGGCAAACACGCGCACTTGCTTCGGATCCGTGTACAGGAACCAGTGGGTCGGCTGTTTGTTGCTTGCCGACGGAGCCCAGCGACAGATGTCGAGGATGCGCGCGATGAGGTCTTTCGAGACCGGGTCGGGTTTGAACTCACGGATCGAGCGGCGGGTGCGCAGCAGATGGGCGACGGCATCGGTGCTGATGTTGATGCGTTCGCTGATCGGCAGGCAACTGGCAACGCTGATCTTGGTGTGGCGCAGTGCCTGCGACGGACAGGCCGCCACACAGTGGCCGCATTCGATGCACGCTGGCTCGAGATCGGCCTGGGAGACAGGGTACCCCTCGGGGTTCACCTTGAGAATGCTGACCGGGCAGACCTCGATGCAGTGCCCGGTCCGTTGGCATTTGGTGCGGTCGAGAGTGATCAGGGGCATGTTGCGCTCCTCAACACGGGGTGGCCTGGTGGTCAACGGATCGATGCCGGAGCGACGTCCGCTTGACGCCGCCAGGTACATCAAACACTCTATCAGGCCCGGTCGGCAAATTCCAGCGTGGGTTTGGTGGCGAAGCCGCGGTCGCAGGGAATCGCGCGCAATCCCAAATCCCGTTTGCAGTATGAACCTCGGGCGGTCTATGATGGGGCATGCTCCGACCGCCTGGTGCGGTTGGCTGAATATCGGCGAGGAGGGCAATTATGCGTTTGCGATGGTCCGTCTTGGTGTTGCCGGTGGTCATGGTCTGGTTGGTTGCGGTGCCGGGGTGGTGCGTCGATCACGTCGACACCCTGATCGAAGAAATGATGACGGCGTACACCCGGGGGACGCAAGGCGTGAACACCCCGGAATTCAAGACGAAGGTCAACGAACTCGACGAAGAACTGCGGGTTCGGCTCGAGAAGGATCACGACGTGAAGGCGTTCGAGAAACTGCTCGCCTCGGCCGAAGAGTTCTCGTCGCGCAAAGCGGCGCGCATCATGTTCTCGGTCGCGCTCGAGCGCGCGGCCAAGCGGTTGCAGTTCACCAAGGCCCAGCAGGAAATCAAAGACGCCAATCTGTTGGCGCGCATCGACGAGATGAAGACCAAGGTCGATGCATATCTCGACCCGAACAAGGCCGACGAAGAGACGGTCAACCGCAGTTCGCTCGAGGCGAAGCAGGCGGCGATCAAAGCGAAGATGAAGCAGGTGGTGGCGTCGTTCGCCAAGAACCCGCAGAACAAGAAATACGTTGTCAATACTACAGATGACAAGGGGCAACCGAGCAAACTGCCGGGCGCACTCGAGAAGAACCTGATCGAGAAGCTCAAGAGCCTCACCCCCAATGCGCGGCAGATCGTGGCCAACGTGCAGATGAAGAGCGGCGACCAGCTCGATCTGAAGATTCAGGTCTATGACTACTCGACGCCGGGTGGGTTTGGCGTGCAGGAAGCGACGCTGGAGTTCGACGGCGTGGCCATGGCCGCGCTCAAAGACGCGCGAGCCACGGAATACGCCGGCCTCTTCGATGACACCACCTTCGCCCGCTATCGCGTGGTGCAGACCGAGCAGCAATTGAATGTCATTCCGAATCCCGGTGAGACTGCGTACGAGATGGGTTCCTTGCGTCCGGGCGATTCGTGGAAGATGGAGTTTGCCAAGGCCGACGCTATCGATGCGGTCATGAAAGAACTCAGCGGCGACGACCGCTTTCAGATCCCGAATGCCGACAAGGCGAAGCAACAGAAATGCATCGTCATCAAGAACACCGGCGCCAAAGATCTGATCTATCTGCAAGGTACCGACAAGGGCGGCCTCTGCTCGGTCAAGGCGCTGGGTTACCTGCAGCCGAAGGCGGGCACCCTGAACTTCAAAGAACAGTTGCTGGTGGTCGATGACCAACTGGCGTCCGATCTGGGCAAGTTCATCGGCCGCGAGGGCATCAATTTCTTCCTCAAGGTCGCCTGGGAGCAGAACCGCAAGGGTTATCCGTTCACGCCGGTTCTCGAAGGCCTGCAGTTCGACCGCGACGGCGAAGGCCGGCAGGTGTTCATCTTCACCGGCCGCGGTCCCCGTTCGGGGTCGTGAACCGCCGGTCATGTTGGCAGTGCGGGACAATTAGGTAATATTACCTGATGACCATGGTCGACCGCTCCATGGCAACGCCCCCGGTGCCGCGCGTTCTCTTCGCGGTGCCGGGGGCCGCCGTCAATGCGGGCCTCGTCGACACCGCCGGCCGCGCCGGCGTCGGCCTCCTGCTCGATTTCTTTGCCCCGGCGGCGGGCGCCGTCGCCGCTGCGCTGGCGACACTCCCCGGTCCGGTCGGGGTGCGCCTCTTTCATGCCGCTCCCGCCGTGGTCGGCGAGGTTCTTGCCCATCGCAGCCGCGTCGCGCGTTTGTGGCTCGAAGCGGGGTGGTACGGCACCGACACCTGGGGAGTGCTCAGTGGGGCCCAGGTGCCGCTGGGGTTGGTCGTCGGCAGTCGGGGCGATCTCGAGGCGGCGAGCGAGCACCCAGAGGTGCCGATCATCGGCCGGGGCCACGATGCGGGCGGTTTCGCCGGACCGTGCTCGTCATTGGTTGTATTGCAGTTGTTGGCGGCCGATCTAGGGGCGCCGTTCTGGCTCGAAGGCGGGCTCGATCTGACCGGGGCGGCGGCTGCCGTGGCCGTGGGTGCCCACGGGGTCGTGCTCGGCGCGGCCGGGTGGGCGTTCCCCGAGATCGGCGGGCGTCTGGCCGAGGTGGCTGGCGTTGCCCGGGGTGTCGAGGCCGTGCGTTGGGCCAACGCTGAAGGACAAGGTTTTCGCGGCGTGGTGCGGCCGGCGCCGACCGACCCGGGCGTGTTGCGCCGCTCGATTGCCGGGGCGCCGGTGGCCGACTGGCCGCGACGACTGCCCGCCGACCTGGTGCCGGCGGGGCAGGACGTCGAGTTCGCGCGCGCCAACCGCGAGCGCTTCCAGACCCTGGCGGCGTTTCTTGCCGAGGCCCGCACCCGGGTCGAACGGGCGGTGTCGGAACGGGCAACCACGCTGGCCGGCTGGCCGGCGGCCGGGGCCCCGATGGCGCGGTTGCTGGGTTGTCGCTACCCGATCGTGCAAGGGCCGATGGCCCGCATCAGCGACCAACCGGGGTTTGTCGCGGCTGTCGCAGCGGCCGGAGCGTTGCCGGTCGTGGCGTTCGGCAGTCTCGACGCCCGGCGTTGTCGCAATGTCTGGAACGAGACCCGGCGTCTGGGCGTGCGCGCCGGCGTGGGGATCATCGGCCTCGACTTGCAGGCCGACCTGGTCACGCGCCAGCTCGAGACGCTGGCCGGCGGGATGCCGCCGTTCTTGTGGGTGGCGGCGCCGCGACCCGAAAAGTGCGCCGACTGGGTCCGCCAGGGCCACACCGTGGTG
>CAZADH010000067.1:0-24137 GCA_964483805.1 uncultured bacterium
CATGCAATAATGGGGCCGCGAAATGACATATCAATAATGATGGTCGTCAGGAGGACACATGGGCAGGCTGCGCATCGGGCTGATCCTGGCCTTGGTTTTGGCAAGCAACGGGTTCAACGGTTCGGTCGCCTCGGCAACCGACAACGCTTCGGTCGGCGCGCCGGTTGGTAGCGGCGCCAGTGCTTCGGTGAGCGCCGGGCCGACCGCCTCGGTCAAACCGGTTGATGTCGTTGCGGCATCGATGCCGGCGGCGGTCGAAAAACCCGCCGAGGCGCCGGACAAGAAGCCGGTGGTTCCGTCAGTCGACCCGAAAGTTGCGGCTGATCCGCTCGCACGGGCCAAGGCCCCTGTTGCGGCCTCGTCCGCCGTCGACAAACCCGACATCAAGAGCAGTGGCGATGTGAAGGTCATGGCCGAGATGCCCCCTGAACCAGGGGCAGGTGAGGGTTCGGCGGCCGACCGCCGTGCGGTTGCCGTCGGGCATTATGAAGCCGGGTCGCGGTACCTGGCGACGCAGCTCGAGGTCGCCGCGCCGTCGTTCGACGGTGGTGAACCCGATCCAGAGGCGATCAAGGCCCAGGCAACCAATCTCGAGCTGGCGTTGGGTGAGTACGAACTCGCCGTCCGTGCCGATCCCGCATACTACGAAGCGCACCTGGCCGTGGGCAACACCTTGTTGAAGCTGAGTCGGCCCGGTGATGCGGCCGATGCTCTTGCCAACGCCTGCCGGTTGCGCCCGGGCGAGGGGCGGGCGTGGGCCTTGCTGGGGCGGTGTCGGGAAGGCATCGGCCAGTTGCAGGCGGCGGCGGAGGCCTACGGCAAGGCGGCGGTCCTGTTGCCGCTCGACCGCCAGGTTCTGGAGCCGCTGGCCACGCTGCACGAGCGTCTGGGCAATTGGGATGCGGCGGTCGATGCCTTCCGGCGCTTACGAGTGCTCGATCGCAATGAGTTGCGCTACCTGCGAGGGTTGGGGCATTGTCTGCTCGAAAAGGGCCAAGACCGTGTAGCCCTGGCTATTCTGCTCAATCTGGTCAATCTCGATCCGTCCGATTACGAGTCACGCGTTCGTGTTGCCGAGATTCAGAACCGTCTTGGTCGTCACGCGCAGGCTGCGGCGATGCTCAAAGATGTGATCAGCACCCACAAGAATGATGCCAATGCGAATCTGCAGTACGCGATTGCGTTGGTGGCCATGAAGGGACGCCGGCCCGAAAAGCACCTCGAACTTGCCGTCAAGAACGCCGGTGGCGAGATGGGCATTCTCTTGCGGGCCGCCGGCTGTTATGACCGGCTGTTCGATCTCGATGAGTCGGTGCCGTTGCTCGAGCGTGTGCGCAAACATGGGCCGGCCCACGAGCACCTGGGTGGCAAACTGGCGCTGCGTTACCTGTTACAGGGCCGGCCTGAGCTGGCGGTGAAAGAGTGGCGCCGCGAGGCCCAAAAACTGGCGCCAATGCCCGTTGACCTGACGCAGCGGTTCGTCTGGCTGGCGCTGGCGCGAGGCAATCGGGGTGCGGCTGACGAGCTGCTGGCGCGGCGTTTGCTGGTCACGGTGCCCTCGTGGGAGAAACGGTGCGGCGAGGCCTTGTTGGGTCGGTGTTCCGCCGAAGACCTGCTCGATATCGCCAAGGCCGGGCAGGATGCCCAGGTGGCCGATGCCTGGCTGACCATTGCGTTGAAGGCCGATGCCGACCGCGCCTGGGCGAAGGCCGCTGCCGCCTATCAGCAATTCATCGTCGAAAGAGGCACTGAACAGTGGTCCGACGAGATCCTCTTCGCCGGTCAGCGGGTTCGTTCGATCGCCGCCATGAACTGATGGGTAGTCCAGGGCGCCCCACGCCGCCGCGATGGTCACCGACCGCCGCGGCGTCGTGGATTGTCCGGAGTTCGGCAATACTTTGTATGTTTTGTGTGTTGCTGCCACTGCTGGGACTTGCCCCGGCCGAGGCCCGGTTGCCGACGCTGACGAAAACGCCGATCGCCCAGGCGGAGCAGCCTCGGCGGGTCGCGTCGGCGGGTGTGGTCACCGTGGCGTCGCAAGGAATGCCGCCGTCCGGATCGATGGCGAGCGGTGCAGTGCTCGTTCCTGTCACCGGTCCCGCCGCCATGAACATGGCGACCGAAACGCCGACCGACGGGTTGGCGGTCGCCTCGTTGGCTGCTCTCGCCTCGGCGACCACGGCATCGGCCACCCCAGGCCAACTGGCCAGCGGTGCAGTGACGGCGAGCGACAGCGCTGACCCGTTCAGTTCGCTGTCGGCCCAGGGCTCGGTTGAGATGACCGCCGCGTCGCCCGACGAACAGGAGTCGGTCAATCTGGCGGGGACGCTGCGCATCGAAGAGCAGCCGGTCGGGCGGCGGCGGCACCAGCGCTTGCAACGCTGGGTTCTCGTGGTGAGCGCCACCTGTTCGATTCCGCTCAAGTCCGACATGACGTTGCTCAAGCTGGTACGGGAACACGATTATTACGACACGCCGGTGCGGGTCACCGGGAAATTCCAGGTCGACCCGTCGCTCGATCAGTTCAAAGTGATCCAGGTGGAGCGGATCTCGGTGATCGAACCGCAAGACGGTCCGACGGCCTCGGCCACGGCATCGGCCACGGCCTCGGTCGGCGACAATGCCACGGCGGCGGCGTTGTTCGCCGACGAGTATCCGGCGACGCTGACGGCGCCACTCGACGAGGCCAGTGGGACCGAAGAAGTCTCGGGGGCTTCTGCGACCGATGAAATTTCCGCTGGACCGCCGAAGGACGGGGGCAAGGTGCCACCGCCGGACGCCGCGAACGAAGCGGCCCCGGCAGCGGGGACCGGGCTGCCGGGAGTTGCCTCCCGGACCCTGGCGCCGGGCCTAACTGGCGCAGGATCGTCGACTGCTCCGTCCGCCGCCGGTGCGATGCTGGGTGCCGAAGACCGGCCCGGTCCGGTGGCGACGGCAACAGTGGCGTCGGCGACAAGCACGCCGGTCAGGGGCACCAAGACGGTTGCCCCGACGGTGCGGCCGACGTCAGGAAGACCGGTGCCGGCACCCCGGTGAACCTGCCCCTGGTGCAAGATCCGGAGCGGCGCCGGCGGCTCCTGCGCTCGTTGCCGGCCCGACCGGGGGTCTACCTGATGCTCGATGCGACGGCCCGCGTCATCTATGTGGGCAAGTCGCGTCGACTGGCGGCGCGGGTGCGTTCCTATTTCAGCGGTCGTGAGACCGAACCGCGCCGGCAGTTGTTGATCAGTGCCATCGTCGAGATCGAGTTCATCGTCACCGACACCGAGGCCGAGGCGTTGATTCTCGAAAACAACCTGATCAAGCGGCATCGACCGCGTTACAATGTATTGCTGCGCGACGACAAGACCCATCCATACCTGGTGGTGACGCTGTCCGACGCCTATCCGCGACTCCTCAAGGTGCGCAAGGTGCGGGTGCGTGACGGGAACCGGTATTTTGGCCCCTTCCCGGACGAAAAGGGATTGCGTTACATACAAAGTATGCTTGTGCGCAGTTACCGGCTGTGCACCTGCAAGAGTGCGGTCAAGCCGGAGCGGCCGGCCCGGCGGGCCTGCCTGCGCTATCACCTCGGTCACTGCCAGGGACCGTGTATCGGGGCCGTGACCCCTGACGATTACCGGCGTCACATCGACGAGGTCGTCGCTTTCCTGCGCGGGCGGCGCGCCCCCGATTTTCCCGGACTGCGGCGGCGGATGACCGAACTGGCCCAGGCTTTCCGCTACGAGGAGGCCGGCGAGTTGCGTGATACGATCGCCGCGCTCGAAAAACACTTTTCGGCGCAGAAGGTCGAGTTGCCGCGGACGATCGATCGCGATCTGTGGGGCGTGGCGGAGAGTCCGGACAAGCTGGTGGTGTCGGTGTTTTTTCTGCGAGCCGCCAAGCTCCTGGGGCATCGCAGTTTCACGCTCGACCGGCCGCCGGGCGAGACGGTCGAGAGCCTGTTGGGTTCGGTGATGATGCAGTTCTATGACGGCAACGTCGTGCCACGCACGGTGTTGACGGCACGGCGGCCGCAGCCCTTGGCGCCGCTGGTCGAGGCGTTGACCGGCCGGCGGGGGCGACCGGTGCGGGTGGCGACCAGCCGGCGCGGGGTGCTGGGACGTCTGTTGAAAATGGCCGAAGAGAACGCGCTCGAGATTCTCAAAAACGTGAAAGCGACCGGGCACGAGAAGCGGCCGACCGCGGGGATTCTCGAACTCGAGCGTCGCCTCGGGTTGCCGCGGCTGCCCTGGCGCATCGAATGTATTGACATCTCTCACCTCGCCGGTCAGGACCCGGTGGCCTCGATCGTGGTGGCGGTCAACGGTGCCCCACACCGTCCCGCGTATCGAACCTACCATGTTAAGACCGTGGTCGGACCGGATGACCCGGCGTCGATGCGGGAGGTGCTCGAACGGCGGTGGCGGCGCCTGCTGGCCGACGGCGGCAGCGAGGTGCCCGATCTGTTGGTGGTCGACGGTGGTATTGCCCAGGCCAACGTGGCACGCGCTGTGCTCGACGAGCTCGGGCAACAGACCGTGCCGGTTTTCGGTCTGGCCAAACGAGAAGAAACCCTGGTGCCGCCTGCGGGCGGGGAACCGGTGCAGTTGCCCCGGTCGAGCCCCGCAATGCGGGTCCTCATCCAGTTGCGGGATGAGGCGCACCGGGTGGCCCATGGATTCCAGCGGCGCACGCACACCCGCCGGGCCGTGCGCTCCTCGCTGCTCGACCTGCCGGGCGTCGGCGAGAAAACCGTGGCGAAGATCCTGGCGGCCTTCGGCAGTCTGCCGCGGGCGGCGGCGGTGGCCGACCCGGTGACGCTGGCCGAAAAGGCCGGAATCCCGCGGGCGACGGCCGCCCGCGTGTTGCCAGCACTGGTCCGCTTGTTTCCAACGCTCGAGAAGAAGTGACGGGGCGTTTGCACTGCCCGAAACTGCGTTTCGGGCCGCCCAGCCGGGGTCTGCGCGCCCTCCTGGCGCACCCCGGCACGCCTCTCCTGAGGCAGTCCTTGGCGGCAGTCCTGTGCGGGCGCGGGCCGTGCCCTCGGCGGTTCTTGGTGGGCCGGGTGCTGTGCCCGCGGCAAAATCTGGTAGAATGCGACGTGATGCGAACCTGGTATGACGAGGTCTTGTTGACTTCTTCTGTTGGGCGCGTTGCGCTGGGGCGCGGGTTCGTCATTCCGGTGGCGTCGGTTCGTAACAATGGCAACTGAGCGAGGGAGGCAATCAATGAAGATCATTCGCAACGGTGGACACCCGTCGACCTGGCGATGGGTGGCCGGGATCGTCGTGATCCTTGGCCTGGTTGGGGCGGGCAGCACGGTGTTTGCGCTCGAGGGCAAGGCGGCATTGGCGGGCGAGCGTGTGGCCGGATTGTATGTCAATGCGCATGCAATGTATGCACAGTTCATTGGTCAGGTCAAAGCGGTCGACGCGCCGGAAAACGCGGTGGTGAAGGCCGTGGTCTTGCAGATGTTGGCGGCGGCACAGGCGAACTTTGTCCAGGCGCGCGAGCGGGCGCAGAAGAACCGTGGTAGCGAAGGGCGTGAACCGGCCGGGAGCGCGGCTGGGGCTGGCTCGGATCCGAATGGGGACGGGCTCGAAGAAACCGGGGATATCGAGGAAGAAGCCGAGGAAGGCACTGGCGCAGAGCGACCGCTGTCGCCGGGATTGGCGGTTCCGGCGGAAGCACAGAAAGCGGCCGAGAAGTTGCTTGCGGATGCGATTGCCCGAGTTCTCGAGTTTGACCGGAAAGCCGTGCTGGTCCCGTCGGGAGGTCTCTGGGTGGGTGTGGCCGCGAAACCCGGGGTGAAGGCCATTCTCGAGGCCCGGTGCAAACCGCTCGAGTTGCTGGCGATGATCGAACCGCTGTTGCAGGGGGCGCCGGTCAAGGTGACTGCCCGCGATGCTGCGAAGGTGGTTCTCGATCTGGGCAAAGCGGGCGTGCAGACGGCGCCGAATGCCACCGTCGAGATTACCGCTGACGGCCTCGTGGTGACGGCGCTCGCCGAAGCGGAGTTGCCGGCGGCCGTCGGTGCCGACATGGCGCCGGTGGTCGAACAGGCCAAAGACCGAGACACCCTCGTGGCGCTCGAGATCATGGGAAAATCGCTGCGCAACCTGGCGGGCGGCGGGTTCTCGGGTGCCCGCGCTGAAGCACAGGGGAAAGCGTGCAGCGCCAACATGCGGGTAATGACCGGCGCGATCGAAATGTTCAACATGGACCACGAAAAGATGGCGACCGATCTCGACTTGAAAGCGTTGGTCGGGCAGAACTACCTCAAAGATGAGCCGCGTTGTCCGGCCCAGGGTGAATACCGGTATCTGCCGGGCAAGGAAGCCGGCGATTTCACGATCGAGTGCTCACTGCACGGAACCGTCGAGGCGCCCAAAAAACCGAGCGCGGCCGTGGCCGATGCCGCTTCCCCCGAGGCCCGGCGGTTTGCAGCCCTCGAGCGGATTCGTTTCGTCATGCATCCGCAAGGCAGCCACATCAAGGTTGCGGTGACCGACCCGCAGGTGAAGGCCGAGGGCAAGAAGATGCTCGACGGCGCGGTGGCTCAGTTGCGTGCCAAGGCCGCCGAAACGAAGGCGGCAATGATGCCGCCGGGCATGACGCTGCCGTCTGGAGCGCTCGAGGCCGAGCAGGCACGGGTGCAGAAGATGCTCGACGGGGTCAAGGTGATCGACGACGGCAACTGGATCGGTTTGCGCATGGACGACGCGCCGCCGCTGGTGCTGTCGGCCGGACTCGCCGGGATTGTTGCGGCGATCGCGATTCCGAACTTCGTCAAGGCGCGCAACGAGGCGCGGGATCGCCAGTGTCGGGCCAATCGCATGGTCCTCGAGTCGGCGGCCGAGATGTATGGCATGGATCATCCCGATGGCGTGGCCAAGGTGACGATCCAAGAACTCATCGACAAGCAGTATCTCAAGAGCGAGCCCCGTTGTTCCGAAGGCGGCGTCTACGCGATCGATACCACGAACATGGACAAGATGCGCGTTCGGTGTTCGAAGCACGCCGGTCGCGACTGACCCGGCGGGCCCATTGTCCTTGACACACGTGCCGATCTCTGCGAGATTCGCGGTGGTTCGCCCGTCATCGAGAGGTGACGGGCGCCACCGTGTCAGTTTGCGGAGGGCAGCCACACCCATGAGTTGTTGTCGCCGATGAATGCCCAGGCAGCGTCGATCAATGCCGACGCCATGTCGCGCCGTGGCTTGTCGCCGGCCGAAGTCGAGGCCAGCCGGCGGTTGCATGGCACGAACCGGCTGACGCCGCCAGCGCGCGAGCCGTGGTGGCGGCTGCTCATCGAGAAGTTCGACGACCCCATCATTCGTATTCTCATGATGGCGGCGTTCATCTCGTTGGTGGTCGGGGCCGTCGACGGCCAGTACACCGAGGCATTGGGCATCATCACGGCGATCGTGCTGGCGACCACGCTCGCGTTCATCAATGAGTTCCGAGCCAATCGCGAGTTCGACATTCTCAACCAGGTATCGGACGAGGTCCCGTTCAAGGTCATCCGCGACGGCCGGTTTTGCACGGTGCCGATGTGGGAGTTGGTGGTCGGCGATCTCGTTCTGCTCGAGGTGGGCGAGGAAGTGCCTGCCGACGGAGTTCTGCTCGAGGGTGTTACGCTGCAGGTCGATGAATCGCGCCTGACCGGCGAGTCGATGCCGGTTGGCAAGGAACCGCTGCCGGTCGGGGCGGCGGCGGGTGAACCCTCGCGGCCGGCCGCGGCCGGAGCGCACGAAGGCGCCTACGGCGCACACCAGATGCTGCGCGGCACGATGATCGGGAATGGCCGGGGTCTGATGCAGGTCACGGCGGTCGGTGATGCGACCGAGATCGGCAAGACGGCGCGCGCCGCCGCCGAAGAGACGGGTGACCAGACGCCGCTCGACCGACAGCTCGAGCGCTTGAGCAAAGTGATTGGCGTAATCGGCTTTGGCGTGGCGGCAATACTTTATGTTTCTCTTGTATTCTCGGCTTGGCGGCAAGGTGAGTTGCCGCTGCAGCCGGCGCAGTGGTACGTCGTGGGCGTCGTCATTGCGGGAGTGGTATTGGCGTTGCGTCGGGTCTGGATGCCGATCGCCTACGACGCCTGCGAGATCGTCGGCGTGGGCGCCGAGGCCCCCGCCTGGCTCGAACAGGGTGGCGTGGTGGGTTGGCTGAAAACTGTGGGTGCCGGTGTGCTGTTCGTGGCCGTAGGTCTTGGTGCGGCCGTCGGCTTCGGGCAACTGTCGGCGGTGCCGGGCACCTGGTTACCGGCCCATGCCGGTCGTGAGTTTCTCGAGTTCTTCATCGTTTCGGTGACGATCATCGTCGTGGCCGTTCCAGAAGGGCTGGCGATGAGCGTGACGCTCAGTCTCGCCTACAGCATGCGCAAAATGACGGCGGCTCACAACCTGGTGCGGCGGATGCATGCGTGCGAAACCATCGGCGCGGCGACCGTGATCTGCAGCGACAAGACGGGAACGTTGACCCGCAATGAGATGCGCGTCGCCGAGGTCGTGGTGCCTTCGGTGCCGGACTGGACGAGTGCAGATAAGAGCAATATGCAAGCAATACGCTTCGTCGCCGAGGCGATTGCCGCCAACTCGACGGCGAACCTCAGTCGCATGCCGGGGGCGGCGCCGACGCCGCTGGGCAACCCAACCGAGGGCGCTTTGTTGCTGTGGCTCGACGAGCAGGGCTACGATTACCTGCAGTGCCGCATGGGTTTTCGCGTGTTGCGGCAATGGACCTTCTCGACCGAACACAAGTTCATGGCGACCTCGGGCGAGTCGGGTGTGCTTGGCAAGACAGTGCTGCAGGTGAAGGGTGCCCCTGAAATCGTGCTGGAGCGGTGCGCGCGCATTCTGCTGCCCGGCGGCGTGGTGCGGGCGCTCAGCGACGACGATCGGGTCGGCATCGATGCCTGCTTGCGCGGTCTGCAGGGGCGCGGCATGCGCACGCTCGGGCTGGCGTTTTGCGACGATGCCGAGGCGGCCGCGCTGGCGGGCGACCTCGATGCGGTGGCCCGGGACCTCTGTTGGCTCGGCTGCATCGGCATCGCCGATCCGGTTCGGCCCGAAGTGCCGGCCGCCATTGCCGCATGTCGACGGGCCGGGGTCGGCGTTAAGGTGGTCACCGGCGATACGGCCGCGACGGCACAGGAAATCGCCCGCCACATCGGGCTCGTCGATCCGCACGACGGCACGGTGCACCATCTGTCGGGGCCCGAATTCGGCAAACTGTCGGACGACGAGGCGCGCCGCATCGTGGGCCGGTTGTGCGTGCTGTCGCGGGCGCGCCCCATGGACAAACTGCGCCTCGTGCGCTTGTTGAAAGAGGCGGGGCAGGTGGTGGCGGTCACCGGTGACGGCACCAACGATGCGCCGGCACTCAACTACGCCAATGTCGGCCTGGCGATGGGCAAGACGGGCACCGCGGTGGCCAAGGAGGCGAGCGACATCATCCTGCTCGACGACTCGTTCCCCAGCATTGTCAATGCGGTCATGTGGGGACGGTCGCTCTACCTCAACCTGCAGCGGTTCATCGTCTTCCAACTGACGATCAATGTGACAGCGCTGGTCATCGCCCTGGTCGGGCCGTTCATCGGCATTCGCCTGCCGTTGACGGTGCCGCAGATCTTGTGGGTGAATCTGATCATGGATACCTTCGCCGCGTTGGCGTTGGCGACCGAACCGCCGAATCCGCGGGTCATGGACCGGCCGCCCCGCAATCCCGACGATTTCATCATCACGCCGGAAATGGCCCGCGCCATCCTGGTGCCGGCGGCCGCGTTCCTGTTCTTCCTGATCGGATACATACAGGATATTCTGCAGGGCGGGGTGACCATGAAGGAGTATTCTGTCTTCTTCACGGTGTTCGTGATGATGCAGTTCTGGAATCTGTTCAATGCCCGGTGTCTGGGCACGAACCAGTCGGCGTTTGCCAACGTGCTCGAGAATCGCGGTTTCCTGGCGATCGTCGCGACGATCTTTGTCGGCCAGGTCTTGTTTGTCCAGTTTGGCGGGACGATCTTCCGCACCGAACCGTTGACCGTTGTGGAGTGGATGGCGATTGTCGGTGGCACCTCGGTGGTGTTGTGGTTGGGTGAATTGTGGCGTTTCCTGCGGCGCCGCGGCTTGTTCGGCGGGGCGCCGACGGATGCGGCGGTGGCGTAGGGTGGTAGGAAAACAGGGGGAGCGCATGGGCCAGGTCGGACGGGGACGTCGCGGTTTGCAGGCAAGGCGACACGATGTGTTTACGACGTATTGCGTTGTTGTGATGGCTCTCCTCGCGGTTTTTGCCGTCGGTGACCTGTGGGCGGCGGTGCCCACACCCGACGAGTTGGGGCCGCTGTTGACCCAGGCCTTTCGCAACGCCTTTGCCGATGAGACGCAGTTTCGCGAAAGCGACCTGTTCTCGCGGTTGGGTTACGATGCCGAGCAGAGTCGCAAAATGGCCGAAGTGACGCCGCGCCCGGCGTCGTTGTCGGTGGCGTTCAGCCTGACCGACCCCGAGAAGCTGGAGTTTTCGAGCATCCGCGTCAGCATGTCGCGGGTGCATTATTACGATCTGATGGTGGATCAGGCCCAGTTCGATCTGGTCAACGCGCGGCTCGACCCCGACGCACTGCGCCAGGGCCGGGTGCGATTTCTCGGAATCGGCCGGGTCGGTATCGAGACGCTGGTGCGTGATGCCGACATCATGAAGCTGTTCGAATACGTGAAAGACAGTCGCAAGTTGCAGCAACTGAGACTGTCGATCAAACCCAAGAGCACGATCGTGACCGGGGTGTGGCCCCAGGGATTTGTGCGCGTCGGCTTTCGCGTCGAGGGGTCTTCGAAGATCACCTCGAGCAAGACGATCGACTTCGATTGTCGGAAGGTGACGCTGAACGGGGTGCCGCTGCCGCGGGCGGCGATTGCCGCGATCTTCAAGCCGATCAACCCCGTTTTTGATGGGCGCAAAACCTGGCTGAACCTCGAGTTGCACACGCTGCAGCACGAAGAGGGCGGGGTGCGGTGCTGGGCAACGATGCATGGGCCGCTCCCGGGCATGACGGTGGCGTTGGCTCCGTCCGGCCCGATCAATCATGCCGCGATGTCGGCGCCGCCCACGGCTTCGGTTGCGGCTGCCCTGCGGGCGACGAATGGCAACGGCTCCGGGGTGCTGACGGTGTGCCCGATCGATCCGGCATCGCGGTCACGCAAGCTCTCGCCGGTTTGTCCGGTCGGTTCAGCGACGCGGCGATTGCGTCGTGGCGCGGCGCGTTCTGAGAAAGGGCGTTAGTCAATGGTCGCGACGCTGCCTCGTTTTGCCTGCGCCCGCGCCTCGCTTGCCGTAGGTTTGCTGTTACTGGTTGCCTTCCTGGCGACCGCCAGCCGTTGTGAGGCCGGACCGTATACCGGCGGCCCATTGGCAATGTTTGCCTTTGCGGCGATGGTGTTTGGGCCGCCCCTGTTGGTCGTGGGCGGCATCGCCATCTTGATCAAGCGTGCCATCGTCAGTGACCGGCCCGAGGTCAAGGTGGGCTGGTGGCGTTACGCGGTGTTGTTGGTCATCGAATGTGCATGTCTTGTATTGCTCGGGTATGTGGGTTCCTACGCATGGGAAGACTCCCGTCGGGTGGCCGTGCCTGGCGATCAACGTCTCGTTTTGCTCGGTGGCGGGGCCACGGGCCGCGGCAGTACAGCAATCGGTGGAGTCGGGGCCTCGATCGTCGGCGTGGCGTCCGGTCCTGGCGCGGCGGTCGGTGGGGCGGTGGCTGCGGCGGTCGAAGCGACGAACCACTGGGCGGCGGCGACGGGTGGGTTGCGTGCCCGCTTCGACGATCATCCCGGGAGCGTGACGACCAAGGTCGGGGCGGGCAAGATCGAGTCACGACGGGCGCCGCTCGTGCCTCCGGCGTCGGTTGCCGGAGCCATTGACCAGGTCGAGACGGAGGTGATGCCGAATCGCGGTGGTGGAGCCGCCGACCGGGTGAGCGAGCGGCAAGCACCGCCCGATCAGTTTGTGTCGCCGAATTCTCCTGGCCAGGGTTCCGGCGGTGCCGCCGGCAACATGGCCGATCGGGCCGCGCCAAGCCGAATCGCTCCCCAGCCGCCGGGATCCGGCGGGCTGCAATACAAACCACCACGACCGCGGCGACCGACGTGGCAAGGCAATCCGCCATTTCAGCCCAACGTGGTGCAGAAGCCGACCACGCCACCGAAACCACCGCCGCGCCCGGCCGAGCGCATCATGAAAACCGTCCTGCGCATCGATGTGCTCGCCCTGGTCTTTCTTGATTTTCTCGCCCATCTGTTGCTGTTGTTTCCGGGGCCGGGCGACTGGCAGAATCCGCGTCTCTGGGTGGCCGCCGCTGGCTGTACCATCGTGTTTCCAACGTTGATCGGGATTCTCGTGTTCGGTTGGAGCCTGTTCAAAGGCGGCATCTACTAATGGTGACGAAGAAGCCGGCACCCACGAGCGTGCGTCAGCGACGCATCGCGCGGGTCATCCATCGGCGCCAGCCCGATGTTACGGTGTTTCTCGATCAGATCCACAACCCGCACAATATCTCGGCGATTTTGCGCACCGCCGATGCGGTCGGGGTTGGCGAGGTCGTGTGGTGCTTCGATCACGACGAGGGGGACCAGGCGCCGCCCCTGAACCCGGAAGTGGCGCAAGGCAGCGAGAAATGGGTGAAGTGCCGGCGGGTGCCGAATCTGGCCGATGCTCTGAAAGCGGCCAAAGACGCGGGTCGCACCGTGGTGGCGACCCACCTTGCGGCAAACGCGGTGCCGCACACCGCTGTCGACTGGACGAAACCCGTGGCGGTGGTCATGGGCAACGAGCATGCCGGGTGTTCCGCTGCGGTGCTCGAACTGGCCGACATCAACGTGGCGATTCCGATGTTCGGCTTCGTGCAGAGTCTCAACGTGTCGGTTGCCACCGCGGTATTGCTGTTTGAAATACAACGTCAACGGCAGGCCGCCGGCATGTACGACCGCGTCGCCGATCCGGCCTACGTCGAGCACCTGTTTGCCGAGTGGGATCTCATCCTGGCCGGGTATCGCCTCGACGATTTCCTTGCCCCCCCCGACGGGCCGCCCGAACCGCTGACCCCGCATCACCACAATGGTCGCTACGGACCGCAGCGGACACGGGGCAGTCGCAAGAAGGCGTGAACTGCCGGTCACGTTCCGGCCCGGCGTGGGCGACCGCGCGTCTGCTCGGTCTACTCTGAGCGGGAGGGTGTCCGCCCCGACCCGGCCAACGGATACTCGGCGTAGATGTCGCTGATCTGGCCGTTGCGATCGGCGAGACCGACGCCGATGCCGATTACCTTGCCTTCGATGTGGGCCGAAGCTGCCAGCGGACCCGTTGCCGGCAGGCTGGCGAAGAAGGTGTCGAGCGGGGCCTTTTCGGTCTTCGCCAGCAGTGTCAGGTGCGGTTCGAACTGGGTGAAAACGTTGGGGCTGCCGAAGAGCTTGGCGTAGGCTTCCTTCTCGGGATACGCCTTGACCCATCCGGGAATCGGCACGTTCTTGGCCCGCATCGGGGACAGGGTCACGGTCAACCGGTTCGAGAGTTGTTGCAGGGCTTCGTTGCGCTTGATGTCGATGAACAACCAGTCGTCCTTGGTTCGCGACAGACCGGTGGTGGTGATGGCGAACGGCGCGAGGCGTGCGGCCAGCGATGCGGCAATCGCCTTCACGCCGTCGGTCTGGTCGGGTTCATACTGGGTGAGAAACAACGTGCAATGGACACGTTGCCCGGCGGCTGCAAACGTTTTCAGCCCGACGGTTGCGAGCAGGTGATCGCTGACAGATTTGACCTGGGTTTCGATTTCCGGGGAGACGATGGCATACACGTTGATCTTGAGCGAGGTGTACCGTTGCCGATCGGGAGCCGCTGCCGGTGCTGCGGGCGTCGCGCCCTTGCCGGCTTCGACCGGGGGCGACGAGTCTGGCGTGACCGCGGTTGTCGGTCGCGGCTCGGGGCTGCGGATGCTGCGTGCGAAAGTACTGTCGCTGCAGACACCGAACAGAAGTGCAATACAAAGAAATACGAGACAACTGCGTGTGCTCTGGCGCATGGTCATTCCTTTCGCATGCTGATCGCGGTCAATCCATGGTGAAGTAGCTTGCTTCGGGGTGGTGCACGACCAGGCCCGCGGTCGACTGCTCCGGCACCATCAGATGGCTTTCGGTGGTGGTGATGCCGATCGATGCTGCGTCGAGCAGATCGAGCAGTCGTCGCTGCGGGGCGAGGTCGGGCGCGACCGGGTAACCGAACGCATACCGGTTGCCGCGCGGTCGGGGCTTCTTCGCGGGGTCGTCGGCAACCGGCGGCAGGTCGGTGAGCCCGAGTTCCTGGCGGATGCGCGCATGCAGTGCCTCGGCAACAGTTTCGGCCAGCGATACCGACAGACCATGCAGATGCGGGTAGTCGCGGTAATTGCCGTCGGCGTGCAGCTTACCGGCTTCGGTCGATGCCTTGGCGCCCACGGTCACGGCAAACAGCGCCACGGTGTCGTCGCGGTCGGCCGCGAAATAGTCTGAGAGGCACAGTCGCGGGGCCGCGATGCGCCGGGGGAAGGAAAACCGGGTCGCCTCGCCACCCTTGGCGTCGGTGAGCACCAGTTCGTTGCCGTCCCGGCGGCAGCGCCAGTAACCGTAGCGGGCCTGCAACTGGAACAGATCGGCACGAGCCCGGGCGCGTGCGGTCCACTGCTCGAAGGCCGGCTCGACCTCGTCTTTCATCAACCGGTCGTACTGCTCGGTCGACAGTGCGCCGCGGCGGTAGCCCCACTGGATCTTGAACAGATACGGCAGGTCGATGAACGGCAGCACCTGGTCGAGACTGAACTGCACGGTTTTCGCGCCGAGGAACGGTGGCGTCGGAATGTTGGCGGCGGGTGCGACTGCGGGGGCCGTCACCTCGTGGTGGCGGGCGGTCAGCCGGATCTCGATCGGGGTGCCTGCGGTGGCGTCGGCCGGCGGTGCCGGTCTGGCCCCGATTGGCGGGTCCTGGCGCGCCCGCCTGCCGTCGGTCAGTTGCTGCATGACCTTGAGGCCGTCAAACGCATCGGCGCAGTAATACACCTCGCCGTTGTACATCTTGCGCAGGTCGTTCTCGACGAAGCCGCGGGTGAGGGCGGCGCCACCGAGCAATACGCGGTATTTCAACCCGCGCCGGTTCAGCTCCTCGAGATACTCTTTCATCGCCAGCGTCGATTTCACCAGCAGGCCCGACAGGCCGATGATGTCGGTGCCCCGCTGTTGCGCCTCTTTGACCACCTGGTCGATGTCGATCTTGATGCCGAGGTTCACCACGGTGAAGCCGTTGTTCGACAACAAAATGTCGACCAGGTTCTTGCCGATGTCGTGCACGTCGCCCCGCACCGTCGCCAGAATGATCTGGCGGGTCGGGTCGGCCTCGGCTTTCGGCATGTGCGGCTGCAACAGGGCGACGGCCGCCTTCATGGTCTCGGCCGATTGCAGGACGAACGGCAGTTGCATCTGGCCCGAACCGAACAGATCGCCGACCTCGCGCATGGCCGCGATCAGGATGTCGTTGATGATTGCGAGCGGCTTCTTCTGCGGCAACAACTGGTCGATCAACTTGTCGAGACCGGTCTTGTCGCCGTCGAGCACCTTGAGATGCAGGGTGCGGGCCGGGTCGGTGCCGGCGGTCTCGCGTTTGGGCCGGACGGCGCCGCCGAAGGCCGCCATGTAGTTGGCCAGGGCCGCGCCATCGCCCGGTTGGTTGGCCAGCAACGCCTCGGCGAGTGCGCGATGTTGCGGGTCGATCTTGAAAATCGGCAGGATGCCGGTCGGGTGGACGATGGCGAGGTCGAGGCCCGCCGCGATCGCCTGGGCGAGAAAGACGCTGTTGAGCACCTGGCGGGCTTCCGGGTTGAGTCCGAAACTGATGTTGCTGACGCCGAGCAGGGTGTGGCAACCGGGGAGTTCGTCTTTGATCAGGCGCAGCCCGGCCAGCGTTTCGAGGGCGGCGTCGCGCAGGGTGGCGTCGCCAGAGCCGACCGTAAAGGTCAGCGGGTCGAAGATCAGGTCTTCGGCGGTGAGACCGAATTCACCGATCAATATGTCGTAAATACGTTTGGCCACCGCCAGTTTGGCGTGGGCGGTGCGGGCCATTCCTTGTTCGTCGATGGTGAGGGCGATCAGGGCGGCGCCGTAATCGCGGGCGAGCCGGGCGACCTGGCGCAACCGCGCGCCGCCGTCTTCGAGGTTGACCGAGTTGATGACGCAGCGGCCGCCGTGGGCTTGCAGGGCGACTTCGATCACTTCGGGTTCCGTCGAATCGATCAGCAGCGGCAGTTTCACCTGGCGGGCGAACTGCGGCACCAGGGTGGCCATGTCGTCGCGTTCGGGGCGGCCGACGAAGGCGCAGCAGAGGTCGAGCAGGTGGGCGCCGCCGCGGGCTTGATCCTTGCCCAGGGCGACCATGCCGTCCCAGTCGTTGGCCAGCAACAGCTCGCGGAACTGCTTGCTGCCGTTGGCGTTGGTGCGTTCGCCGACCAGGCAGGGCGCGGGTTCCTGTTTGAACGAGACCGCGTGATACAGGCTCGCGGCGCCTGCCGGTAGCTTGGGCGCACGGACCCGGGGTTTAAGGGTTCCCACTTCTTTGGCAACGGCGGCGAGGTGACCCGGGGTCGTGCCGCAGCAACCGCCGACGATGGCGATACCGAGGTTCTCGACGAAATGGCGGTGATGTTTTGCCAGCTCGGCCGGGCTCAAGCGGTAGTGGGCCTTGCCGTCGACGATCTCGGGCAGGCCGGCGTTCGGTTGGCAGGCGATCGGCTTGGGGCAGTGCGCGGCAAGGTGCTCGATGTGGCGCACCATCTCGAGCGGCCCGGTGGCGCAGTTGATCCCGATGATATCAACGATATCATACGGGGCGAGCACGGCGTTGATGGCGCCGATGTCGCTGCCGACCAGCATGGTGCCGGTCGCTTCGAGGGTCAGCGAGACCATCACCGGCAAGCGCACCTTCTTGTCGGCAAAGACGCGCCGGGTCGCGGCCAGTGCGGCTTTGGTCTGTAGGAGGTCCTGGCAGGTCTCGATGAGAAGGATGTCGGCGCCCGCCGCCCACAACGCTTCCACCTGTTCGTAATAGGCGTCGCGCATGGCGGCGAAACCGATCTGGCCAAGGCTGGGCAGGCGGGTGGTCGGACCGATCGACCCGGCGATGTACCGGGGCGAACCGTCGCCCGGCACCGACGCAATGGCCTCGCGGGCCGTCTGCACGGCGCGGAAGTTGAGTTCGGCGACCTTGTCGGCGAGTCCATACTCTGTCAATACAATGCGGGTGGCTCCGAACGTATTGGTCTCGACCGCACGCGAACCGGCCTGCAAAAAGCTGGCGTGAATGGTGCGGATCGCATCGGCGCGTTTGAACAGCAGCGCCTCGGAACACCCCTCGGCGCCGGCGTAGTCATCGGCGGTCAGGTTCATGGCCAACAGGTTGCTGCCCATGGCTCCGTCGAAGACGAGCACGCGCTCGCGCAACCCGGCGAGAAACTTGTCGGGCGTCAGGACGCTCGGCGTCGGTTTCATCGTGAAACAGCTCATTCCTTCAAGGCCTCCATGACCCGCAACGTTCCTGCCACGCGGCCGAACGGGGCGGCGATCTGCACGCCGTCGACATATTTGCGCACGCGGGCAAGCGCTTCCTTGGCGATGATGATGCCCTCTTCACGTTGCGCCTCGGCAGTCGGGCAGGCGCGCAGGCGGTCCATGATTGCCGGCGGCACCGCGGCGCCCGGCACCTCGTTGTTCATAAACTCGGCATTGCGCAGGCTGCTGAGCGGCCAGATCCCGGCAATGATCGGAATACGCACATGGGCAATACGTTCGAGAAAGCGCTCGAGCAGTGTCGGGTCGAACACCGGTTGGGTGATGGCGAACTCGGCGCCGGCATCGACCTTCCACTCGAAGCGGGAAACCTCGAGGTTGAGATCGATGGCGCCCGGGTTGGCGCCGACGCCGATGAGGAACCCGGTCGGCTGCCCGATCGGGTTGTCACCCAGATCGGTGCCGTGGTTGAGTCGATACACGACGTTGACCAGACCGATCGCATCGATGTCGAAGACGGCCGTCGCTTCCGGGTAGTTGCCGACCTTGGGCGGGTCACCCGTAATACAAAGTATGTTCTTGAGTCCGACCGCGGCGGCGCCGAGCACATCGGACTGGATGCCGAGAATGTTGCGATCGCGGCAGCAGTAGTGCAGGATCGTCTCGATGCCGACCTTCTGCTCGAGCAGCACGGCCATCGACATCGGGCTCATGCGGGCGCTGGCGCGGGGGCTGTCGGGGATGTTGATCGCATCGATGCCGTGTTTCTTCAGTTCGGCGGCGGCATCGATCACTTTCTCGGGGTTGCAGCCCAGGGGCGGCGTCAGTTCGACGCTGACGACGAACTCCTTGCGGGCGAGCTTGGCGGCAAACGCCGACTTCTTCTCTTGCGGGATCGGCTCGACGCCGGCCACCTTGGGGGCCGGGGCCTGCTTGGTCGTGACGGCCACGACCTTGGGCAGCGTGGGATTGAGCGCGCGCGCCGCGTTGGCGACCCAGCGGATGTGCTCTGGCGTCGTGCCGCAACAACCGCCGATGACACGGATGCCGCCCTGGATGAAGCGTTTGGCATACTCGCCGAAATACTCGGGGTTGCACAGGTAGATCATGCGGCCGTCGACGATCTTGGGCACACCGGCGTTCGGTTGGGCGGCCAACGGTTTCTGGGTCATCCCACGTACCCGCTCGAGCACGTCATACATCGCGCGTGGGCCGACCGAGCAGTTGAGACCGATGACGTCGGCGCCCCATTCCTCGAGCTTGGAGGTAAAGACGTCGGGACTGGTGCCATACAACGCATTACCCTCTTCGTTGAGGGTCATCGAGGCGATGATCGGCTTCTGGCACAGCGAGCGCACGGCCTTGATCGCCTGCTTGATCTCGTTGATGTCGTAGAAGGTTTCGAGGACAAACAGGTCGACGCCGCCGTCGAGCAGCGCTCGGGCCTGTTCGCGGAACGCGGCCTCGGCTTCCTCGACCGAGGTCTTGCCCCACGGCTCGATGCGGATGCCGAGCGGGCCGATCGAGCCGGCGACGAACACCTGTTCGCCCGCCACATCGCGGGCGATCTTGGCGGCCTGATAGTTGATCGCCTCGAGTTTGGCTTCGACCCCGTGCGGGCGCAGCTTGAAGCGGTTGGCGCCGAAGGTGTTGGTTTCCAGCACGGCGGCGCCGGCATTGACGTATTCACGATGTATGGTTGCGATCAGCGACGGGTTGCTGAGATTCAGTTCCTCGTAGCACCGGTTGATGTAGACGCCCTTCTGATAGAGCATGGTGCCCATGGCACCGTCGAACACCACCAGGTGGTTCTGCAGATACCCGAGAAAGTCTCTGGGCATGGTTTTGCCCTCCGTAATTCGTGATTCGTGGGCGTCGCCTTTATTGGTGCGCCGCCCGAAGTGCCCATATCTTCGCCTGCCGACCTGAGAAAGTCAACGGGGGGACAGACCCTTGGGTCCGTCCCCTGTCCACAATTAGTTCACTGAAACCTGATAAAAGACGCGCGTGTCCGGTTGGAGGCCGGGTTTGCTCTTCATCGCTGCTGGCCGAAATGAAAACGGGGACAGACCCTTGGGTCCGTCCCCTGTCCACAATGCCCGCTTACAGGCGGTCGATGCCTTTTTGCACGATTTCGGCGGTGTCCTGGGCGATGACCAGCTCTTCGTTGGTCGGAATGACCATCGTCGTGACCGGACAACCGGACGGCGAGATGATGCCCTCTTTGCGGTTCAGCTCGATGTTCAGCTTCGGATCGACTCGCACGCCCATGAACTCCAGACCGCGGGTCGACCAGTCGCGCAACTCCGGCATGTTCTCGCCGCCACCCGCCGTCCAGATCAACAGATCGAGACCGCCGAGCACAGCGGCGTAAGCGCCGATGTACTTTTTGATGCGGTGACAGGCGATCTCGCAGGTCAGAATCGCGTCGGGGTCGTTGGCGCGCACGCCGTCTTCGATGTCGCGCAGATCGGAGCCCTTCTTGAACAGGCCCAGAATGCCGCTCTTCTTGTTGACCATCGCCTTCACGTCGTCGTAGGTGTAACCGTGGTTGTCGATCAGGTCGAAGATGATCGCCGGGTCGAAGTCGCCCGAGCGTGTGCCCATGACCAGACCCTCGAGAGGGGTGTAACCCATCGAGGTGTCGACCGAGTGGCCATTCTTGATCGCGGCCATCGAGGCGCCGTTCCCGATGTGGCAGGTGACGATCTTGAGCGACTCGTACGGTTTCTTCAACAACTGCGCCGCGCGCTGTGACACGTACCGATGTGACGTGCCGTGAAACCCGTAGCGGCGGATGCGGTGCTTTTCGTAGATGCTGTAGGGCAGTGCATACAGGTAACTCGCGGTCGGCATGTTCTGGTGGAACGCCGTATCGAACACGCCCACTTGCGGCAGGCCCGGCAGCATGTGGGTGCACGCATCGATGCCGCGCAGGTTCGGCGGATTGTGCAACGGCGCCAGATCGCTGCACGCAACCAACTCATCGTAGACCGCCTTGGTGATGCGCACCGACCCGGCGAACTTCTCGCCGCCGTGCACGACGCGGTGCCCGGATGCGTTGATCTCTTTCACGCTCTTGACGACGCCGAGTTTCTCGTCGGTCAGGAGGCCGAGGCAGCGCGACAGCGCCGCTTCGTGATCCTTGATCGGCTCGACGTTCTTCAGACTCTGCGGTTCGCCGACCACCTTCTTGTGGTTGACGATGGCATCGGACGCGCCGATCTTTTCGATGAGACCCTTGCCGAGCAGCGTTCCTTGGGGGTTTGACATGTCGAGAAGCTGATATTTGAGTGAGGAGCTACCACAATTGACGACCAGGATCTTCATTCGCTTTCCCCTTCTGTTCAACGATAGCCCGGGCCAACGAACCCGGGGGGTGTTTGCACCGTGGTGAGGGACCGATCATAGCGCGCGGCTGCACTCTGGTCAAGCGTATTGTCGCTCGTGCTACGAGGGGCGGCGAATCGCCCGATAACCGCTCCGGCATTGATACAAGCCGACCTCGATCGCCCCTTGGGGGCAACATCTCAGTGAGCGGGAGCACGCGCCGTTCCACGTTGGCCCCGCGACCCGCCACCAAATAACTGAGAGGTCACCTCTTGGGGGCGCCGCCGTCGTTGACACCCCCCTGACGCTGGGATAGACTCACCAATCAGCATGGCGAGTAACAGCCAAAACCGGACGATGACCTGGGTGGCCGCGGCCGCTGCCGGGTGCTTTCTTGCACTTCTTGTCGGGTTGATCATTTACTCCCGACGGCCGCCCGTGTCGACGCCCGATGACGGAGGGTTCGACACGGGTCCTCTGCCCCCCGCGGTGATCGCGTCGGGGGCGATGACCCTGTATGACGAACTGCAGTTGCAGGAAGTCCACACGATGTATCAAGGGGCGTATCTCGACCTGATCCGCCAGATCAACCGCACCGAAGGCACCATCGATCTGACCGAGGCGCGGCGGCTCTACGACCGTTACGACCAGGCGGTCAAGAAATACATCAAGGTGCTCAAACAGATCTCAGACACCGCGAAGAACTCGCGTCTGAGCTGTTACAGCTCGATGAAATCGATCATTCTGGCCATCGTCTACTGCGACAAGAAGACGGGACAGAAAATGACGAAATACGACCCTGAAACCCTGATCAAATTGGGCGTGATGGCGAGTGAGCCCAAGTGCCCGTCGGGCGGATTCTACTCGCTCTACACCAAAGACGGTCGGCGTTTCGTGCGCTGCACCGTCCACGGGACGCTGAAAACCAAGTAGCGGCCCGCGGTCTCTTCGTCAGGCGCCGGGATCGTCGGTGCGGTTCGGGCCCGCCCGCCCGCCGTGGGCGTGGTGTGAAGCGTATCGCCGCTGCGGTTCATTCTCGCCGTTGACCACGATGTCGAGCATCTCGAGAACCGTTCTTACGAAGAGAACGCCGACCCCGATCGAAAACACCAGGGTCAGGCCGATGGCGATGATGAAGTCTTTCAGCAGCATGAGGCGGCCCCCAATCGAGAGTGTGTCTCTCATCTATCGGCGCGCCGCGCTGGTTTGGTGAGGGGGTGTCACGGAAACCGGCCGACCTCTTGCCATGAACGGTTCATTCTTCGGCCGCCTCGGCTCTGACAGCTCCCTCGGCATTGGCGATCTGGCCACGCACTGCGCTGCGCATTTGCTGCAGGCACAACAGCATGAGCGCCCCAAGCAGGAAAGCGACGCCGAGATGGGGGGTGTAGACCGCCAGCAGCAGCAGCGGCAACAACAGCAATGCCTCGGGTCTCCCATTGGGTCCGAGTATGTCGGCGGCAAGGCCGAACCACGCCCAACCAAAGACCAATGTGCAGGTGACGACGGCGATGGGCCAACCCGAAGGAGCCGGGCGCCCGGCCGCCAACGCCACTCTTGTGCGCCACGACCACCACAGCAAGGGCAGGGGAGTCAGCAGAAAGACGAGGTCGGGCAGCAGGTCGCGCAGCGGGCGCAGACCCGCTTGCCACGGCGCGATTCCGCAGACAAAGCCAGCCAGTGTCGGATCCCACTGCCAGATGGCCATCCCGGTCGGTGAACCGGGGGTGGGGCCGTGCAGGCAACGCAGCTCGGCGAGAGCGCCGTTGCTTGCCCAGGTCAGCGACCGGGCGATCGAGAAATGGTCGGCCACCAGGACCACCGGCCGACCACGGCGCACCGTGCTGAGAAACACGTGGTGGCGCAGGGTTGGGCTGCGCCGGGCCTGGCCGGCCTCATCGACGAGCAGGACTGCGGCATCGCCCGACGGCAGGTCGACGACCGACACCCGATGGTAGCCACCGACCCACTCGCCGTTCTTGCCGTTGGCTTTGATGAAGGCGCGAATCGCCGCGGGGTCGAGGTCGAGATCGCCAATGCGCACCTTCCACTTTGGCAAATCGGGACGGTTGAGTGTCAATACATTGTCAATAAGTAGATCCTGCGTATACAGCGGTTCGAGCAACGAAGCGATACCCAGTCGGCCCTCTTTCACGGCCCGGATCCGCTCGTTGAAGAGGGGCTCGAGGTGCCGCGTCTGCGTGGCCTCGCCCGACGACAGCACATACGAGACCGTGGCGGCGGCCCAGAGGGCGCCGCTATACCACTCGCCCTTGTTCACGGCCCATTGCGCGAGGAACGGTCGGTCGGCCGCCAGGCCGAGTCCACGCTCGCTGATCACGACCAAGGTATTGCGCGAACGATCGATGGCCGCCAACTGCGGCGGGTCGGCAATCTCGTGCATCGACCATCGCGAACCCCAGGTCGGTACCGGCTCGATCGGGATGAAGGCCCGGTAGGCCACGCACGCGATCGCGAGCAACCAGAACACGATTGCCGCGCACCAGTGTGGCGTCGTCGCCCGTCGTGTCGGCGGATTCGTCACTTGCTCTTGCATGCGCCTGGTCACCTCGCTGTCGCAGTAGTCGGTCCCTCGTGGTTCTGCCCGGTTTCCCGTTCAGGATAGCACAGGGGCTGCGGGGCCTCACTTGCGCAACCGCGTAACCCCGTTGTCGGTGCCGATCCAGAGATTGAAGTCATCGCATGCGAGACAAGTGACCCGCGTGCCGACCAGTCCGTCGAACGGGCACACGTCGTTGAGTTCGGCATTGGGATTTCCCGGCCACGCCCACCCCTCGACCGCGGTGAGCGCCGGTGGATTCGACGGCCACGGAAACCGCGGATGTGTTCGCTGCTCTCGGAACACGCCGCCGTGCCGCATCACACCACCCGGCAGGCTGACGCGCAGAATGCCGTTCTCGGTGCCGACCCACAATACGAGTTTGCTCTCGTCGCCCTCGGCGTCGTCAAAGAGCAGCGCCTGCACGTCATTGGCGAAGGCGCCGACTGCCGTGACCTCGATATGCGCGTTGAGATCTTTCGACAGCACGTCGAGGCCCTTCTTGGTGCCGACGTAGAGCAACCCGTTGCGCGTCGCGAGCGCCTGAATGCTGTCGGACCGCAGATTGGCGTTGCCCAGTGACTGGATGCGATCCCACTTGCTGCCGTCGAAGACCAGGATGCCGCTGCTCTTGGTGCCGACGAAAACCTTCTCGCCCTCGGCCGCGAGTGCGGTCACCGGCG
>CAZADH010000068.1:0-24032 GCA_964483805.1 uncultured bacterium
AGGTTGACGCCGTCGCCGATGACCGTGTAGTCCATGCGCTTCATCGACCCGATGTTGCCGACCAGCACGGCATCGGTGTTGATGCCGACACCGATGGCGATGCGTTCTTTGCCGTCGGCCTGACGGCGTTGGTTCAGGGCGTTGAGTGCGCGGTGCATCTCGATGGCCGTCTGCAGGGCGCGGTCGGCATCCTCACCGGTCGAGAACGGCGCGCCGAACACGGCAAGCATCGCGTCACCGATGAACTTGTCGAGAATGCCGCCGTTGGCGAAAACGATATCGACCATGATGGTGAAATACTCATTGAGCATCGATACGGTTTCTTGGGGGCCGATGTGCTCCGAGATGGTTGTGAAATGACGAATGTCGGAAAACAGCACCGTGACCTCGCGCATTTCGCCACCGAGTTGCGCTTCGCTTTCGGCCAGTTTTTCGGCGACCTCGCGGGTCATGTAGCGCGACAAGGTGCCGCGCAGCCGTTTCTCGCTGGTGATATCGTCGAAGACCAGCATCGCGCCCAACGATTCCTGTTTCGTGCTCAGGAGCGGCACCATGGTCATGTTGGCGGAAATGCGGCGCTGCTGCTCGTGCAACACCAGTTCGGCGTCCATGGCCAGATCGGGCAGACCGCGTTCCATCACCACCTGGATGCGCTCGCCGACCCACTCGTTGGGGGCAATGAACAGACGGTTCATGTGCAGGCCCACCATACTCTGAGCGGGCAGGCCGAGGATCTTGATCGCCGCCGCATTGCACTTCTCGACCAGGCCGGCGCGATTGCACGTCAGTACCCCGTTGTTCATGCTCTCGAGAATCGACTCGTTGTAGTTCTTCATGTCGAGCACTTCTTCGAACAGTTTGGCGTTCTCGAGGGCGATCGCTGCCTGCGCGGAAAAGGCGCGCAGACGCTTTTCGTCGTAACGGCTGAACGGACTGTCGCGCTTGTTGAGCACCTGGGTGACACCGATGATCTTGCCGGCCCGGGTCTGGACTGGCATACAAAGTATGGACCTGGTCAGATACCCGGTCTTCTTGTCGACGTCGGGATTGAACCGAGGATCGGCATAGGCGTCGGGGATGTTGACCGTCTCGCCGGTGCTGAACACGGTGCCGGCAATGCCGACATGAGCCGGAAACCGGATCTCGCGGTTGTCGAGGCCGAGCGCAACCTGCGACCACAGTTCGTTGCTCTTGTCGTCGTGCAGGAACAGCGTGCTGCGATCGGCGTCGAGGATCGCTTTGGTCGTCTCCATGATCTTCATCAACAACGGTTTGAGTTGCAGCTCCGACGAGATCGCCGTCGTCACCTCGAGCAGGTGCGTCTCTTCGGCGCGCGCGCGCTGCACCTGGTCAAACAACTGGGCATTTTGCAGTGCCGACGACGCTTGCGAAGTGATCGCCTCGAGCAGTTTGAGGTCGTCCTGGGTGAAGTCGCCCTCGCGCTTGTTCAGGAGCTGCAGGGCGCCGATGATCACGCCGTGGCGCGACTTGACCGGGGCGCAGATGATGTTGCGGGTGCGGTAACCGGTCTTGACGTCAATGGCGCGGTTGAACCGTGGATCGGCGTAGGCGTCGGCAATGATCACCGGCTGTCCGGTGGTAACCACCGCGCCGGCAATGCCCTGCGCTCGCGGAAAGCGGATTTCGGCAACCGCTTCACCCTGGGCCACGCGCGAGAACAGCTCGTCGGCCTCGGGGTCGATGAGAAACAACGTGCCCCGGTCGGCTTCGATCGACTCGGTGGTGATCTGCACCATCAACATCAGCAGGTTGTCGAGTGAGAGCGAATCGGTGAGCCGGTTGGAGATCTCGAGCAGGGCCGCGACCTTGGCGAGAATGTCGGCAATGGTCGAAAAGAAGTGGCTCTTGTCGGCGCGCGACAACGTGCCGAGAATGCGCTGGATGTCGTGGTGCCGCAGGCGGTGGTTGAGAATCTGATTGACGATGTCGAAATCGCCGCCGCTCTTCTGGGCCGGCAGTGCCGGCGCAGCAGCCACTTTCACCGATCTCTTCGGTGCCGTGATGCGGGTCCTGGTTTTTGCTTTTGGTGCTGACATCGTGTGTGCAGGGTGCCAGAGTATTATACCGCGCTCCGGGCGCGACGCAACCTGCGGCCGACAAGGCCAAACGCGAGGTCAGTCCGGCGGCAGTTGCCCGCCCCGCCCCTCTAGAGAGGATTTCGGGCCGCTGTCGGCCGGGGCCACAATCGGCAGTGGGACGACGACGATGACCGTGTTGCCACGTTCGTCGGCGGTGGCGGCGCGCAGACAGCCGGTGTTGCCGGCGAGATCGCGCGGAAACACCGTGCTGAGGATGTCGGTGGCGGTTGGCGTCACCTGGGGTGACAGTTGCAGGATCACGGGACGGCGATTGACCGACATGATGCTGCTTTCGTTGGCGCGGGCATTGTCGTAGGCCTCGGCCGTGATGCGCAGGCGCGTCCCAGCGCTGATCGCCAGCGGCGGCAGGCGGGTATCGGACCGTGCGGTCTGCGTTCCGACGGCCGGGGCCGCGGCCAGGGCGCCCAGATCGTAGGTCTCGCAGAGACCCGTAGGACAGGAGCCGACCGCCGTCGTCGTCGCCACCGCCACCCGGCCGAACAGGGTGTTGGACCGCAAGTCACTGACGACAAGTTGCCGCGGCGCCAGGGTGCCATACGGAGTATTGATGCGCGAGTCGACCAGGCCGCCACTGACTTCGAAGAGAACGTCGAGTCGCGTGCCGTCGGTGATGCGGATGCGCAGATTCGGGGGGTCGTTGTCGCTGATCCGCGACACCACGGTCGTTGCACTGGACGCCGCCGGGTTGCCCGCGCCGTCGTGAATCCCGGCGAGAGGCAGGCCGGTGTGGTCAAAGGTTGGAGGGGCCGGACTGTCGAACAAGGCGAACTGCTGCGTGAACGGTTGCCGGTTGAACAGTGACGTCGCCAGGCTCCGGGCCGCGATGAGCGGGGCAGAGACCGGGTTCTCATACACCGTATGCACAGGATGTGGAAACGCCGGCAATGTGTCGCCAGGGGGGCACAGGGTGTGCGATGCCAGTGCGACGCGCTCTGCGGCACAGGCCCAGTATTCGCCGTCGTTGTCGATCATGGTCCAGCCGTTGGCGGCGTAGAGATCGGTGCGGCAGTTCGCGTAGAGGTTGAGGGCGAGGCGGTCTTCGGCGATCAGGTGCAGTTGCGGGTCCCGACCGGCGCTGTAGATCCAGCCGACGTGTGGCACGACGGCGTTGTCGCCACCGCCCCGTTTGAAGGCATCGTTGGGATTGTTGTCGCACACCTGGATGCCCACCGCAGCGGCCGGAAAGTGCTCGCCGGTGGTGATCTCGGGGTCGATGGCGAGCCCGCGCACCGTCGGCCCGGCCGTGTCGCGCACGCGAATCCAGCAGCGGTGGTTGGGGCGATACCCGGCGGCAAAACCAGGCAGAGCCGCCTGGGCGGGCACGTCGCTGTAGGTGCGCACCGTCTCGGCGGGTTGACGGCGATGGGCGCTGAAGGCGCTGCGCACCACCGCCGGATTGTCGGTGGGCAACCGCATCCGGGTCCAGTGGGCGACAGGATACCGGAAAGCGACGCGGACTTCGTATTTGTCGCGCAGATCGCCGTTCGGCAGCCCGGCATCGAGCGGGACCGGCAACTGGAACCAGCCGGTCCGGATCTCGAAGCGGAACACGCGATGGTTGGCATTGCGCCCCGAATACGTAGGGTTGGGTGTCACCCGCACCACGGGGCGATTCGGGCCCGCCTGCGTGGTCGGGTCGACCGCCGGAAAGAGCGCCGGCCGCTGCCGGCCGGCCGCGGCCGCGGCTTCGAGCGATCCGCCCGCGATGCACTGATACCCGGCAACGTCATCGGGTTGCGTCTCATACAACATATTGCTGCTGGTCGCGGTCGGCGACGCCACCGAGTAGGGCCGATCCTGGTCGGGTCTGGCCCCCAGAACCTTTGCCCTGATATACACGTCGTACTCGACCTGTGCGCAGTCACGAGCCATCTCGGCACTCTGCATGCCGATCGGCGCCTGGCCGCGCCCGGCGTCGAACTGGTTGCCGGCCGCGTCCATGTAGATGCGGGTGTTGTTGCCGAGTGGGCCCTCGTATGGGGCGATGCCGCCCATGCGCCCGAACAGTGCCTCCTGCGGCTGCGGCACCTCGGCGAGAAAGAGCAGGTCGCCGGTGATGCGCAACTGCACATGCTGGTCCTGGGCGACGGCAAGGTCGTGGGCAAAGGCAGGGTCAGCGCTGGACCGCGCTTCGACCGCGGCGACAGCCAGCGGGGTCTCCGGGGTCAGGTTGGGTTCGAGATCGACGGTGATCTTCAGCGGCGCGCCCCACTGATCATGCGCCTGCCCGTCGGTGAATGCCCCACCGTTTGAGTGGCTCCAGGTGTATTTTTCGGTCACTGGGACCGGCCACCACGCATAGGCCGGATACGGCAACGCCGCGTAATCGCGACTCTTATAGGCGATGCCGAGATAGACGTAGAACGTTGCGCTGTTGCGCATGTTGCCGGTGGCATCTTTCAGCATCTCGCCGGTGAAGGTGAAACGCCATGATGCCGTGCTCAGGAGACCGTCGCGGCCGGCGCGCCGCTCGTCGAGATAGGAGTCGGCCACGACCTTTGCCGTCACCGCGGCCGCTGGATTGCCGTCGGACAGCGCGCCGTCGAGGATGACGAAGCGGAACTGCGGCGCGTCGGTGGCCGTCTCGACCAGTCGGCCGGGATCGCGCCAGTGGCCGGTGAACCGCACCGGTGTATTGGGATGTATTGCCGCGACATCGCCGGTGTCGGCCCGGATCGTCGGGGTGACGATGCCCGAGTTGAAGGGCGGAGCGCCGATGTTCACCATGGCGCAATCCTCGAGCGGCAATGTTTCTTCGTGCGAATAGATCAGCGGACCGTAATACATGGTATTGCCATCCGGGTCGGCCGGCGCGGAGGTCTGCAAGAAATATGCGGCTCCGATAGCCTGGCGGCCGGGGCTCCTGGTCACCCGCGGTCCGGTTGGTGTCCAGGTCGCATGCAGGAGTTGGTGATGCACCGTGCGCCGATGCACGCGGTCCCAACCCCCCGGATCAGGGCCCAACCAGGGTGCCGAAAAAGTCCCCAGATCGCGGACCAGTACGTGGAGGTCACCCTGACCGGTCTGCCAGTTGTCGTTGCCGGCGACACCGAAGAAATCGGGGGAGTGCGGATACCCACCCCGGGCAGGAAGGCAGTGCATGACCTCGATGCCCAGGAGGCGGCCGGCGTTGCGACAGCCGTTGGTCGCGACCTCAAGGGTCAAGCGGTTGCCGACCAGGGTGCCGGCGATGGTCGCTCCGGGGATCGGTGCTCCGTCGTTTCGTTCGACGGCCACCTCCCGATAGGAGAAACGGGTCGGACCCTCGGGGTCGATCCGAAACCGGTGGGCGACGACGTAATCCAGCCGGTAGGCGGGGTCGAGCCCGGGACGGGGACCGCGCGTGACCAGAAAACCGTCGCGAAACGCCAGATCGTCCTGGTCTTCCCAGGAGTCGGCGACGTTGTTGTTGTTCCGATCGACCACAGCGTTGGCGGCAATGGCCCTTTCATCGAGACGGTAGACCGGTTCGTACAGATAGAGGTAATCACCCGAGCGGCAGTCGGCCACCGACAACGTGAACGTGATGGCGCTGTTGCCCAGGATCGCGGCTTCCGGCCGGAATCCCGCGCGGTAAGCGGTGGGGCCGGTCCAGGTGTCGAGACGCACGTCGACCTGGGGTTCGCGCCCAGCGCGGGGGTCGCCCAGCGCGTGGACGAGGGTGGCGTTGACATACGAAGTATTTCTCTCGACGAACGTCGTCCGGTGATCGGTCGCCAGGTGATACCCCGCGATCCGGTCGGCGAAGGCGGAAACCCGGGCGTCATGGTCGAGATCAAACACCGGCACCATGCGCTCTCGTTCATGGGTCAGCGGATCATCGGCGGGGGCGCGATATACGCGACTGCCAATCAGGGCGTGGACGATGCCGCCGCCCGTCGCCTCGGTGGTCCAACGGTGTTGCAGGGCGAAGTGCCGGGTCGGGTGATAGACCAGTAGATCGTCGGTGTCGCTCACGGCATTGACATCGATGCTCTGGGCGCCCAGGAGGCTGCCGTGTTCGTCGACATGGCCCCAGTGGCCGGTCGGGGCGGCGTGGGATGGGCACTTGGCAAAGCGCCAGCCGCTGCCGGTGCAGACGTTGTCGGTGAACTCCAGTCGCCGGATGTACGGCCCGGCGCCATCGAAATCCGAAAGCAGAAGGTAGGCGCGGATCGTCTCGTTCGCATGCCCCATGTATTGACTGACCGCGAGGTCGAAAAAGGGTGCCGGCGTGGTGCGCCGGTGGTCGCGCAGCGTGTAGAGCAGGGTGGACGGACCACGATAGAGGCGGTATTCGACACCGGATCCGCCTTCGATAACCCGCAACGTCAGGATGCCCTGGGGGTCACCGCGGCCGACCGACCGCGGTAGATCGGTCCCGAACGGGTCCTGGTTGACCACCGTGTCCCCCCAGCCGGCGGTCGGCAAGACCGCGATGCGTCGGGCATTTGGGGCTTGAAAGACCCGTTTGCCGGCGGTGTTCCAGACCGACTTCACCCCGTTGCCATCGGCTTGCAGGATCACCAGCGTGCCGTTGCGATCCTCCCCATAGAAGTTGGCGTGGGCGCACGAAACCGCCAAGAGCATGATAACGAGCGACAACAACGGCACGCCGACGCGCGGCCCGGCTCGCCTCATGACCGGTGTCGTCGCCACGGCCTATGCGTCATGTGCACGGTATAAACACGATATATGTATGTCTTTGCTCATGATCCGTCCGCTGCACCGGGGACAACCGGAATGGTGCCGCGCAGGATCGCCAAGGCCGTCTCGCGCTCGGCGGCCGGGATATGATACGTGTCGCAGAGCTCGCCGACGACGAGCGCAGTCAGGTCGCGGGTCTCGATCGCCTGGGTGCCCGGCCAACACATCTGTCGCGCCCCAACAGGGATGAACACCCGTGCGGCGTTCATCCGGTTGGCGTAGGCCTCTTTGAGAAAGGCGCGAATCGACGCCGCGCTGCGGTTGCCCCCGGGGTGTCGACTGGGGGCAGGGGGTTCGGCCCGTGCCGACTGGGGCGTGCTACCCGGCGTCGCTGACTCGCCTGCAGCAATCATCCGTGCGACATGTTCGAGATCGCCAAGGTTACCGATCGCGAAACGCTCGAGAATGTCGGGGCGGCACGGGTCGTTGAGTTCCCAGGCCCGCACCGTGTAGCCGTCGGGTCCCCAGGTGCCGGGCGTATCGGGCGCCCCCGTGCTTGTCCCGCCACCCATCGTGTTGAAGACCAGTGCTGCGCCCTGTTCCCGGGCGACCCTGGCGACTGCGGTCGCGATTTCGGTCATGATGCGCTGCAGTTGTTCGGGAGACGCGTTGCGAAACGCGTCAGACGATGGCTCGCCCACGATCCGCGCGGTGAGATTGCGCAGAAGGTCGTCGCGTTGTTGGCGCAGGTCGGCCAGGCGCCTCGCGCCGCGTGCCAACTCCTGTTGCGCCGCCACCCGGCGTTCATCGGCATCGGGCGTGTCCAGAACCGTCCGGCGGGCGATCTGCTGCAATGAGGCCTCTTGAATCGAGGTCTCGAGCGCGAGGATCCGGCGGCGTTCCAGTTGGGCATTGCTCCAGGCCACCCAACCCCCGGGACCTGGCGGGTTGCCGGCGACTGGCGCCAGGAATCGACCGACGTGAAACTCGAATTCGCGCATCGCCGGATGGAAGGCAATGACTGCCGCGATGTCGACCGTGCCAACGATCGTGCGTGGGGACGCGGTGGCGGTGGCCGGCAAAGATTGGGCGGCAAGCTCAGTTCCGCCGAACACGAGGGAGACGAAGGCAACAGCCGCCGCCCACAAACGGAAGCGATCGGGCACGCGCGTCACGGGCGCCCACCGCAGGGACTGGGTGGCGGCGGACCTGCGCGTGTCACCATGGTTCTTTGTCCCGTGGCGACGGTAGGACCGTCAGTGACCGGTTTCGTCGAGTCGTGCACGGTAATCGGCCGGCATCTCGTTGATCAAGCCGGCGGCACTGGCGGCGGCGATGCCGGCGTCGAGCAGTTCGCTGAGCGCTTTCTTGCGCGGTCCCGTGGCGGCACGCATGAAGCCGTGCAGGGTGCCGATCAGGTCGAGATCGGGGTTCGCGGCGAAGAGGGTGCCCGCCTTCTTGATGAGGGCGAGGTTGGGTTCCTCGCCGACGAAGCGCAGCAGCAACGGCCGCGACGTCGAGAACTTCATCTGGGCCAGGCAGACCAGTGCCTGCTCTTTGAGGGCCGAACTGTCGGACTTCAGCATCGACTCGAGCACGGCCAGTGCTTCGCCGCCGGCATCGAGTTTCATGGCGGCGCGGATGGCGGCCATGCGCACCAGCGGATTCTTGTCGCGGATCAGACGGGGCAGTTCTTTGATCAGCGGTTCGGGAGCGATGGCGGCCAGGCCTTCGATGGCGCGTGATTGCACCATGGGATCGCTGTTGCGCAGGGCAACCGTCAGCGGCGTGAGGTCGTCGTGGGCATTGCCAAACCGGCCGAAGATGCGGATGACCTCGGCGAGCACCGCCGGAGCGATCTTGGCTTTCGCCAGGATGTGCAACTGTTCGCGGGTGAAGGCGAGGATCTCGACCGAGTTGACCTGGCTGACCCGCGTCAACTGCAAATCGGCCGGTAGCCGCTGAAACGCGGCCAATGTCAATTCTTGTTGGAGTCGGTCGCGATCGGGGTTGTCGGCGAATATCCCGGTCAGAAGACCCCGGACGCGCGGATCGGTTTCGCTTTGGTAGAGGGCGGTCAGGCGTTCACGCACCTCGGGGATCCCTGCCTGGTCACGCAATGCTTCCACCGCCTCGTAGCGCCGGAGCGGATCGGCGTGGGCCAGTTCGTCGAGACAGGCCCCGAGCAAGGTCTGGGTCTTGCGTTCCGACACCTGGCGGCGGATGCGGGCGCTGAACTGCTCGACCGAGTCTTTCATGATGCCCGACAGGCGGATCGACTCGAGCACCTTCTCGAGCATGGCGTGGCACCACTGGTTCTTCTGGGGTTTGGCGCCGTCGGCAAACTCGATCAACTTGTAAACCGTTTCTTCCGCGGGATTCAGATACAGCACATGCGCTGCGCGTTCGAGCACCTTGGGGTCGTTCTCGAGCGACAACAGATTGAACAGATAGTGTTTCACCAGTTTGAACGGAATGGCCAGGCACTGCAGCGTTGCCGACGCGCGGATCGCCGGATTGGGTGCGGCGAAGAGCCGTTCGAGAATGGCGCACCCGGTGCGCGGATCGTGCTTGAGCATGGCGCGCAGGGCACGTATCTGCACCGACGGATGCTGCGAACCCAACAGGGCCACCACCGATTCGCGCAGGCGCTTGGGGGCAAAACGTTCGAGGGCGCCGATCACCTCGATGAGGATCATCGGGGCGGGCGAGCGCAAAAACGGGATGAGCAGTTCTTCATCGCCCGCCTCGCCCCAGTGACGAAACGCGACGAGCATGGCGGCGAGTCGTTGCTGATCAGTCTCGTTGGCGATGCGTTCGCGCAGTACCGCCATCAGGTCGGCCCGCGCCTGGGTCGGGCAGTTGATGATTGCCTGGTGAAACTGGGCCGCGGGCAGGGCAAACAAGCGTTCCTCGAGATCGAGGCGGGAAGCGAACGTGGGGAACTGGGTGGCCGGCCCCTTGCGTTGTTGGCGGGTGCAGGCATCGAGCACCTGGCGCGCCAGGAACGAGACCTCGGGGTCGGGATCGCCGGCGAGTGGTTCGATCTGCGCGCGCACCGCCGCCAGTCCGGATTGGGTGGCCAGTTGCCGCAAAGCGTCGCAGCGCACCGATCGTGTGTCGGAGCCGAGATCCTCGAGCAGCAGTTCGAGCAGGGAGGTGCCCATGCGAGCGTGGCCCCTTTCAGGAACCGAATTGGGCCAGGCCGTTGGCTTCGGTATCGTGGATTCTGCAGGATCCTTCGACGCCCATCATTTTGAACACGGTCAGCACGGCCGGGGCGAGGTTGCAGAAATGAATCTGGCCATTGCGCTCGTAGACAACCTGTTCGATGAGCTCGAGGATGCAGGCAATGCCGGTGCTGTTAACGATGGGCGAACCCCCGAGATTGAACAGAAAACGGGTCTCGCCCTTCTCGACGAAACTCTCGACGACCTTGCGGATCTTCTCGCCGCCGTCGTCATCGATGTATCCCGTCGTTCTCACGACCACGATGCGCGCGCCAAGAGTCTCGGTTTGACAGGTGAGTTCGCTCATGGCGTTATTCTAGGGTGCGCGCGCAATCGATGTCAACCGCGGCGGGCGGGGCAAATCGGAGGGCGCACACCTTTTCTTGGCGACAAAGGGTTGCTTCCCCGATTTGTTCCCCGATTCGACCGCTGCTATGATGGCAATAACGTGTGGTTTACCCGGAGGTGTGTCCGTGCGTCATTGGTTCATGGGGGCAGCGCTGCTCGTGCTGCCTTTGATCAGCGGTTGTTTCGACTTCGATGGCAAGCTGCGGGCGCAACGGGGGCAGCTCGAACTCGACCTCAAGAATCTGCAACAGCTCGAGCGCAAGGTCGAGGGCAAGTTTGGCGAGCGCGACTGGCTGCGGTCGATGGTCAACCGCCGACAGACCGAGATCGGCAATCTCGAACAATACATCAAGCAGGGACCGGGGGCGACACCGTGATGAAAGCGCAATACACAATATTGCTCATCTGTCTTGGCGCCGCCTTGCTCGTATCCGGGTGCCGCGTCGAATCGAGTAGTGCGATCGAGGCCGATATCGCCCGCCTGGAACAGGACGTGAAAACGTCGAAGGCCCGGGTCAGTGTGCTGCCCTCTTTGGAGGCCGAGGTCCGTCAGTTGGCCCTCGAAAACGACAATCTCGAGGCGCAACTGCAGTGGTTGATCGTCAAGCATCCCTGGGCGATGGCGCGCATGCTTACCAACCTCGGGTATGCTTCGGGCGCCGCCTCGTTGACCTCGGCTGTCTCGACCGCCAGCGAGAGTGTCTCACCATGACAACGGCGACAGGGCGTCCGGCCATCGTGCTTCTGAGCGGTGGCCTCGATTCGACGACGACGGTGGCGATTGCGCAACACGAGGGCTTTGCCGTGCATGCCCTGACCTTTCGTTACGGGCAGCGGCACGAACACGAGATCGAGGCGGCGCGACGAATCGCCGAACGTGCCGGCGTCGTGCAACACATTGTGGCACAGATCGATCTGCGTGCGTTTGGCGGCTCGGCGTTGACCGCGGATATCGCCGTGCCCAAGGGGCGCCACGACGACGAGATCGGCCAGGGGATTCCGATCACCTATGTGCCGGCCCGCAATACCGTGTTTCTCTCGTTTGCGCTCGCCTGGGCCGAGACGCTGCCGGCGACCGACATCTTCATCGGCGTCAATGCGCTCGATTACAGCGGCTATCCCGACTGCCGGCCCGAGTTCGTGGCGGCGTTCGAGAACCTGGCGAATGTGGCGACCCGCCTGGGCACCGAAGGGCAGCAACGGTTTCGGATCCACGCGCCCCTCATGCACCTGGGCAAGGCCGACATCATCCGGCGCGGCTGCGCGCTGGGGGTCGATTACGCGCAGACCATCACCTGCTACGATCCCGACCCCGACGGTGTGGCATGCGGGCAGTGCGATGCCTGTCGCCTGCGCCTCGCGGGGTTTGCCGGTGCCGGTGTCGCCGATCCAGTGCGGTATCGCGCGCGGGGTTGACCGCGCGTTCGGCGCCGCGGCAAACAGCGAAAACCATGGCCTATTCCATCAAAGAGATCTTCTACAGCTTGCAGGGTGAGGGTGTGCGCGCCGGCACCGCGGCGGTGTTCTGCCGGTTCTCCGGGTGCAACCTGTGGTCGGGGCACGAGCGCGACCGCGGCGGGGCGGTGTGCCGGTTCTGCGATACCGATTTCGTCGGGACCGACGGCACGGCCGGGGCGGTCTATGCGGCACCGGCCGACCTGGCCGCCGCGATCGACGCGGCATGGTTGGGTGGCCCGGCCTCGGTGGCAGCGGAGCGCTGGGTGGTGCTGACCGGGGGCGAGCCGCTGTTGCAGGTCGACGGGGCGTTGCTCGATGTGCTGCATCTGGCCGGCTTTCGCGTGGCGCTCGAGACCAACGGCACCTTGCCGCCCCCGGCCGGGTTCGACTGGGTGACGGTGAGCCCGAAGGCGGGGGCACCCGTGGTCATCGCGTCCGCCGATGAGCTCAAACTCGTTTTTCCCCAGGAGGGCCTCGACCCGGCACGCTTTGTCGCCGGGACTTATAAACATTTTGTATTGCAGCCACTCGATGGGGGCGATCGCAAGGAGAGCACGCGCGCCGCGCTTGCCTACTGTCTCGGCCATCCGCAGTGGCGTCTGGGCTTGCAGTTACACAAGATTCTCGATATTCGCTGATCCCACCTGGAGGAGTTTTCTCACACCATGGAAATCTACAAAGAGTTCACCTTCGAAGCCGCCCATCGGCTGCCCGAGGTTCCGGCCGGGCACAAGTGCGCGCGTCTGCATGGGCACAGTTATCGGGTCCGCCTCTGGGTGCGTGGGCCGGTGGGCGACAAGACGGGTTGGGTCGTTGACTTCGGCGACGTGAAGCGCGCGTTCGCGCCGGTCCACGATGCCCTCGATCACCGCTACCTCAACGAGATCGCCGGTCTCGAAAACCCAACGGCCGAGAATATTGCCCGCTGGATCTGGCGGCAGTTGCAGGCGAGCCTGCCCGGATTGTCGGCCGTCGAAGTGGCCGAGACCTGCACCGCGGGCTGTCGTTACACGGGCGATGACGCCCGATCATGAACGGTTCCACTCTGGAGGTTCCCATGGCGAAGCGTGTCATACATCGTATTCTTCTGTGTTGGTTCGGTATTGCGGTGGCGTTTCTGGGCGTTACCGCCACGGCAAGGGCAGTCGAGCCGGGGTTGCCACACATGGATCTGCCCCAGACCCGTGACCTGATCACCCCGGCCAACGCCGAGCCGATCCCGATCGATCAGGCGTTGCAGCGACGCCTGGTGGTGAGCGGCCGCAAGGCCCGCAAGGTCATTCTCCTGATCGCCGATGGCATGAGCGCGGCGGCTATCAAAGTGGCGCGTGAAGTGATGGGTGGCCATCAAGGCGGCATGGCGATCGATCGCTTTCCGGTGGTCGCGCGGGTCATGACCACGGCGAGCGACTGCACGGTGACCGATTCGGCGGCGGCGGCCTCGACGATGGCCAACGGGCGGCCGACGGCGAACGGGCAGATCGGCGTCGGCGCGTCGGGCCGACCGCGCATCAGCCTGTTTGAGTTTGCGCGGGATCAGGGATTTCGTGTCGGCCTCGTCACCGACACCCGCATCACCCATGCGACGCCCGCGGGCTTCGTCGCGCATGTGGTCGGGCGCGAGGACGAAAACGAGATCGCCAAACAACTGGTCGACAGCAGATTTCACGTGCTTCTTGGCGGCGGGCGGCGCTATTTCGCGCCAACGACCCGCCAAGAACGCTGGGCCCCGAAGGACGATCTCCTGAGTCGGGCCGCGAAAGCGGGTTTCAAGGTCGTCGGCACCCGGGCCCAGTTGGCGACGGTGTGTCGTGAAGGGGCGGATCGGGTGCTCGGGCTGTTCTCATCGTCGATGATGCCGTTCTCATTCGAGGCCGCCAATGCCGACGTGCCGACGCTGACCGAGATGGCCCTGCGCGCCATCGACATTCTCGAGAGGGGTGAAAGCAAAGGCTTTCTGTTGATGGTCGAGGCCGGCAAGATCGATTTCACCGCGCACGCCCACGACGCGGCCGAACTCGTGGCCCAGATGCGGGTGTTCGATGACACGGCGCGTGCACTGCTCGAGTACGTGCGCCGCCATCCCGACGCGCTCCTCGTCTGCGTTCCCGACCACGGTACCGGCGGCATCACCGTGACCGACGAGTTCGAACCGAACCGGTTTCGCCTGCAAGCGACCTCATCGATCTATCTGGCACGGCAGATCAATGGGCGGCCCGAAGCCGTGCGCCCGGTTTTGACCCATCCCGCGCTGGCGCCGCTCAACATCGGCAGCGACGAGATCGACGCACTGGTGCCGCATGCCAAAGACGACAAACTCGATGGCCGTATCGGCACACTGTTGTTCGGGAAACTCGGCCTGACCTTCATCGATCCCGACCGGCAACGGCGCCTGTCGACCGGTGGGCACATCGGTGACGACTTGTTCCTGCATGCCGTGGGCCGTCACCAGGACCTGTTTCAAGGTGTGCTGAGACAGTGGGAAATTCCGGCGCGGATCGCCGCCGCGGTCGGCCTGCCGTTTGTCCCGTCTTCCGAGTAAAAAAAAAGAGGCCGGCCCGAAAAAGGGCTGGCCTGAAACATAAGGAGGCAAACAAATCCATCGACCTTGTCGGCAGCAATCGATGGTTTGTGAACGGTTGTTTTCGCGACACCGGCCAACATCAACAAACATGGCCGGACATCGGCGGGTTCGGTACCGACCCGGCAGCCAACCCTGGACACGACGATCGTTCGTTTTTTTTTCTCGCGCCTACCTGTGCCGGTCAGTACGGTCGCGGTTCCTGCGTTGCTCCGATTTTGCGCGCTTGACGCCGGTCTACCCGGTTCGGTACAGTAAGAGCCACCATGAACGACCTTTATTGTTTGTCTTTGTCCGAGCACGACACCGGCCTGTGCCGGGCGCCGATCGCTTCGGTCCGGATCGGCGGAGGTTCGTGGGACGCCGTTGTTTGCCGACGTTTGTTGAGGCGTGTTGGCGTTGTATTGCTTCTGGCGATTACGACTTTTGTCGGCGCCACCGCCGCTCTCACCCCGACCACGAAGGCCACCGGACGGCGCCTCGCGATTCGGCAGCACGGGACGGTCATCGCCGAGATCGACCACAAGGTCCTGCGCCAGCGGGGCGCCCAGGTTGCTGAGTTCGAGGGTCGGACGGTCCGGCAGCGCTCGTCGGTGGTGGCCGAATACGACGGGCGTTTCATCCGGCAGCACGGGACGATCGTCGCCGAGATCGACGGGCGGTTCGTGCGCCCGAAGATTGGTGTCTCATGGGAGATCGACAAACACGGGGTGATCCGCCGGCGCGGCATGCCGCTCTACCATCTCGATGGTTACACCGACACTCCGACACAGCGCTGGCGGGTCGCCGCTTTTCTGCTGTTCTTCGCATCGTAACGGCGCCGGCGCGTGCACGACGGGGCGGTGGTCGGGATGAACGGGTCGCTGCCCCCCGGTGCGCCGCCAGGGGCTGCCGATCCTGCGGCCCGACTCGCCGCCGCCCGCCACGACCTGCTCGACCTCGGGTTGCGCAACCCGCTGCTCAATTATCGTCCGCTGCGGACGCGCGGCCTGGTGGTGGCCGACGAGCGCCCGGTCGAAGTCTTTCGCCGCCTTGTTCGCGACGGCAGTAAGTTTTCGTTTCGACCGCTTCTCGAACCCGAGCCGCCGGCCGGCAGTCCCGGCCAACGATTGGTTGCGCCGGTGTCAATGGCTTCGCCACCGGAACCCATCGACGCAGTGTCCGAACCCGTGGAGGCGGAAACTCCGAACCCCGGGGCCGATCGACTGGCCCCATTAATGAGGTTGTGTCACGACCCGGTGGCGTTTGCGCATCGGTTGTTTCCCGACCCGCCCAACGCGCGAACCTTGCTCGGGGCGCCGGCGTCTTGGCGAGCTCCGTTGCTCGTTGCCGTCGGCGCGGGTGAACCCACCCCGGCGGTGGTTCCGGCAGTGATCGCGGGTTCGGCGGTGGTTCCGGCAGTGATCGCGGCGGGTGGAGCCGACGATGACGCTGCGGCCGCGGTCATCCTGCCGCTGCCGGACCCTGGAAAATACACCGACTTGCAACTCGACGTGGCGTTGACGCCGCAGCAGTTGCAGACCCGCCTGCTCAACACCTGGTCGGCGGCTCGCTCGTTCATCGAAGAGCAGGGCGTCAATGCGTTGTTCCTGGCGCTGGGTATGCTGCATTGGCGCGAGGCCGGCGCCCCGTCGTCGTCGCCCCTGCGGCGGGCGCCGTTGTTGCTGGTGCCGGTCGAGCTGGTGCGCGCCAGCGTGCGCGAGCGCTTTCAGTTGCGTTACACCGAGGCTGATATCGAGCTGAACGAGACGCTGGTCGCCAAGCTGAAGACTGAGTTCGCGGTAACGGTTCCGTCAATACCCGATATTGACGATCTCGATCTCGCCATCTGGTTTGCCGAGGTGGCGCTGGCGATTTCGGGGCACGATGACTGGCGGGTCGACAGCGATTCCGTGGTGCTGGGGTTCTTTTCGTACGGCACCTTCCTGCTGTATCGCGATCTCGATCCGACGATCTGGCCCGAGGACCGACACCCCGCCGCGCATCCGCTCATCGCGCCGCTGTTGGGCACCGCCACCGCGCCGATGCCCGGATCACCGGCCCCGTCGGGGACGGAAGGCAAGGTTGACGCCCCCGAACTGCCGATCGTTCTCGATGCCGACGCCTCGCAGAGCGAGGCGATCGCGCTCGCGAGCACGGTCCCGCAACTGGTGGTGCAGGGACCGCCGGGCACCGGCAAATCGCAAATGATTACCAATCTTATTGCCGCCAGCGTTGCCGCCGGTCGCACGGTGTTGTTCGTGGCCGAGAAGATGGCGGCCCTCGACGTCGTGAAACGGCGGCTGGATCAGACCGGTGTCGGTCAGGCCTGCCTCGAGTTGCACAGCCATAAGACGCATAAGAAAGCGGTGTTGGCCGAATTGCAGCGGACGTTGCGCGATGGCAACCCGCCACCGCCCGTCGATGCCGCACACCAGGCCGATCTCGCTGCGGTGCGCGGGCGGCTCGATGCCGTCGTTGACGGGCTGCATGGTCCGGTGGGAGCGAGCGGCGTCTCGCCGTATCGGGCCATCGGCGAACTGCTCGCGTGGCGTGCCGAGCATCGGGCCGCCGGCGGCACGACCGAGAGTTTCGCGCGTGAGGCTGCGCGCTATGCCGCCCTCGTGCCGCCCTCGGCGACGACCTGGACCGAAGCCGAGTTTCGCCGGCGCGTGCATCTGGTCGAGGAGCTCGGGCGTTGTGTGAGCGCTCTTGCGCCGCTCGAAGCGCATCCCTTCTGGGGCGCCCGGCGGGCCGTGGCGCTGCCCGGTGATGTCGAGCGGTTGGCTGGGTTGCTGGGGGCAACGCAGAAGGCGGTCGACACCCTGGTGCAAACGACCACGGTGCTGGCCGGACGGCTCGGGCTGGCACCGCCGGCCGGCGTGCACGAAGTCGAGCGACTTCTGCGGGTGGCCGAAGCCTGGTATGCAGCGCCGGATGCCGCCGACGCGCGTATCGACGATCCGGCCTGGACGCTGCAAGCGTCGGAAATCTCTTTGCTCCTCAGTGTCGTCGTGCAACTCGATACGTTGCACCGGACGCACGCCACGATGATACGCCCCGAGGCCTGGGATGCTGCCGACATCGGCGACATTCGCAAAACCATTGCGGCATCGCATGCGTCGCTGTGGCGGTTCGTCAGCCCTGCTTGGTATCGGGCCGGTGCGCGGTTGGCCGCGTTGTGCCAAGACGCACCCCCGGCCACTCCGATTTTGCAACTGGCCCTGCTCGACGATCTGTTGGCGGCACGGCAGCAGATGCGGCGTTTGCAGCCGCTGCTGCCCCTGGCCCGACGTCTCCTGGGTTCGCTGTGGTGTGATGCGCAGAGCGACTGGTCGCGCATCAGCCTGGTCATGGCCTGTGCCATCGAGCTGCACCGTGCCGTCAATGCGGGCGAGTTGCCGAGCAGCACGGCCGCGTTGTTGCAGCGCGGTCGCGCCCCGTCGTCGTTGGGTGCAGAAATGGCCGCGGTCGTCACGGCGTTGGCCGAGCATCGACAGCAATGCCATGTATTGACGGCGTTTCTCGAGTTCGATCCGTGGCGGCGGGCGGCGTTGCGCCGTGAACTGGCACGCGAAGGGCCAACCGCGACGGCGAGCGTGACGGCGAGCGTGACGGCGAGTGCGGGTGAAACCGTGGGTCCGCTGACCATTTTGTTGTTCGCCGATCTGGCCGCCCAGGTGGCGCTCTGGCGGGAACACGTGCACCGCTTGCCCGAGCTGGCACCGGTCAACGCGGTCGGTCATGCCCTCGAGGCGGCCGATCTGACCGGCCTGCTCGTGCGGGTCGCCGGCTGGACCGCGATCGGCAGCGACACCCTGCGGGGATCCGGTGCGGCCGACGCCGGGTTGGCGCGCGGTTTTGCCCTCGGTTGGTTCCGCCACCTCCTCGATTGCGCCATGGCCGAACGGCCGGCCCTGGCCACCTTTGCGGGAATGCAATATGAAGTATTGCTCGATCGTTTTCGCGAACTCGATGTCCGCTCGTTGCAGTTGCAGCGGGCGCAGATCCAGGCGCGACACCGCAGTCGGCTGCCCCAGATCGAGGGCGTGGCGGTGGGCGGTCAGTTGCGCATTCTCCTGCGCGAGTTCGAGAAGAAGGCCCGGCATCTACCGGTTCGACAATTGTTGTTGCGGGCCGGCAAGGCGGTGCAGGCGATCAAGCCGGTGATGATGATGAGCCCGTTGTCGGTCGCCTCGTTCCTCGCGCCCGGCGCCCTCGAGTTCGACCTGGTCGTCTTCGACGAGGCAAGCCAATTGCGGCCGGTCGAGGCGTTCGGTGCTTTGCTGCGGGCGCGCTCGGCCGTGGTGGTCGGCGATAGCCGGCAGTTGCCGCCGACCAGTTTCTTCGAGAAACTCGGCGCCGGCGCCGACAACGACGACAGCGACGAGGTCGGCACCCGCGATGTCGAGAGCATTCTGGGCCTGTTTGCCGCGTCTGGCGCGCCGCAGCGGTGGTTGCGGTGGCACTACCGCAGTCGCCACGAGTCGCTGATCGCTCTGGCCAACCGTGAGTTCTACGATGACCGCCTCGTCGTCTTCCCGAGCCCTGACGCCGGCACCACCGAGCGGGGATTGGCGTTCCGCCACCTGCCGCATGCGCTCTACGACCGTGGCCGTTCGCGCACCAACCCGCGCGAGGCGGCGGCCGTCGCGCAGTCGGTCATCGAGCACGCGCGCCGGCATCCCGGGCTGACCCTCGGGGTGGCCGCATTCAGCGTGGCGCAGCAGCAGGCTGTGCTCGAGCAGCTCGAGATGCAGCGGGCCCACAATCCCGACACCGAGCCGTATTTCGCCGCGCATGCCCACGAGCCGTTCTTCGTGAAGAACCTCGAGAACGTGCAGGGCGACGAGCGCGACGTGATCTTTATCAGCATCGGTTACGGGCGCACCGCGCCGGGTGGCCCGGTGGTGCACGACTTCGGGCCGCTGAACCGCGACGGCGGCGAGCGCCGGCTCAACGTGTTGATCACGCGCGCACGGTATCGCTGCGTCGTGCACGCCAACTTCACCGACGACGATCTCGACCTGGGTCGGAGCAACGCCCGCGGCGTGGCTGCGCTCAAGGCGTTTCTGGCCTATGCGCGGACCGGTCAACTGGCGCCGCGGGGCCACGGGGCACTGCGCACATCCTGTGCGGGCGAGACCACGCGAGTCGCCGGTGCTTCCCTACCGAACGATGGTTCGCGGGCCGATCCGCTGGTCGAGCAGGTGCGCACGGCGATGGCGGCGCGCGGCGTGACGCTCGCCGATCCCGCACTCGTGCAGCGGGGTGCCCATTGCGGAGTGGTGCGCCGGGGGTTCGCTCCCGACCTGGTGCTTGCCGATCCGGATGCGCCGCAACGCAGCATTCTCGGCGTGTTTGCCGATGGTCCGGACTACCGTGCGACCGGCCCGGCCCGCGACCGCGACCGCTTGCGCGACCGCCAACTGGCCGACCTGGGATGGCGCACCGTGCGGGTCTGGAGTCTCGACTGGTTCCGCGATGCCGAGGCCGCGGGCGAGCGCTTGTTGAAGGCGGTGCAGGCGGCACATGTCGCCAATGTTGCTGCCACTGCGGTTGCGGCAGCGGCCGATGAGGCGCTGGTGGAGCCGCAGATCGGCGCAGATGCGCAGACAGGCACGGCGACAGATTCGGATACGGCGACAACGACAGCGGTGGCAGCACCTGGACCCGCACGCATCGGCACGGTGTCGGTGACCGCACCGGCACCGGCCCTGGTCACCGCCAACGGGCAAACCGCAGGGCCGAGTTTGGACAATGTGCGCGGAGGGCAATTGCCGCCCCGTGCCGCGAACGGCGGTGCCAACGATCGGTCAGGCGACACGACTGCATCGCAACCGACCGTCGATGTCACTGTATCGACAAGAATTGACAAAGCAAACCCTGCCGCTTCGGCACAGAACGGCAACGGCCGGGTCACGGTCCCCTATGTCGTGGTGGTTCCGGCGTTGTCGGCGACGCCGACGACCCTGCCCAAGATGCCGGCGGCCCGCCTGGCGGCGGCGGTGCTCGCTGTGGTCGACGGGGAAGGGCCGGTGCACGTGGGCGACGTGGCGCGGCGGTTGATCGCCGCTGTTGGCGGCAAACGCGTGGGCACGCGGCAACAACAAGCGATCGATGCGGTGATCAACGATCTCGTTGAAGCGGGGCGGGTGGGGCGGCGCGGCAATTTCCTGTGGCGCGTCGGCATGACCAGGGCACCGGTGCGCGACCGGCGCGACCTTCCCGACCGGCGCGTCGAGTGGATCGCCCCCGAGGAACTCGCCGAGGCGATTCGCCACGTGATCGCCGTGTCGTGCGGCGCCGCGCCAGCCGAGGTGGCGCCGGCGGTGGCTCGTCTGCTCGGGTTCGCCCGGGCCACCGAGGATCTGCGGGCGCGGGTCGATCAGGTCGTCGGCGATCTGGTGGGGGCCGGGACGCTGGCCCTCCAGGCCGGATGCGTCGTCGAGGCCGCCAGTCGGTAGGCCGGACCCGAGCGCAGGGATGCGCGATGTGGGCCGCTGGCGCCCGGATGGCGCAGTGAAAGCGGACCCGCCCGCCCACGATGGGCGCAGTGGGCGTTTGCCGCCACTTCGCGATTCTGCTGCGGGGCGCAAGGAATGCACCCGTTGCGCCAGCAGCAGACAGACCGAGTCGTCGGTTTTCGCCCCACGTGCCGCCGATTGCGTGCCTGCGCGATCTGAACACGCGGTGCACTGATGCCTGGAGCGGGGACACGCCGACCGGGGCGTCATGACGAATGAGCAATCTTTTGTATTGACAAACCCCCTTGCCGCAGCCGGCAAGGGGGTTGGCTGAAACACCGGAACCTGACCGCCCCGCAGGGCGTCGGTTACTTGGTTTTCTTGGTGTCTTTCTTGGGTTTCTTATCCGACGGTTTGCGTGGTTTGGTCGGGGTTTTGGCTGAACCGGCGCCCGCGTCACCAGCCGCGGTGTCGTCGTCGATGCCGGCGCCGTCACCGGCGTCGTCGCCGTCGGTTTCACCCAACTGGTCGGCAATCTGGTTGTGGATCTCGACCGCCGTGGCGATGTCACCGGCGTCGAGGGCCTGCAAGAACTTGGCGTTGAGCGCCTTGATCGCCTCGACATCGACCTCGGGCTCGACCTCGGCCTCGAAGTCGACCGACGCGAGCTTCGCCAGATTGTTCGCGGCAAACGTGTGCTCTTCACCGCGTGTGGCGGCCTCGCCTTCACCGACCTGGTCGGCGAGCACGAGAATGGGCAGATCGGAAGCGAGCTTCGCCGAGGCGGCGAACGTCTTGCCGTCGTTCATGATCACCTGCATGTTCAGGGTCGAACCTTGCAGTTTCAGTTGCTCGATGCGGTCGAGCTGATCGTAAGGGATCATCCGGGTTTGCGTCGCGCCGCTGACCAGAACGGTCAACCCCTCTTCGCCGGCGAGAAAGCCGCCGACGAGAAAGCCGACGTGGGCAACATCGTCGCCGAGATCGAACGTAATGGGCACTTCGATCTGGGCCACGGCCGCTTGCGGCCCGGCCAGCGCGAGCAAGACACCCAACAGACCAACGAGAATGCGGCAACGCGACAGACGATCCATGGTGAAACCTCGTTTCATTGAACCCGGCAGTGGCCTGCGTCGGGCGGTTTGGCCCCGATTCCCGCGGGCGCACCGCCGGAAGGAACCGCGCCCCATGCTAGCGCACGCCCCGGGCCGGGCGCAACCGTCGGCGATTCTCAGGTCGGTTCACACCGCCCACTGCCGCCCACTGCCGCTCATCGCCAGTCACCGCCGGTCACCAGGAGCTATTGTCGAAAGCCCGCGCGCTGGTTTCCAGGGAAGCAAAGACCAAGCGAGCCAAGGGGGCGTGGGGTCCGCAAGAACTGAGGACGCAGGCGTTCTCCCAGGAAATCGTGTTGCGAGATTCCGAAAAAAATCCACGTCGTCCCCGACACGGCGCCTCCCCCCCGACAGTCGGTTCCTCGTATGATTGCGTGGGCCGCGACTGTATTAGCGAATGTATCATTCACTTTTCGTTTTCGTCGCGTGTGGGTAACCTGCCGAGTCCCCCCTCGGTCATCAAAGCTCGTACGACCAGGCCTCGAGCAAGCGCCCCCCGACATAGGCGTCAACACCGATCTTGTCACCGACCTTGGCAACACTTGGAGACAACACTGAACGCGCTTTGGGGGGGGGACCCCGCTCCAGGCGCGTGGTGGCGGTGTCATGAAGGCATCAAGGACATCGACTTATCAGAAAGGGGCATCGGTTTCCCCTTCTGATTTGCGATATCGATGGAATGGCTGCACTTCATTGCTCAGGTCGAGGCTGGTCTGAAAGATGTCGATGCGGGGCGGGTCATTTCGAACGAAGATAGGAAAAAGCGAATCAGACAGTGGCGGGCCTTTCGCAGTCAGCGCGCCTGCTGAGGTTGTGAACCCACCGCCGATGGGCCTTGGGTAATCGGGGACGCATGGCAATCGGGGACGCATACTCCTGCGTTGAAAGGTATGCGTCCCCGAGTTTTCAAGTTTCGCCCGAGTGTGGGCCCGAGTTGCCGGTCGTCCGGGGTTCTTATCCCCGGCTGCGGCGCGTCACTTCTCGTGCAGCACGTATTTCACCGCATCGTTGATCATCTGCCACTTCTGCTTGGCCAGGTCGGATTTGGCTGCCGATCCGGGTTGCGGCGGAATGACCAGGCGCTTGGCACGCATCTCGCCGCCGACCTGCTCGCTGTGGTCCTCATCGACAACGTAGGCGACCACGGTCTTCTTGGCTTTCGACACGGCATCATAGTTCTTGGGGCGATCCTTGGTCTTGTGGTCGCGCAGCCACTCATTGAACGCCGTATCACAGATCTTCTGACATTCGTCGCCGAGGTTGCTCAGCACCGTGCGCAACTCAGCAAGGAACTTGTCCTTTGTCAGTTTGTGTTGGTTCAGGTCAGACTTGAGGCTGGAGAACACCAGATCCAGCCCGAGCATGCGCTCGCCGAACTCCCCTTGGACCCGGTTCATCAGGCTCTGCGGTAGGGCCTCTTCGATCTCGTATTCAAAGACGAGTTTGAAGTGGGTGCTCAGAACATCGGTTTCGATCTTGAACTCTTTGCCCATCGCCACGCTCTTCTCGGTGCCCTGGTCGAGGTAGGTGCCGAAGGTCGGGATCAGGATGTCCTCGCCGTCGTCGATCGATTTGCGGGCAGCAATGTGCTTGTATGCTTTGTACACGGTTTCGGCCAGGGGTTTGTTTTTGGAATTGTTGGCCTCGACGAACTTCGCCACCGTGTCGTCACAGATCTTGCGAAAGTTGTTGCCGACCGGGACCAGGCGGCGGTTGATGTCTTCGAGCATCGTCGCGCTATTGCTGCCCTTGGTGATCTCGGTGATCTCTTTGCCGAGGTTGGTCAGCAACGCCGTGCCCTGTTTCTGAATTTCGAGTTTCAGGTCTTTCGGGGCATCGACCGCCTTGACACTGGCACCGGTCTTCGCCGTCTGCAGTTTGAACTCGAACCACACCGTGATCTTCTTGGGGAGCTTCGCATTCGCAGGCCCGCTCAGCACGTAGTCCTCGCGCATGTCGACGCCGTTGTCTTGCTGTAACACGGTCGGAGCTGCCACCACCTGCGGCACCACGGCCAGACCTGCGCCGGCCAAAGCCAGGGCAAGAATCAGAACAGATCCCGTCTTGTGCAGACTCATTGAATTACTCCTTGTGCAGAGAATATGTCC
>CAZADH010000069.1:0-23757 GCA_964483805.1 uncultured bacterium
CCCCCCGCCCCCCCCCCCGCCCCCCGCCCCCACGACCCCACGCCCACCCGCGACACCATCCGCAAGACCACCGAGTTCACCACGCAACTGGTCACCTACACCACCCGCTACCGCATCGAGGACGCCGACCGCACGACCAATCTGCGCATCGCCGTCGACAAGATCGACGGCTGCATCATCGGGCCGGGCGAAGAGTTCTCGTTCAACCGCATCGTCGGCCCCCGCACCGCGAAGTGTGGCTTCAAAAAAGCCGGCGTCATCAGCAACGGCAAGGTCATTCCCGGGCTCGGCGGCGGCATCTGCCAGGTGTCGACGACCCTGTTCAATGCCGCTCTCCAGGCGAATCTCGACATCACCGAACGACATCACCACAGCATCTTCGACGGGATTCCGTATGCGAAAAAGGGCCTCGACGCGGCCGTGGTCTACGGTGCCAAGGACTTCCGTTTCCGCAACGCCCATCCCTTCCCCGTGCTGATCTCGGCGGTCATGCACGATGGCCGGCTGACCACCCAGGTCTTCGGGCCGCGCAAACCGTTCGACGAGATCCGCCTCGAAACCCGCAATCTCAAGCCCTTGCCGCCGACCGAACAGCGCAAGACCAACACGCGCCTCAAACCCGGTGAAGTGCGCGAAGTCAGCAAGGGCGTGACCGGCTACACCGTCGATGCCTTCCGCATCGTCGTGGCCAACGGCAAGACCACCGAACGCAAACTCCACAGCGACCATTACCTGACCTTCCCCCGGGTCGTCGAGGTTCCGCCGACGAGGTGAATACAATGTATTGCCCACTCCGACACGCCATGCGGTCCGCTTCTCTCTGCGCCGGTCTGTGCCTGGCGCTGGTCGTCGGGTTGGCAGGCGCGGCCGCCGGTCGCGATCTCGAGTTCAGCAACTTCACCGTCCTGGGTTACGAGGGCCGGCAGGAGGGCGAATTCTTCAACCCCGAGGATGTCCTCGTCGGCCCGGCGGGCGAGCTCATCGTGGCCGACACCAAGAACAACCGCATCCAGGTGCTCACCCGCGACGGCAAAGTGCAACGGTTGATCTTTCCGGCAACCTGCACGAAGGAGCTGGCGGAAACCCTGGTCACCAACGCCGCCGAAAAAGGCGCCAAACAGGGCTCCGAAAAGGTCAGCGTCCGCAGTCTCAACGAGCGCCTGCCGATCGGCAGCGGCGCCCAGCGACTCCCCGAGATGAAGGCGCCCACGGGCCTGGCCCTGTCGGCCGATCAGAAGCTCTACGTCAGCGCCGCGGGCAACCACCAGATCTACGTTTACGACTACCGAACCGGGGAACTGTTGTCGGTCTTCGGGAAGTACGGCCGTGGCCAGGGATTTCTCGTGACCCCGCAAGGCATCGACCTGCAACACAATGTAAGCGAACCTCTGCTGGCCATCTGCGATGAAGGCAATCGTCGTCTCCAGTTGTGGAAGACCAACGGCACCTACGTGCATGAGATCCATTATCAGGAAGAAACCGCCAAACAGGGGTTGCGCTCGCTCGCGCCCCGCGGTGTCCACTTTTTGCGCTCGGGCGATCTGCTCGTCAGCTATCCATCGTCGCACCAGGTCGTGTGTTGGCAGATGGACGGCAAGATCCGCTGGAGTTACGGCACGATGAACAAGGGCAAGGGCAAGGGCGAACTCAACACCCCGACCTTCCTCGATGAAACCCCGGAAGGCAACATTCTCATCGCCGATTCCGGCAACAGCCGCGTCGTCGTTCTCGACAAAGACGGCATGTTCCGCCAGCACCTGGCGTCGTACGGCACGACACCGGGTCGCCTCGCCGGGCCCCGCGGCCTGCGCGCCACCGACAAGAACGCCCTGGTCGTCGTCGATTCGGGCAACAGCCGCCTGCAGATCTTCGAACCCAGCCAGATCAGCCTGATGCTGCGTGACGCCGAATCCATGTGCACCCAGGACCGCTGGGAAGAAGCGATGCCCGCTCTCGAGAAGGTGCTCAACCTCGAGCCGTCCAATGTCAACGCACGGAACCTCTACGTGGACGGGCTGTTTTATTTCGGCGACAAACATTTCAACGCCCAGGCCTTCGAGAAGGCCGACGAGACCTACCGCCGCATCCTGGTGTTCAAGCCCGATAGCGACAAGGTGCGCGACAAACTCAATGCCATCTTCTGGGCCAAGAACCAGGACTTGATCGTCCGCGTCGTTTCTGGCATAATTGCCGCGGTCTCGGCACTGATCCTCCTGGCCATCCTCAAGAGCGTCATCGGCCGCCTGCTGTTCCCCGCCACCGAGTAACCCTCGCCCGGCGGCACGCGGGTGGTCGTGCAGAATCGGCGCCTGGAGCCAGCCTTCGGAGGATCCAAACCGTGGTTCTTCGAGGGCCTCATGTCAACGCATCACATTCCGCTCGCTCGTATCCGCAACTTCTGCATCATTGCCCACATCGACCACGGCAAGTCGACGTTGGCCGACCGCCTCATCGAATCGACGCACACCGTGTCGCAACGCGAGATGCGGGCTCAGATCCTCGACTCCATGGATCTCGAACGTGAACGCGGCATCACCATCAAAGCGCAATCGGTGCGGATGTTCTACACGCCATCCGGCGGCGAAGAGCACCAATATCACCTGATCGATACGCCCGGTCACGTCGATTTTACCTACGAGGTTTCGCGCGCCATCGCCGCCTGCGAAGGGGCCCTGCTCGTCGTCGATGCCACCCAGGGCGTCGAAGCGCAGACGCTGGCCAACGTCACCCTGGCCATGGCCGAAGACCTGACGATCATTCCGGTCATCAACAAGATCGACCTGCCCTCGGCCGACGTCGATCGGGCCCGCAAAGAGATCGAGAACCTGATCGGCATCGATTGCAGCGATGCGCTGCTCGTCTCGGCGAAAGAGGGTACCGGCATCCCCGAGCTGCTCGAGGCGGTTTCGCAACGGATCCCGCCCCCCGAAGGACACACCACCAACGCCACCCTGCGTGGCCTGGTCTACGATGCGGCCTACGATTCGTACAAGGGCGTCGTCGTCTATATCCGCGTCATCGACGGCACCATCAAGCCGGGCCAACGCATCAAATTCCTCGCGACCGGGTCTGAGTTCGAGGTCATCGAAACCGGCGTGTTTACACCGCCACCCAACCCTGTCGGTCACCTCTCGGCCGGGTGTGTCGGTTATTTTGCCGCCACCATCAAAGAGATGGGCCACGTCCGCATCGGCGATACCGTGACCGATGCGAAATCCCCCACCACCGCGCCCCTGCCGGGTTTCCGCGAGGCCAAGCAGATGGTGTTCTGCGGCATGTATCCGGTCGAGGCCAACGAGTTCGAGAACCTGCGCACGGCATTGCAGAAGCTCGCGCTCAACGATGCCTCGTTCAGCTTCATCCCCGAGAACTCACTGGCTCTGGGGTTCGGCTTCCGCTGCGGCTTCCTCGGCCTGCTGCACATGGAGATCATCCAGGAACGTCTCGAGCGTGAATACGGGCTCGAACTGTGCATCACCGCGCCCAACGTTGTTTACGAAGTATTGACAACCGACGGCCAGACCCTCGAGATCGACTCGCCGGGCAAAATGCCGCCGGCCACCAAGATCGAGGAACTGCGCGAACCGTTCGTGCACGCGACCATGCTGCTGCCCAAAGACTACATCGGCACCATCATGGAGCTGTGCCAGGACCGCCGCGGCTCGATGCGCACCATGGAGCATTTCACCGAGCAACGCGTATCGCTCTCCTACGATCTGCCGCTCGGCGAGATCCTCGTCGATTTCTACGACAAGCTCAAGAGCCGCTCTCGCGGCTATGCCTCGCTCGACTACGAGCACACCGGCTTCCGCGCCGGCGACATCGTGCGTGTCGACGTGCTGGTCAACGGCGAGAACGTCGATGCCCTCTCGTTCCTGTGCCACCGCGAACGCTCGGTGTACCGCGGACGCCAGGTCATCGAACGGTTGCGTCGGTTGATCCCGCGTCAGCAGTTCAAGGTGCCCCTGCAGGCCGCGATCGGGGCCAAGATCATCGCCCGCGAAGACATCGCGCCGATGCGCAAAGACGTATTGGCAAAGTGTTACGGCGGCGACATCACCCGCAAACGCAAGCTGCTCGAGAAGCAAAAAGAAGGCAAGAAGCGCCTCAAGATGGTGGGCTCGGTCGAGATCCCGCAAGAGGCGTTCATGTCGATCCTGGCCACCGACGACGATTGATTGTGGATGGGGGACCGAGCCTAGGGTCTGTCCCCAACCTTCATGCCGTCGAGAACCTGGCGTGCGGCGCGCCGAACTTCTTTGGCCGGATCGTGGCCGGCGATGCGCTCGAGTGCATGGCGGGCTTCGGCACCGCCGATGCCGCCCATCGCCTTCACGAGACTGTAACGCACATCGTCAGACGGATCGCTGATCAAGGGCATCAACGATCCCACCGTCTCTTCGTTGCCGATGCGACCGAGCGACGACACCGCCGACGAGCGGACCATGACGTCGTCGTCGCCGAGCACCGACAGCAACAAACCGACGGCCTCGGGTGAGCGGGCCTCGCCAAGGTTCACCGCAGCGCAACTGCGCACGTAGTTGCTTTCGTGCCGCAGATCCTGTTGCTGTTTGGCGAGATACTGCGGATCGAGCGGTTTGACCGCGGCCGTGGCTTTGAGCAGTTCGGCAAAGTCGGTGTTTTCGTCGCCGCGACCGTTCCCCTTGCCGTTCGTTCCGGCCGGTTCCGCTGTCACCGGCGCCCCGTTGGCGTTGGCCGACGCCGGGCCCGAAGCTGCACCCGCGGCCGAGCCGGCCACGCCGGGTTGCGTGCCGCGCGCCGCACCGGCCTTCTCTGCACCCAGGTCGAGACGGAACCCGTCGAGTTCGACACCCTCGGCGCGGGCATAGTTGATCAACTCGGCGTCGAGTTCTTTGGCGGCCGCGATCAAGTCATCGAGTGCCGTCAGGCTTTCCTGGTTCATCAGCGCGATTGATGCGCGGAAGCGCACATCCGGATCGGGATCACGCAATGCGTCGCGCACCAGTTGGAACGCCCGCGGGTCCTCGAGCCGCGAACCCAGCGCCTCAATCAAACTTTGTTTGAGAGACGAACTCGCGGATTCGAGTCGACGCGCCAGTTTGTCGACCACCGTTTTGTCGGGCAGGCGCCCCAACGCCTCGCTGGCGGTGTAGCGCACCACTTCGCTGCCGTCCTCGAGGGTGGCCAACAAAGCGTCGATCGCTTCATCGTTGCCGGTCTGCCCCAGGGCGTGCGCCACGGCGCTGCGCACGAACTCGTTGCCGTCGTTGAGGGCATCGAGCAACGCCCGCACCGCCTGCGAATCGTGATAATGTCCGAGACTCTCGGCCGCCGCATAGCGCACCGGCACCGACTCGTCCTGGAGCGCCTCGAGCAACGGCGCAATCGCGCGCTCGTCACCCATTTCACCCAACGCCTGTGCGGCCAGGTATCGCACCGACTCGGCCTCGAACTTCTTTTCGAGTGTGCGCACCAGCGGAATCAGCAGGTCGGGGTCCTTGGAGCCGATCGCGGCCTTCGCCGCCATCTGCCGGATGTTCAACTCGCTGTCATCGAGGCCCTGGGTCACCAACGACTTGCGCGAGACGAGACTGCCGTCGGCGCCGTGATACCGGGCCGGCAGCAGGTCGGGACGCAACATGCCGACCTCTTTGAAATCGAAGGGCGCCGGCAACAGCTCGGGCTTGCCCGAGGCCGCTACCGCACCGGTCGGCGCCGGGACGGAGTCGCCACCGGCGGTCACCAGTTTTTCGTCGAGCGACCGCGTGATCTCGAGCATGGCGTCGATCGCCCGCGGATCACCGATCTGGCCCAACCCTTCGGCGGCGGCCGCCGCGACTTGCGGGACCGGATCATACAAGATTTTAATCAACGGCTCGACCGCCACGTCGGCGTGCTTCTCGGCCAATTGCCGGATCGCTGCCACCCGCTGCGTTTCAGGAGCCAGCGGATTGTTCATCGTCTGCAACAGATCGTCGAGCGACGGTGGAATCTCGACCACTTCGTGTTTTCCCGAAGGCGATACCGCCACATGCCGGCCCGATTTGGTGGTCTTCACCACGATCTTCGACCGGTTGCCGAACAGGGCCGCCGGTTGCGGATCGCGCAGCGAGGCCCGCAGACTGGGATCGGGCGGCGTCTCGGGTTGCCCCGACGCAGCCGCCGTCGGCGGGACGGGCAGCGGTTCCTGCATCGGCTCGGGGCCCGGAGGCGGAGGCGGCGGCACCGGTATCGGCGGCCGCACGTTTTCGGCGATCGTACCCGTGGGACCGGCGGGGCCCACGTCGGCTCCCCCGGAACGGCGGCGCGCAATCAACACGCGAACGACCATGACGACCATCAAAACGATGGCCGAGACCAGCAGAACCGTATCGAGTTTCGCGTTCATGACAGTCTTTCCCGGATCCATTCATCGGCGTATTGGGGCCATTCGCTGAAGCCTATTTTTCAACGACAACAGCGCAACTCGGCCCCCGTCTCGGTCGATGCCTCGATCGGTGCGGTTGCGCAACCGGCCGACCTTCAATATATTGTATTTCCGAACCGAGCACCCTCACCGGGAATACGGGAGCCTGCGCATGATCGAAATCGACGACGTTCTCATCTCCGATGCCGCGTGGACAGCGCACTTTGCCTGTGACGTATCGGCCTGCAAGGGCATTTGTTGCCGCCTGGGCGATCTCGGGGCCCCGTTGGCCGAAGACGAGGCCGCGGCGATCGGCGAAATCCTACCGGAGTTGACGCCCTACATCGGGGCAACCACGGTCAAGACGCTGCTGGAGGGCGGGCATACCGAAACGTATCGCGGTGGCCTGCACGTCCGCGAATTCGTCCCCGACACGCCGTGCCCGCTCGGGTTCGAGGATCACCAGGGCGTGGTGCACTGTGCCCTGCATCGTCGTGCCCTCGACCGCGGATTGCCGGTGTTCGACCAGAAACCGCTGTGGTGCTTGCTCTACCCGATGATCATCACGCAGGCGGCGGGCATCTGGCAGATCAACTTCGACCCGCGGCCCGAGTGCCGCAGCGTCGCCAACGCACCCCCTCTGCTCGAGTTCATGGCCGGCCCGCTGGCCTCGATGTTCGGTGAGACCTGGCTTGCCAAAGCACGTCACGAACGCGCCCGCGGCCGACGACCGTGACGCGCGATCCCTGGCGCGTGGAAAAAGAACACAGGCAAACAGAGAAGCGGGCCCACGCGGAGGTGTGCCAACCGTGTCGCAACGAGCGGGTGTGGCTTCGCGGAAAACCGCACGCACAAAGGCGTGGGCAGGTGCTGCCCCATCCGTGAGCCAGGTGTCACGAGTGACACACATGGCCGTCGGGATCCGGAGCTTTCCCGGAAACTGCCGACGCCAACCCGCATAAACAAAGGATTGGAACAGATCTTGCTGTTCAACCGGGTACATTGCGGTTCTGAGGTTCGCGGTCTCATCTCGACAAGCGCCGACACACGCGCGAGGAGGAACATCCATGGGAATTTTCTCGAAGATTCTGTTGGTCATTCGGTCCAATATCAACTCGTTGGTCGACAAAGCCGAGTGCCCCGAAAAGATCCTCGACCAACTGATCGCCGACATGAACGAGAACCTGCGCGAAGTGAAACTGCAGGTCACCCGGGCTTTGAAAGACGAAAAGATCCTCGCGCGCAAACAAGAAGACAACGAGAAACTGGCGGCCGACTACGAAGCCAAGGCGATCAAAGCGCTCGAGGCCAGCGACGAAGAACTGGCCCGCGAGGCGCTGCGCCGAAAAAAGACCTATGAAGACATTGGCGCCGCGTTGGCCCGGGAGGTCAAAGAACAGCAGGAACAGGTCGAGTTGTTGAGAACCAGTCTGAAAGCCCTCGAACTGAAGATCGATGAGGCAAAAAACAAGCGGCATGTGCTGCTTGCCCGCCAGAAGCGCGCCGAGGCGCGTCTCGATCTCTCGACCTCGGTGACCGAGGCGAACAAGACGGCCGACCTGTTCGAGACCTTCGAGCGCATGGCCGACAAAATCTTGTCAACCGAAGCGATGGCCAGTGCCTCGCTCGACATGGAGAAAGCATCGCTCGACGACAAGTTCGCCCTGCTCGACAAACGTGCCTCGGTCGACCTCGAACTGAGTGCCCTCAAGAAGAAGCTCGGCAAGTAGCTCTTGGCCACGTCGCGGCATGCGATCGTCGGGCACGGTTCATCAGGGCCGCATGTCTCATGCCGGCGTTTGGGTGGAGCGATGCGCGCACGGCACGGAGTGAATACGTTGTAAATACAGATACGCCCCTGCTGTCGGTTTCTGACCAACAGCGGGGGCGCGTCGTTTTCGCCGGTTCAGTGCGCGATCGTCGTGCGCACCGTCGCGGCCTGATCGGGCGGCAGGTTGACCAGTTGCCAGTAGCGGTCGCGGTACTCCTTCGCGACGGCTGGTTGGTCCATCTGGTCGAGCAGCCGGCTGGCCTCGTCGTACAACGACGCATCCTCGGGAAACTCTTCCATGAGGGCGCGCACGATGTTGAACGCCTCGCGCGGATACCCTTTGTCACGCAGAGTCAGCGCCAGGAACCACCGGGCCTGGACATGGCCCGGCTCGAGTTTGAGACAACGCCGGTAGTAAACGATCGCCTCGTCATTCATGCCAACGCTGCGCAGATGATTGGCGAATTGGAAGCGGATGGAGGCATCCTTGGGGCGGCGGTTCATGAGAAAACGCAACCGCTGGTGGTAACGCTCGCGGTCTCGCGACTCGGCGCCGGGGTCAAAAGCGCCGGTCGCCAGACCCAGGTCAGTCAGGAGCAGGACGGCGAGGGTTCCCCACAACACCCAGTGACGACGCCATGACAAGCCCCGCACCCACTCGAGCACCCGTGACGCAACAGTCGGTTTCTGATCATGCATGTTTCCTAATTTCGACCAGGTTGCAGGAAAAGAAAAGCCCGAACCACCAACGAACCCAGACCAACAACGGCAAACAACTGCAAGGTGAGCCGCAAGAGCGACGCGACGAACGAGGGGCTCCACCCGGAGAACATCTGGTCGATGCCTTGCTTGAACACCCACAGCACCGCCCCATCGAGTGCGGCCGGGTAGACGAAATCGACCGATGCGACCACGATCGCCACCAGAAACACCGGGGTCCAGTTGAATCGACTCGCCTCGGTCGCCGGGTCGACGACACTCGCGTTTGCGAGCGGATCGGCATGTCGGCCCCCGCCCGCCTCCGGTTTTTCGGATGCCGGCGCGTTCGGCCCGGGAACCAGGGCATCGCGCAGGCGCACCTGATGGCGCGCATGGTCGTAGCCAAGGCCGGCCCCACAATGTCGACAGGCGAAACCGAGTTGGTTCAGCTCGGTCTTGTCGATGGCGAATGAATGGTGGCAAGCCGGGCAAAGAATCGACATCGCGTTGGGGTCGACGATCTGGGTGGCCATCGCGCCGCCTGCCATGCGCTGTTTGCAGCAGTCGATCCAGGCAATGATGTTCTTGATTTCGGGCCGACCATCGGCCATCTCGCGCGCCCGCTCCCAATGGGGAAGTGCGTCGGACCACCGTTCGGCCTGACTCAGTTCGTGGGCGGTTTGGATGGTCTTCTCGAGTTCACGTTCAAACGCCTCGATCGACATGAGCCCGGCATCGGAACCCGGGGTTGCCGCCGGCGTCGGCGCGGCCCGGCGCGTCGGTGCCGCCGCCTGACCGGCCCCACGATCGCCGGCGGGGGCGTGACCCTGTCTGAGGGGTTCGGGAGGCCCCGCGGGCTGCGCGGGCGCTTGGGGCGACACACCGGCTTTGGGAGTCGCGGCCCCCCGCTGCTTGCCGGCAGCCGGGCCAACCCGCAACTGGTAGTTGGCCAGCTCGGCGAGAATCTCGGCGCAGTTCTGCGGCCGCAGATCCGGATTGATGTCGAGCATGCGGAAGCAGAGGCGGTCCCAGAAAGGATCGAGTTCGGCCTGGTAATGGGACGGCGGCTGAAACAGCCCCATCGGCAACACGCCGCCGGTCAGCAACTCGTAGAGAACGACGCCCAGTGCATAAATGTCGCTTTTGTGTGTCACCCGCTTCGGGTCGAGCCGTTGCTCCGGCGACATGTAGTTTTCGGTGCCGAGAAAGGCGTTGGTCGCCGTCAGTGCCGGCTTCGGCGTGCCGGCCTCGAGCGAGGCCCGGGCCAGGCCAAAGTCGGTGACCTTGATGTGGCCGGCGGTGTCGATCATGATGTTCTCGGGCTTGATATCGCGGTGGATGATGCCCTGCGCGTGCATGTAGCCCAACGCTTCGAGAGTGTCAGACATTGTATGGACAATCTCGGTGGCCGTCAGCCGACCGCGCACCATGCGGGCACGCAAGCTCTCGCCCCGGATCAACTCCATGATGTAGAACAAACACCCGTTGGCATCGCCGTGGTCGAGAACCCCGACGATGTTGTCGTGTTTCAGACCGGCGAGAATGCTGGCCTCACGCCGGAAGCGCTCGAGCAGTTCCTCGTTGTCGCCCAGATCATCGGACATGACCTTGAGCGCGACCTCCGCGCCCTCGGGGGACCGCGCCAGAAACACCTGCCCCATGCCCCCCTGGCCCAGCAAGCTGACGATTTTGTACTTCCCCATCGAGACGGGGTTGGCCTTCGGCGGGTTGACCTCGATCTCGCTGCGGCAGGTGGGGCACAGAATCGACCGCACGTTCGGCATCTGCACCGCTTCGACGGTGCGCCGACAACTCGTGCAGGTGAATCGGTGCAGGACGCTGGCCACGTTGTTCTTCCTCGGTTTTGGCTCAGGCCGCCGGGGTCTTGCCCAGCAGTTCGCAATCGAGTACGGGCGTGACCCGGGCCAGCAAGGCTTCTTTTTGCTCGTAGGGCAGGAAGGTGCTCTCGAAACCGTAGAGCAACATTTTGTGCAGATCGTGGCGGGTGAGCGCGAAGGCATCGACCAGGCGTTGCAGCTCGAGCGTGACCGTGGTGTCGGAGACCAGGCGGTTGTCGGTGCAGATCGTGAACCGCATCTTGTCGTCGAGGAAGGTCTTGATCGGATGCGCGGCGATCGAGGGCACGGTTGCCGTCTGGATATTGCTCGTCACACAGATCTCGAGCGGAATGCGCTTGTCTTTGAAATATCTGTATAACGTATGTAAGCGAGAATCGTCTTTGGCCTCGATGAGGCGCGTACCATGCCCGATACGATGGGCATGACAATACTTGACCGCCTGTTCGATGCTGTCGGGGCCGTAGGCTTCGCCGGCGTGAACGGTAATCGAGAGATGGTGACTGATGATCTCTTGAAAAGCGTTGTAGAAGTCGCGGGCGGGAAACCCGTTCTCGGGGCCGGCAATATCGAACCCCACGATCTTGTCGTGTTTTTCGGAGAGCCGGCAGGTCACCCGCGCGATCTCTTCGGCAAGCAGTTGCGCCAGCCGGGCATCGGAGAAGGTCGAGAGGCGGTCTTTCAGGCGTGCCGCGGTGTGCGAGATCTGGTACGGGAAGTTGCGCATGCCGCAGACGATCAGCCCCGTCTTGATATCGAACCGTTTCTCGGCACGGTCGAGGCCGGCGATCACGCTCTCGAAGATCTTCTCGATCGTGAGCAGATTATTGGTGTGCAGAATGGGCGCAAAACGAACCTCGATATATTTGACGTTTTCTTTGGCGGCATCTTCGGCCAGTTCGTAGGCGGCCCGTTCGAGTGCCTCGTCGGTCTGCAAGACGAGCAACGTCACATCGAACACCTTGAGGTAATCGACGAGACTGGCGACGCCGTCTTTAAGGACGACCACTCGCCGCAATTCGTCTTCGTTGTCGGCGGGCAAGCGAATTTTGTATTGATCGGCCAACTCGAGAATGGTCTTGATGCGCATCGAACCGTCGAGATGGCAGTGCAGATCGGTCTTGGGCAGACGCTGCAAAAGGTCGAACGGGATATCGCTCATTAAGGTCCTCCTCGCCATGGCCCGGCCGGGGTCAACACGAAGTATACCGTGCCCCGACCGATTTTGCCACGCCCACCGTTTTGTCTCGAGGGCGAAATCGAATATACTGCGCAGGCAGGATCGCCCGGGAGCGCACCGCTGCCCGCAATCGCCGGCGGCTCTGGCGGAGGCGAAAATTGACCGAACCCGTCGATCATGAACCGCGTCTTCATGATGCAGGGAGGGAACAACCGTGAGCGAATGCCAGGAATTCAACCAGAAGTTGCAGGAGTTCGACCCCAGCGAGCCGCGAGAACTCGCCGAGTTGCAGCGGCATGCCGCCGCCTGTCCGAAGTGCGCCCGCGTTCTCGAGCGCGAGATGCGCACCCTGGCGACGTTGCGTGGATTCGATCGGGCCGTTCATCCCCGTGACCTGACCAAAGCCATCGTAACCCGTGCGCGCGAGGCGGGTTCGATCGGGGCAATGCCGTGGTGGCAGCAGCTTCTCGGCCGACTCGTGCCGGCCGGTGGCGCTCGCCTGGCCTTCGGCATGGTGGCAACCCTGATCGTGGCGGTGGTCATCACGGTCGGCCAGTTCACGCGCACACCGCACGTCGTGCCGGCGCCTACCGGCTCGACCTGGGAATGCGTCATGCTTGCCGGCGAGGGATTGGTCAACAACGCCCGCATCATGTCGTCCCTGTTTCCGGTCAAGCTCGACAACGGTGCCAAACTGCAAGTCATGGCCGGTGGCATCGCCCGATTGGTTCTCCCCGAGCGGGCCGCCGCCAAAATGGCCTCGGGGCGGGTTCGCGCCGCACCATCAGGCTTGTGGCTCGATACGGGGCAACTCGACCTCGAGGTCCAACCGATCGCCCCCGACCATCCTTTTGTGGTGCACACCCCACTGGCTTCGGTGACGGTCATCGGCACCCGCTTCTCGCTCAACCTCGACGAACGCGAGCTGGTGGTCACGGTCGATGCGGGCCGTGTTCGGCTCACCACCCCGCGCCAAACGCTCGAGGTGGCGCCCCACATGGTGGCGACCGTCGACGCGTGTGGTATGATTCGGGCAACAATGCAAACGAATCCTGCCACCACGCCTTCGTCGCAGCCGGCCCAGATTCCCGCAACCGGCCGCCCCGAGGTGCCCAACTCGGCCGAGTAAGATGGCCTCACCCAATGAGGTCGATGCCGCCCTGGTGCAGAGCGCGCTCCGGGGCGATGAGCAGGCATTTGCCACCCTCGTCGCCAAGTATCACGGCCTCGTGCTGCGCTTTCTCATCCACTTCACCGGGAACGTGGAAGAAGCCGAAGACATCACCCAGGAAACCTTCCTGAAGTTCTTCGCCAAGATGAACCTGCACAACCCGGCGCACGCCCTCGCGGGTTGGCTGGTCACCATGGCCCGCAACCTGGCGATCAGTCACCATCGCAAACGGCACCCGACACCGATCGCCCCCGAGACGCTCGCCGCCGTGATCAAGACCACCGCCGCCTCACCCGAAAGCGAAACCCTCGCACGCGCCGAGACCGAGGAACTGCACCAGTGCCTGCAGGGCCTGCCCGAGAACCTGCGCGAGGTTCTGGTGCTGCGCTACATCATGGGCATTCCGCTGCAGGACGTCGCCGATCTGCTCGGCATTCCGCCCGGGACGGCAAAATCACGCTGCTTCGCGGCCCGCACGGAACTGCGGGCCGCGCTCGACCGCCTCGAGAACCGCGCCGCCGCTGCCAGCGGCGGCGCCGCGGACAGACCCTAGGGTCTGTCCCCAACCGGCGGCTTCGAGGCGGGGGCGGGCGAGAGCAGCCACTGCTTGCCGACGGCAAACAGGAACAGGCAGAGCAACCCGAAGGCAATCGTGCAGGCCTGGTTGCTGTCGGCCACCTGCGTGAGATAGCGAACGGTTTCGTCACCGGCATTGAACCGTTTGAGCAAGGCCGGCATGGCCAACGCCTGCAACGTCTCGTTCGCAAACGCGTCGATGAGCGCCAATATGACGGCACCGATCGAACCGCCGGCAATCAACCCGGACGCCAGCAGCACGGCCGGGCTGGTCTCGGCCTCAGTCGCGTCTTGCGGCCGCCGCGCCGTGGCATCGACCAGGTATCGCACCGCGCCACCGATGAAAATCGGCACCGAGGCCGAGAACGGCAGGTAGACCCCGACCGCGAACGGCAACGACGAAACCCGGCACAGTTCAAGCATCAAGGCGATCAGCGCCCCGACGATCACCAGGACCCACGGCAGTTTCTGGGTGAGAATGCCGTCGATGATCAGCGACATCAGTCGCGCCTTGGGAGCGTCGTATTTCGTCACCTTCGGCCCAGGGACCACGCCGCAGGCAATCGAGCCGTCGTCGTTCAACAAGAAACGTTTGATCTGCTGTGCCCTGGCCGCCTCGGCCAACTCGGCCGGCATCGACGCAGCGAAGGCCGCCACCTCGATCACCGCATAATCCCGCACTGCGGCCGGATCGCTCGCATACTTCTGCTCGCGCACTTTCGCCTGGGTCATGTCGAAACGCCACGCGGTCGCAGGCAGTTGCGGATACCGGTTCTCGCAGGCGCGGGTATCGGCCACCCCGTTGATACCGGGGTCGACGACGTAGGCGATCTTGTTGTCGTCGCCGATGAGATACTTGCCCGCCGGCAGCGCACCGTCGGCTTCGCTCATGCGCAATACACGGTATTCACGTTGATCGAACCGCCCTTCGGGGCCGGCCGGGCGCTCGCGCGTCGGCGAGAGCTTCGCCGCCTCGACGGTCACCCCGGCGAGGGCTCCGGTCGGTCGGACGTAGACGGTCGAGGCATCGTTGAGCAACAGCAACGTGTAGCCGATGACCACCGACGAAGTCAGGGCGCCGATGAGGATGGCGATCTGCTGGTAGCGCGGCGTCGCGCCGATGAGATAGCCCGTCTTCAGGTCTTGCGAACAGGTGCCGCCGTTGCTGGCAGCAATACAAACGATGGCAGCAATCGACAGGGCGGTCACCCGGTGTTCGACGCCCGTCCAGCCCATGCCCAGGAAGATCAGACAGGTGAGCAGCAGGGTCGAGACGGTCATGCCGGAGATCGGGTTCGATGACGAGCCGATTTCGCCGGTCAACCGTGAACTGACGGTGACGAACAGGAAACCAAACAGCACGATCAACGCCGCGCCCACGAGATTGACGTTGAGAATCGGGGTCAAGCCGATGGCGCCGATCAACAGTGCCGAACCGACGAGCACGAACAGCATCGGCAGGTCGCTGTCGGTGCGCACCACCGCGGTGCCGCTCCCGCCGCTGCCCCGCAGATCCCGCAGGCCCGACATGAAGCCGCCGAAGATCAGCGGAATCGAGCGGAAGACCGAGATCAGACCACCGGCCGCCACGGCACCGGCCCCGATGTAGAGAACGTAGGCGTCGCGAATCCCCTTGCTGTCGAGATTGGTGATCAGATCGGTCGCCGGAAACAGTGGCTGGGTGAGGCCGTCGCCGATCATCTTGATTAGGGGGATCAGCACCAGATACGCCAGGATGGCCCCGGCCATCATGATGCACCCCGTTGCCGGCCCGATGATGTAGCCGACGCCGAGCATCTCGGGCGTGAACTCACCGCCCACCTTCACCTGGTCCCACCACTTGGGCGTGGGCGCCGCCGCGGGCGCGGCCGTTTCGACGGCACCGGCAGCGCCGGCAGCACCGGCCGACCCGCGAAACCAACCGAGCACGGTGCGAGGCAGCTCGACGAGCAGACCGGTCATGGTGGTGTCGGGTCCGAGTTTCAGACATTTGATGCCATCTGTCAATACTTTGTAAAGAACACCCAGACCGAACCCGGTGAACACCGTCTTCGCGCTGGTCCCGCCTTGTTCACCGACGATGAGGACCTCGGCGCAGGCCGTTCCTTCCGGATACATCAGCTTGCCGTGCTGTTTGACGATCAAGCCGCGCCGCAGCGGGATCATCATCAACACCCCCAACAGGCCGCCGAAGCAGGCCACGGTCATGACCCGGATGACTTCCATGTCGTAACCCATGATCATCAGCGCCGGCATGGTGACACCGACGCCGAAGGCGATCGATTCACCGGCCGACCCGGTGGTCTGCACGATGTTGTTCTCGAGAATGGTGGCCGGTCGCGCGCCCAGCAGGCGGGACAGGAAGCGAAACAGGGTGATCGAAATGACCGCGATCGGAATCGACGCCGAGATGGTCATGCCGACCTTGAGCACGAGATAGACCGAGGTGGTCCCGAAGAGGATGCCCAACAGAATACCCACCAGGATCGGCACCAACGAAAACTCGGGCATGGTGGTCGTCGCCGGGACGTAGGGTTGGTGTTCGACCTCGGTGCTGGCGGGGGTCTGAACGGCATTGGGATCGGTCATGGTTGCGTGCTCCTTCGGCAAACGGTCGCGGGGTTTTGGTTAGATAGCACGGGGTACGGCACCGATGCAAAGGGATTGGCCAAAGGGGAAATCGGCAAACCCGCGCACGCAGAATCGCTGCTGCCCCGTTGTCGCCGAACCCGTCGTGGTGTAGAATCGGCGCACCGTCACCGTTAAGGAGTCGCCACCCATGAAGATCGGCCTGGCCGGGCTGCCCATGTCGGGCAAGACCACCCTGTTCAATCTCGTTACCCGCAACAACGCCCAGTTAAAGGACTATATCGCCCAGTCCGAAGAGGTCAACACCGGCGTGATCAAGGTCCCCGACGCCCGCGTCGACAAACTGGCCGAGTTTTTCAAACCAAAGAAGACGACCTACGCCACGGTCGAGTTCATCGATATCCCCGGTATTGCCAAGGAAGAAGGACCGAAGACCGGGTTCTCGGTCAAGACGCTGGCGCATATCCGCAGTGGCGACGCGATCGCCCTGGTGGTGCGTCTGTTCGTCGATGAGAGCGTCGCCCACGTGCACCGCCGCATCGATCCGGCGTCCGACCTCGAAGAGTTGTTGCTCGAGTTCATCTTCGCCGATCTCGAACTGGTCGAGAACAAGATCGTCCGGCTCGGCAAAGAACTGAAGGCCGGCAAAAAACCCGAACTGGTGCGCGAACAAGCCTTGATGGACCAGCTCGCCGCCGCCCTGAAAAACAACCAGACCATTGCCTCCCTTGCCCTCGATGCCGAGTCGACTGCGCTGATCCGCGGTTTCCGTTTCCTGACCGAGAAACCGTTGCTGGTCGTGGGCAACTGCAACGATGCGCAGTTGGCCAAGCCGGACGGTGACCCGATGGTGGCTTCGATGCGCAAGATCGCGGCGCAACACGGTTGGCCGACCCTGTTGGTGGCCGGCAAGACCGAGATGGAGTGCGCCGGTCTGTCGCCCGAGGAGGAGCGAACCTTCCTCGCCGAGTACGGCATCACCACCCCCGGCCGCGACAAACTGATCACCGAAGCCTACAATACATTGCGTTACATTTCCTTCTTGACCGCCGGCGAAGACGAGTGTCGCGCCTGGCCGCTCCAGCGGGGCACCAACGCCCAGAAGGCGGCGGGCAAGATCCACAGCGACATCGAGCGCGGGTTTATCCGGGCCGAGACGGTCGCTTTCGCCGACTTCGTTCAACACGGTGGGCTCAATGGCGCCAAGCAGGCCGGAGTGATGCGTCTCGAGGGCAAGGAGTACATCGTGCAGGATGGCGACATCATCAACTTCCGCTTCAACGTGTGACCGCAGGCGGCAGGGACCGGTGACCTCGTCGGCGGCCACAGCAAACCGGCCATGACGCTGCGCCAGCAACTGACGGCGTTGTTGGCCGTGGTGACGCTCCTCGTCGGCGGTTTCGTCGCGCTGTCGACCTGGTCGTTCATGGAGACCGAGCGGTTCTTTCGTGACGAACTGAATTCGCATCTGCAACTGGCCCGCGGTTACGAGCGCCTGGTCATCAGTTGGCTGGCGGTGGCGCAGCCGGCCCAGAGTCCGATCGGTCTCGCTTTCCAGAGCACCCCCATCGCGTCGGCGGCGCTGCAGCGGTTGGCCGGTGAACGGCGGCGTCTCGACACGTTGCTCGACGGACAACCCCGGCTGGCGCAGTGGACGTCAATACGAAGTATTCTCGCCTCCTACACGCAACGGCTGGCGTCGGTCATGGCGATGCGCGACCAGATGCGCCGGCTCAACCGCGACGAGCGCATGTCGCGGCGCGACCTGTCCCGCGAGCTGGTCACCCGGGCCAACAGCCTGCACCTGGCGTTCCAGACCACCATCGGTGAACTGGCCAAGAAGTTCAAGACCAGCGACTTCGCTGGCACCGGCGACAGCACCTCGCGGCTCCTCGACCGCTTGCATCGCGTCGAAGGCGATTTGCGCGCGATCCAGGCCAACATCGATCAGTACGTCTCGGCCCAGGACGAAATCGACACCTCGGCACTCGCGGTGCCGCAGGACGAACTCGAGAACCAGGCCGACAGCATCGAAAAGCGGTTGCGGGCGGTGCAGAACCTGCTCGAGCAGACGGCCAGACGCGCCCCGGTCGCTTATCAGAAACGTGGCCTGCAAGCGATTCTCGACAACATCCAGGGTTTTCACAGCGAGTTTCGCCGGATCCGCGGCCTGGTTGAGACCCAGGATTTGAGCCGTATCGACCTCGAAGAACGCCTGGCCGGCAGCGAACTCAACCTCAGACAACTGCTCGACCGGGGCATCACTTCCTGCGTGAAAGAGGCCGAGTATTTCTGGGACCAGATCGACAACCGCGTCGAGACCCTCAACATCGATCTGCGGCGGCGCACGACGTTGAGCCAGTTGTGCGTCGGCCTCGCGGTGATCCTGAGCGTCATGGGCCTGGTCTGGCTGCCGCGCCGCCTCGGCAGTCCGCTGCATCGGCTCAGTTCGACGGTGGCGCGACTGATGCCCGGAGAACGACTGGCTTTCATTCCGCCCAGCGGCGTCGAAGAGATCGATCTGCTCGAGCGATCGTTTCGCGGCATGGTCGAACGCGTCGGTGAGAGCCTGCGCGACAACATGCGCTACATCGCGGCCATCGGCGAAATCTGGAAGGTCTTTGCCACCCTCAACGTCAGCCCCGATGCAAGCGATGACGACCCGCGACCCGATACGACGGTGGGCATCGAACGCATGCTGAACCTGCTGCTCGACAACCTGCCGCAACTCGATGTCGTCAAGGTCGTGCACCCCGCGCAGCCGGCGAAAGACAAGACAGGCGGCGGCGTGACCGAGCTGCAGGTGGTCGCCGAGGCGACGCGGGCCGAGTGGCGGGAGTCCCCGGCGGGACGCGAATACCTGGCCACGGCGGCCGAAAATGGCCTGCTGCCGGTCGACCGGACCGTCTCGGGTTGGGTCTTCAGCAATGGGGCGACCACCTGGGATGCAGGCAACGCCGCGGTCGGCCCCTCATCGTATCCCACCCCGCTGCCGGCGTGCGCCCTGTCTCAACCCGGCGCACCCGAGCGCGGTCTGCAGGGCAGCTATGTGGCCCTGCAACTGCGGCCCGCCATCACCGATTACGAGATCACCTCGCGCCAGGCCGAGCGAATCGGCAACGAGATTCCCAGCGGCTATACCCTGGTCGCCTACGCCACTGACACGACGTTCCGCCTGTCGATGCAAGAGATGACCTTCCTCTCGATCGTCGGCAACCAGATCATTGAATTACAACGTATTGCCGATCTGACCGGGTACAACCGGTTCACGCGCACGCAGATCGACGCCGCCCAGGTCATTCAGAAGAGCATCCTGCCCCAGCGCCTGCCACAGGTTGCCGGCCTGTGGGTCGACAATGCCTGGCGCATGGCCTCGGAGGTCGGTGGCGACTGTCACGATTTCTTCACCGGCATCGGCGACGGCCGCCTCGGACTTTTCATCGCCGACGTCAGCGGTAAGAACCTGCCCGCCGCCCTCGTAACCATGACGATCAATGCCTCGGTGCGCACCCTGCTCAAGTCGACACCGGTCGAGCAATTGAGCCCCGGGTATATCCTGACGCAGGTCAACAAGGTCATCATGGAGTCGCTCGCCGACGACAAGTTCGTGACCATGATTTGCGCCATCGTCGATGCGCGGGAACACAGCCTGACCATGGCGCTGGCCGGCCATCCACCGGCCTATCGGCGGTTTCACGACCAGGGGTTGAAGCTCGGCGAGATGACGGCCTCGGGCCCGCCGCTGGGCATCCTCGACTTTACATACACCGATCGTAAGTTTATCATCAGCGAAGGGGACTTGATTCTCTTCTACACCGATGGCGTGACCGAGTGTCGCAACGCCGCGGTCCAGGAGTTCCAGATCGATCGGCTCAAGAAGTTTCTCGAGCGTGAGCATGGGGCCTGCCCGGCCCAGGAACTGCTTGCGGAACTCGACGGGTTTCGTGGCGGGGCCAAAGAGCACGACGACATCACGATTATCGCCCTCGGTGTGGGTGACCGACCGGGGACCGGCGGCAAGAAGGCGGAGACAGGCGCCACAGGGCGCGCCCAGCTCCGACGGGGAAACAGACGATGATGCAAGAGATTCTCACCGATCCCGGCACCGGTTACTGGGACCGCACCTGGGGGCGCATGCTCAAGCACCAGGCGATGATCGCGCCATCCGGCAAACTGATGCAACTGATGCTCCCGTTTCTGCCACGGGGCGCACAGGTTCTCGACCTGGGGTGCGGCGAGGGTCGCAATACATTGTATTTAGCCCGCATCGGTTACCAGGCCATCGGTCTCGACATCTCGCGCAAAGGGGTCACGGCACTGGCCAACAACCTGTTCGAAGAAGATGTCCAGGCCGGCGTTCTCGTCGGCGATGCCGGCAGCATTCCGTTGCGCGACGGGAGCCTGCACGGCATTCTCGCGCACAATCTTTTCGACCACGTCGGCCGCGATCTGTTCCATACGGCACTGGCGTCGTGTTGGCGCGTGCTCGTGCCGGGCGGCATCCTCTTGATGACCCTGGACGCAGCCGCCGCGATCGAGCACGATCCGCCGACACATTATGTCGGCCGCGATGACCATGCGGTGATCTTCGTGAAAGGGCCCAAGCGCGGTCTGCTCTTCCGCCCCTACCGCGACGAAGAACTGCGCGAACTGCCCGCGCTGGGTTGGGAAATCCGCCGCCAGGAGATGTCGCCTCGCCGCGCCGTAATCCTGCTGTTGCAGAAACCAAACCCGACGGCAGCCCCACCACGAGAGCAGCTCCAGTCGCGATGAAGACGGCCGCGGCGAGCGAGCGTCGGCGCGAAGCCATCATCGATGCCGTGGCCAGCGCCATGCGCAGCGGCCTCGACCAGGGCGGTCATGCGCACATTGATGCCATTCTGACCCAATTCGGGCGGGCGACCGGCTCACATCGTGTCTATGTCGGTCGCCTGAGCGCGACATCCCAAGGCCGGCAGACGATCGACGTGACCCACGAGTGGTGCGCCCCGGGTTACGCCGGTCGACGCGGCAATACCCGCTATGTCGAGAAGTCGATCGACGATCTGGGGCTGGCCCGCTGGGTATCCGTGCTCGCGCATGACGAGCCGATCCTCGGCCCCTTCGATCTTCTCCCGGCCACGGAGCACCGGTGGTTCACCGGCCTGCCGACCCGGGCGGTGGCGATCGCCCCGCTTCGGGTCAACGATGCGCTTTGGGGTCTGCTCGGTTTCGACGATGTCGACCGCGACCAGGCCTGGAGTCTGGCCGACATCGGTTCGCTGCGCGCGATGGCGAATCTGCTGGCCGGCATCGTCACCCATCACCAACTCGGCCTGGCCCTGAACGACAGCGAACACCGGCTGGCCAACTTGCTGGCCTTCTGCGATGAACCGCTGATGATTCTCGACGAGGAGTTCCATTTCACCGACGTCAACCCACCCACGTGCGAACTGCTGCGCCGCACCCGCAGTGAAATCCTGCAGTTGCAGCCCCCGGACCTGCACCCGGTCGACCGGCTCACCCGGTTGATGCCGTTGTTCGAGCGTCTGACAGCCGACGGCGAGGCGCGGTTCGAGTTGCCGACCTTGCGCGGTGACGGCACCGGTTTCACCGCTGAAGTCCGCGTCCGCTGGCTCCCGGGAACACCCAGGCGCGTTCTGGCCTCAATGCACGATGCCTCGCAACGCAACCTCGCCGAGCGCTACATCATCGAAGCGACCGAGGCCGAGCAACGTCGCATCGGGCAAGACCTGCACGATGGCCTGTGCCAGCATCTCAAGAGTCTCGAGGTGCGTCTGGCGGTGGTCGAAGGCGAGTTCGAGCGCCAGGGTCTGCCCCGGGTCGAAGAGATCTCCCGCATCGGCAACGAGATCAATGCCGCCGTTAAGGCGGCCTATGCCATCTCGCGGGGCTTGCTGCCCACCGGTGTCGAGGTGCACGACTTTCCCACCCATCTGCACAATATGTTGCAGAGTTTTGCGGCCTCCGAGGGAGTCGCGATCGCCGCCGAGATCAAACCCGCCGGCCTCATTCACGACCGCACCATCGCCACGCATGTGTTTCGCATTGTCCAGGAGGCGGTGCGCAATGCCATCCGCCATGGCCGGGCCGACAAGATCAGCGTGCGGTTTCGCCGCAATCGTTCCGCGTTGACACTCACCATCACCGACAACGGCAGCGGACCGGGCTCGCAACGCGGGACGGCGCAAGGCGGCATCGGTCTGCCGATCATGCGTTTCCGGGCTGGCGCACTGGGAGCGCGACTCGAGTTCAAGACAAATCCGACCGGCGGCGCTATCGTCGTCTGCGGGCCGATCAAGACATCAACGGAGGAGCTTCGTGCCCCAAAAAAGCGTGTTGCTGGTCGATGACCATCCGATGATGCGCCATGGACTGGCGGCGCTCATCTCACAGCAACCCGACCTGGAGGTGTGGGGCGAGGCGGCATCGGTCGCCGAAACGTTGGCCCAACTCGAACGCGGCCAGCCCGACTGTGCCATCGTCGATATCTCGCTCAACGATCAACAGGCCAATGGCCTCGATCTCATCAAGATGATTCATAAAAAGTCCGGTTCCCTGCCGATCCTCGTGCTCTCGATGCACGACGAGAATCTCTATGCCGAGTTGGCGTTGCAGGCCGGCGCCATGGGGTATCTCATGAAGCAGGAACCTCCCCGCCGCGTCATCTTGGCCCTACGCGAGATTCTCGAGGGCAAGATCAGCCTCAGCGATTCCATGAATCAGGCCATGTTGCGCCACCTGACCCGCAGCGGCGGCAAGACCAACCCGGGGCCCGAGGTCCTGACTTCACGTGAACTTGCGGTGTTGCGTATGATCGGTACCGGTTACCGACCGCAACAGATCGCCGAGCACCTGTGCCTCAGCGTGAAGACCGTCGAGTCCCATCGGTTCAACATCCGCAAGAAACTGGGGATCAAATCGTCGGCCGAACTGATCCGGTACGCGGCCCGCTTCACCCAGTCATCAGGCAGTGATAGCCCTTTCCAGGCCAAATCCTGAGGGCATCCCGAACGAACTCACCCAAGCCTCTCTAAGTGAATTCACTTAGGGTCGACTGAGGCGATTCGCCCATTTTGGATCAGATAGCCAAAATCAGCGACCAGAGCCGCCCGGCGTGTGCTTTAATGAGGACGAAGCTGGTTTGAAGTTGTCAAACTACTGGTTTCTGTCTCGACCCGGGGTAAAGTGAGAGACAACCGCTCTGATCGTGAAACGAAGCCGGTTGGGGCGAGAGAAAAGCGAGCACGGTACCGCGTAGCGGGCGCGGAACTACCGTGCTCTTGCTTTTTGCACAAGTCGGCTGTTGCGACGGCCGGGCAAGCTTCAGTGAGGCTCACCGCTACCGGGGTGACCGGTTGGCTCGACGCTCGCCAAGGGAAGATCGAAACGAAACATACTGCCCAGGCCGGGTTGGCTTTCGTAGCGAAACCGGCCACCATGCGCCTCAACGATGGCCTTCGCAATCGCGAGACCAATGCCGTTGCCGCCGAAGCGTCGCGCCAGATCGTAATCGATGGCGAGGGC
>CAZADH010000070.1:0-22617 GCA_964483805.1 uncultured bacterium
TGCACAGAAAGCCTTCAGCGTTTGATTGACAATGTCAATACGAATAACGACAGACAGGTTGCCGGCATCATGGCCGAGAGTCACGTAGCCATAGCCCGCCAACCCATGTCGGATCACGCGGGCAAACTTCAAACCGCTCGGACTCGCGCCATTGAGTTGGGCCGCCTGGAACCAGTCGGCTACCGGCCGCGTCCAGAGCAGGCTGCCGGCGCGCCAGGCCTCGAGCGACCGTCCGTCGGCGCTGCCGCGCACCTGCACAAAGGTCGGGCTGTTAACCCGCTCGAGCAGGCTGTTGAACGCGTCGACCTGGGTCTGCGTGCCCTGCGCGGCACTGGTCCCGGCGATCACCTGTTGCGCCAGCCCCACGAGGTTGACCGGCGGCACACTCGAGAGCACCGACGACTGGGCCACCAACCGCAGCACCTGCGCCAGCAGGTCCGAGGTCATCCCAGAGCCGGTCGGATTGATCACCATCGTGTTGGGCCCGGTGTTCAACTGCGCGGCCCCTTGAAAGTCGGTGTAACCGTCGACGTTGCCGTTGTCGACGCGCGCCTCGGCAATCATCGGCCCCGTCGGCACGTTCTCGATCGTGGTCGTGGCGCGACCGTCGGCGCCGACATTCACCGAACGGGATGCGACCGCGGTCTCGCCGTTAACGCTCAGGCCTCGCAACACCCAATGAACCACCGCCATCGCCTTGCGGTTCGCCGGCTCGACCCTCATCGATGTTGGGTCGAGGTCGGGCGTCACCTGCACTGAAAAACTGACACTGGCCCGCCCGGGCTGGGGTACATCCGCCGCGTTTGGCGGCAAACCCACGTCGACAGGGTTCGTCGCACAACCGCCGGCCATCCACAAACCGAAACCGGAACAGACCAGGACAACCAGAAACCGCACGACATGACGATCCATTATCACGGCCCCCCAACAAATCTGCACGCCCCGCTGCACCCACTGATTGAACAGCGATACAGGCATGGTCAGGTCCATTGTATCCCGGGAACCAGCCGTTGGCCACATCCAGAGTTGTCGGAAGAAGCGCCCCCCCCCACTACGATTTCTCGGATTGGCGATCTGCCGCTTCTACTCACATTGCGTCCGTTAACGCCGAAGACCCGCTCTATGAGCGGGCCTTCTGAGAAACGGTGCCGGGAGCCCAGCATGGGGACCGGTACTACTACGGTGTTATCTCGATATTCCGCGTCGGGGGTTTGGGCTGAACCCACGGGATTTCGCGGTTGCGGTGCGCAACCTGGCAACGGGGGAGGTGCGGATCCGAAGACTGGCGGAAAAACTGCACAAGTCCAGGCCCTCGCGGGGGCGATCACACTCTCGTCGATGACGGAGACAGTGGGCGCTTCAAGGGGTCTTCACGAGGCGGAAGCCAGTGCCGGGACTGCGGCTCTCAATCTGCGAGGAAGTTCGATACGCAGAGCGACAATTGCTTAGCGGGTTGTAGTAAGCGCCGCCCCGGATGACGCGCCCTGATCCTGCATCCGGCCCTCGCGGGTTGATTCGTGCATCGACATTGCTCGAATCCTCATACCAGTCCCAGCACCATTCCCATACGTTGCCACTCATGTCATGCAAGCCCCAGGAATTCGCAATCCGTGCAGAAACAGGGTCCGTTGTGTAGTTCCGGTAAATTGAACCTGCATAGGTCGTGCAGCAGGCATACTGTGACACTGTCGATTCATCAACCGAGTCACCCCAGTAAAATACGGTCGTAGACCCTGCCCGACATGCATACTCCCACTCCGCCTCTGTGGGGAGACGGAACCCCCCGCTGCTCCAGTTGCATCGCACCGTGGCACCATCGGCGATCGTCGTGCTGCCCGAACCGTTCGAATAACACGGTTGAAGGCCGCCGAGGACACTCAGCGCGTTGGCGAAGCGAACGGCATCGTACCAACTCACGTTCTCGACAGGGCACAGCGAATTGTAGGTCCAAGATGACGGGTTCGTGCCCGTGACGGCTTGGTACTGCGCCTGAGTCACTTCGGTCGTGCCCATGGCGAAGGCGCTGACTGCCACCGAGTGCGGCGGCCATACTTGGCCATTGCCGATGAAGCCAGCAGCATCTGGGTCCGGGGAGCCCATGGTAAACGTGCCGCCGGGTATCGGAACGAAGCTCATGGTCACGCCGGGGGCAAGGGTGACAGTCGATGCGGTTCCGACACCGGTGCCCGTCCCCGCGATCGACACCGAGTCCGGGTTGCCATTCCCCTTGATGAACCTCGAAGGATCGTAGTAGTTCGCCTCGACGAACGCGCGCCCGCCGTCGCTTGGCGAGATCGACGCCGGCCAACTGCTGACTGGATTCGCCAGCACGATCGCACCTGTGCGAGAATCGACACGCACCATCGAAGATTTCCGGATCTCGAAGTGCAAATGCGCCGGGCCCGCCGGGCCGCTGTTGCCGACATCGCCGAGACGAGCGCCCCTGCTCACCGCTGACCCTACCGTCAGGGCCGGCACCGGATTGTTCAGGTGGGCATAGAACGAACTGACCACCTCGCCGTTGGCCGTGCGGTGCGCGAGAACCACAACGTTGCCGTAGTTCGCCGGGGCCATGCCGTTGTAGAGAACAAGTCCGTCTGCAATGGCACTGACGGGTTGGGTCGGGATCAGCTCCGAGTCCGACCCGAGTGTCAAATTCCAATCCTCGCCAGGATGAACGGTCAGAGGATTCGTCGTGTTGTATGTGCCGACCTGGTCGGTATCCCAACCATAATCGAGCGACTTGTCGGTATCCCAGACAACCGACGCATACCACGCATTTGTGCCACCATTGGTGGTGCCCGGCGTGACGTTGAACCGGACCTTCCGATACCCGGTTGATGTAAATACGTTATCAATACTCAGCTTCGACAGATCGCTACCCGTGCTGCCACCGATGGGCATACGCCATGCAGTCGCTGGGCGCAGATCCTGAAGGCGTGCAACCGTGGCACCCGGCCCTACCACGTTGAAGCTGTAGGGCGTGGTCGTGGTGTTGTCGGGGTTGATCACCTGGACCGTCCACGTCGTCTGATCCAGTCCAAACACAGCCGACGCCTGCAAATGGCCGGAATCGACATACGTTGTATTTTTCACCGCGTCGATACCGAAGGTGGGTTCGACAAGGCGCACCTGGGCCCCAGATTGAAAACCGCTGCCTTCAACCGTAAATGTCTGCGCAGTGGTTGCCCCGATCACGGGGTCTCCGACAACACGCGTGATCGAGAGCGGCACCTGCCGATTCACCTTGACCCAGCGAAAGTCGATCCAATCCCATGCTGCTGCCCCGCTTTGCCGTGCGCCGATACGAACGCCAAGAACATTCAATCCGGGCTGCAGCGGGAGCGTCCCACCGCCAGTGTAGACCGTCCAGGTGGCCGGCCCGAATGTCCAGAACGCAAACTCGGACCAGTTGTTCGATACTGCTGAGAATCTCACTGTGTCACTCGTCGTCGTGAATCCGTCGGTGTAGTCGATGAATTCGTTGTTGTCGTTGCGGACCTGCAAGCGATAGTCCGGTCGAGGCATGGCCCCACTCGAATACCGGTGCCACCAGTTGGCGATGGCGTCCGACGTCTGTTTCCACTCCTTCCCGATGAAGCTGAATCGGGTGTATTCGGTCGCGCCCGCGGTCATCGCGGTTGCGTTGGCCCCGGAAAAGTAGCTTCCGAAGTGACCGTTGGCGAATGGAACGTGTCGACCGGCATCGCCAGGGAAATTCGGATCGGCCACCCACAGCCCCTGTGCGTCAATGCGATACACGGCGAGCGCATGACCATCGTTGCCACTGCTCGGCAAAATGCTCAAGTATTGAGGTTCGTGCGTCTGCAGCATGGCGAACTTGAAAGCCCGCATGGTCAGTGTGTCGTTCGACACACCACTCTGGAACCAGCCACTGCGAACGAGTTCGAGATCGGTGGACAACCACCCGAAACTCCAGTCTGCATGTAGTACGGACGCAAGTCGGTAGGCATCCGGATCCACAAACCAGTTCCCCGGATGGCTCCGATTGCTGGGCCATGCAGTGTAGCTCGGTTGCCAGGGCGTCGGCGGCGACAAGCGGTTCCACAGGCGCGAACCGCCCACCGGATGAGCAAAGGCCCACATGCTCAACAGGGTTTGGCCGTCGCAATGCCCCTGGGGCGCAAGATAAGAACCGTGGTTCACGAACGGACAGTCGTTCACGCCAGGCAGAAAGTTCGTTGGCACGAACTGCGTGGCATCAAGTGCCGCAACATCCCGCGTACATAGAATCATGTTGACGGCCCCTGCCAACAAACCGCTCTTGGTCCTGAAAGAGCCACGGCGGCTCGCCGAAACACCGGAGCCCTGAAAGTTGCGCACGGAGACACCGATCGAGGTTGCGTCGGCCCCGACAAGCGATAGCGCTTCGAGTTTCCCGGTGATGGGGTCGACGACGAAGGGCATCGTGAACTCGTTGGTGTTCGCGCTGATGGGAATGCGAACATAGACCGGCTGACTTGCGGTTGATCCCCCGGTGTCTATCGTTATAACGGGAGAGTTCACCCGGGTATTGCCGTCGAGACTGATGCTTGCAACACTGGAAACCGATACCGACAGGCTGGTTGCGGCACTGAAGGAGTCCGTGCCGACCCTGATCTCGAGACCGTTGATCGGAGAGCCGGCAGAGGCCACGACCATCGTGCCACCACCCGCAGGCACCGTCTGTTGAGCCACGACGACCGGGTTCACGACCTGCAACTTGGGAACGTCGAGCGATCTGAAAATCGTCAATACGTCGTCATACGCAGTCGCGACGGTGAAATCGAGATCGACCGACGCCGATGCGAGTTTCGCCACCATGCCCGCCCGGGCGAGAGCGAACAGATCGGGAGTAACCACAACATGTTCTATGACCGTGGCAAGAATGTCCTGCCTCAGGTTGCTCCCCTTGGGCGCACACATCAGACGGTTCGGCGCACCTGCAATCAGATCGAGCGTGCCGTGAAAATCCGCGAATCCCAAATACTGGCCGCCCTCGATGTGAATGTCGCCCACCGCCGTCACCGCCGGCACATCGGCAAACGTTGCCTGAGCACTCCCGCTGGCATCAACCGGCACCATCTGCATCAGCGTGGTGGTCGGACTGGCCGCATTACCGACGTTGACGAGGATCAGCCCGAACGTCACGGTGGGCGTCGCGCCGGTCACGGCTCGAATGGTGGGCAGTGGGTCGGCTCCCGTCGGGTTCCCCGGGTGCATTGAGGTCGATGCAAGGGCTGGCACAACGATGCTGAGCGTGACGGCCGGGACGACACCAACCGGTGCGACCGGTGCGGTCGTGTCGATGGCGGTACCGGGCGATACGCCATCGTGTTGCTGCAGACAACCGGCCAACGCCAACACCAGGACGAGACATGCCGCCACCGCAAGTCCGGCGATGATCCTCTTGTTCACGAGTAACCCTCCGACAGACGCACGTTCCCTGTTTGTCGGTATTCTACTCAATGTCCGGTGCGATGACTATCGTCGCCCCATGGCTAAAGAGAAACCGGCACCCGCCAGCTTCCCTTCGGGCATGTCACCTCACGACCCGACCACTACACCGCTGCCGCTCTCTCACGAAACATCAGTATGCCAAGCACATCGATCCAGTGGAACCACAACCACACCGCCAACCCCACCAGCATCGTCGTCTGCACCGACACCTTGGCCAGCAACTCGGCCAGCGCGATCATGGTCACATCGAGGTGGTCCCAGCCTACCTTCTTGCTGATCTTGGCCATGTGAATGGCGACCTGCGGGTAGTGCAGGGCGAAGCGCAGTGCCCGCTTGCCGACCGGACCCGTCAAGCTCAATCCGCACTCGGTTGCGGTCTTGCAGAAGTCGAGGGTCCCCTTGCCGCCGAGGAGCAATACCGCGTATGCCGACCGGCCACCCGATTCGACGATCTTGGTGAGCGTCGTCAATGCCTTGCTGTCTTTGGCCATCTGCAGGATGTCGATCGTGCCAGCGCCGATCGTCTTCCAGGTCGTGCCGAGCGACGATACAATCTTGCCGATCTCGTCGAGACTCTCCGACTTCTTCGCCGCCTTGGCCAGTTCGAGCAGGGCGCGCCGCACTTCGGTCGACATGAACTTCGCTGCCGACTTGCACACCGACAGTCCTACGTCGGCGTAGGGCGCAACGGTCGTGGTGAGGCCCAGCGTCGCCAGCGCATAGTTGAACTCATCGACCTCACCGCCGGTCGCAGCCCGGTAGGTCTGCTTGGTAAAGTCGCGGATGTCGCCCCAGGCAACCAGGTCGCCGGCCACACAACCGACCAGCGACGCCGAGTCTAAGATGTCGCCCCAGACGAAGCCACTGATGCTGCTTTTGATCGAGCGGGTCCACGAGTTCATCTCGACCAGCAGCGCCTGTCGGCCCAGCTCCGCAGAGCCGCTCGCATCAAGATCGTTGGCAACCAGGTAGTCGTAGACGGCCAACGCGCCATCGTAGTTCTTCTTGGCCTTGAGATCCTCGGCCGCCTGGGTCAGGTTCTGGTTCAGCTCGGTGTTGGCCTCGCTGCGCATATACCAGCCGATCACCGTCGCCACAAATGTCACGACCAACCAGGTGATCTTCAGTTTTCGTCGCATGCTGCTTTCCTCCATAAAGAAAACGGGGCGGTGCCACCACGGACACAGCCCCATGATAGAACGAGAGCGAGGGATTCGCACCCCTCGCCCTCGGTTCCGAACTACACCAAGGTCAGTCACCAGGCTGGCCATTGGGACCCACCTGGAACTGCTGCCACTTCTGGCAGAATCTTGCCGCCGGGCAGTACATCTCGCACCGAAGCCAGCGACCTGGCCGATGCTCGACGCAGTGACCGTTGCCGGCCGCCTCAGCGGCGGTCATGGCATCGGACTCGCTGTCGAACAGCTTGACCGCCGTCTTGCGGCCAGCCTTCATCAGCGCCCACTGTCCGGACCGTTCCCAGCGTTCCTCGGCGGAACATTCCGGGAGAACCGTCCGAGCAGCCTGATGAACGCGGATGCGCTCATCGATGAACTCCTCGCACTGTTCTTCTGGCCAGAGCATCACAGGGATCCTCATGGCCGGTTTCACCGGGTAGTCGACGATGCGATCTACCTGGCTCTGCGTCCAATCGCGCAGGATGGCGATGACCTCCAGTTGTTTGACCGGGTAGCCATGCTCCCGCAGGATCGTCGCCAGCACGTTGAGCTGTTGCTCCCACTCAGCGCGCCCGCCGTTCTTGGCAGAATACGTTGTAGTTATCTTGTAGTCCTGAAGCACTCCGTCGTTGATCACGAGGCGATCGAACTGGCCGGAGATCTTCCAGCCTTGCCGATTAATCGTGAGCCGCTTCTCGACCAGGGTGCCTTCTTCTGCTCTCTCGAGTACCGTGTGGACGGCCTGGCCAAACAGGGCCCACAGCCGATCACTCACGTCTTCCGAGATTTCGTTCGCATGCTGCGCCTCCAGCACGACCTTGCGTGCCGGGGCGATCAGTCTCGTCACCGAGATGTCGCATGTTCCCGGGTTGTAGGGGTCATTCTTGACCGCCGCCACCAGAGCATTCGGAAGTCCGAGTTCGTTGGTGATCTTCATATCAGGCCACCTCCTTCTTTGCCGTTGCCGGCATCTTGGCCAAGGCATCGGAAAACGCCTTGGCGACGACCTCGATCTTGTCGTCCGGGATCTCGGCCGAACCCTTGATGGGCCGGCCAAGACCGAGGATCTGACCGATCTCGTCCTTCATCGCCTTCGGGGTCTGCCCCCGCTTGGCGCTGAGGGTGAAGATCTCGCGGATCCGCGCCACGCGGTCCTGGATCCTCGCGGGTGTCGGAGCGACCTTGGCAACCACCGGGTTGACCCTGGCCGCCTCGGCCTTCTTCATCTCGACCAGCTTGCTGGCCTGATGGTTGGCCGGTTTGTCGACCGGACGACCGACGGCGGATTCGCCATCGTCGTCTTCGTCGGCCACGATCCCCACCAATGCGGACAGCGCATAGCGCCGCAGATAGGTGATCGCACTGCCCACACCCTGGGCATTGTCGACTGCCGGCTTCACCGACAGAGTGTCCTTGATCCACTCGCCGGACACATGCATCAGAATGGTGGTCACGTGGACCCGCAACGGGTCACCGTCCACCGATGTCCCTTGCACAACGGCGATGCCGTTGGCCGACAACACGGGTCGGGCAACCTCCATGATTGCCGCCAGAGTTGCGTACTTCGACTTGAAGTGCGGGTTCGATGCGTCGAACACCGCAGGTTTCATCTGTCCCTGAGCTTTCGCCAGGGCCTCGCTGATCTTGCCAATCGCTTGGCTCGTTTCCATACTTTGTATTCCTTTCTTCTCGTTAAGCAGATGAGGGGCGGCATCGCTGCCGCCCCCCGTGTGCCGAATATCTCTACTGCTGCATGTTGCGCAGGTATTCACTTGCTGCGTCCTCCAGTTGCAGCCGTTCCTCGGGAGCGAACTGCTGCGCGGCAAGCGTGAATGCTTGAACCACGCCGAATGCCGACGGCAGCGGTTCCTTGCCGTAGGCCTCGATGACCGGGCCCGCCACGCGCTTGGGCAACTTGGCGTTGCCGATGACGCACTCGATCGTCGCCGGCACGTCGTCAACCACGTGCCAGGCCGCGTTCGAGATCACGAACTCACTGCGTTTCAGCTTCTCGGGCAGGTCGAGGAGACCCGCATCGAGTTGCTCGAGGATTCTGGACTCGTCCATCAATCCGCGGTGATAGCGCCGCAGGATCTGGGCGTCTTTCACCGGAGCGGTCATTCCGTTTCGACAAATGAGCCTGATCAGGTGAACGGAGATACGAAGACTCGCATATCCGACGCCCGAGTTGCGGACCAGGAGCCCGCCGTAGTGGTCACCGACTTCACGGTTTCCCCCCGCCACAAACGGACGACCGAGAGCCACCACATAACTGCTACTGCGGGTCGTGAAGTCCGACCGCAGCACCTCGAAGCCTGTTTCCAGGCCGCGCAGGCTCTCGATGACGAGCCCCGCGACCATCGAGTCACGCACTGCCGTGTATCCCGGGGTCACCAGCGCCGACAGCGTACCGTCAGCAGCGACGCCCGGCTCGACCGCACGGGTCGTCCGGATCTTGACCTCGGAAGTTGCCCGCCGAAAGCGACGATTCAGTTCGTCGGCCTTGTCGTCTTGATCGGCGTTTTGGAACCAGCGGTCCCATCTCAAGCCCACCATCGTTGCAAGCTGAGTCTGTGACCAGTCGGTGAGCCGGAGCTCGCCAACCGGAGTCACGATATTACCGTTGTTGTTCATGGTCAGCGTGTTCATCGCGACCACACGATCCGGATTTTCCAGCGCTTCAGCAGCCTGGAGCCTGTTGATCAGTTCATGCAACGTCTCTGTTCCACCACCGTTGCGCATGATATTTACGATATCCATATATTCCTTCCTTTCTCATTGGCTTAATTAGCCGATTGTATGTGGGCGTTCGTATCGAATTGCCCGCCCACGCGCTGCGATCCTTCATAGCTAAAGTGTCCTTCCTGGGCCTGTTCATTTCGACAGTGCCTCACTCCGCGTCTTGTCATCCGGTTGTTGATTCGGGAACTTGTTCGAGCTTGTTGCAATCAGGGTTTCCACACAGTCGATCACGGTTTTCAGAATCCGCACGACGTTCACGATCCCTTCGATGTAATTGCTCGCCACAGCCTCACCTCCATTTCATTTCCACGTTGTTCAAGACCGCCAGATAGAGCCTGTCTCATAGGCCTTATACCCACGAAGCGGGCCAGAATTCAGTGGTCCGACGGCGGCAATTGCCGCGTTGCCGAGCGCAAACGGTTAAGTTCGGGGCAGCACGGAGCGGTAATCTTGGACATCTCACACGCTTGCCTGCGGTTTCCCGAAGTGCTACGGTATGAACCACCGGCGATAACGTGATAACAGTGCCGGTTCATACTGGGAGGCTTTATGCGACCGATCCTCGAGACGTGTCAGCCGCGCAAAGACATCCTTGCGGGCAGCTTCAACCCCGAGATTTTCACGGCCAGCCTGAGCCAGGTCATGGGCCATTACCGCGGCACCAAAGGCGTGCTCAGCAACCTCTACACCGACGCTGAGGCGTTCTTTCGCGATGCGACCTTCCCGACCGACGGTCTCAAGCGCGTGCTGCAGCAGGTCTTCGGGCGACTGAGTGGTGACGCCGGATGCCCGGCGATCCATCGGCTCGAAACCTCGTTCGGTGGTGGCAAGACGCACACCCTGATCGCGTTGACCCATCTGGCCATGAAGGGCAAGGAACTCGGCCCGCTGACCCGTGACATCATCGACAGTAAATTGTTGTGTAAGCCCGGTGAGGTCCTGGTCGTCGGCGTGGCCGGCGACAAGATACCGGTCCATAAGCCGCATGGCACCAAGCTGGCACCCTATACGTTGTGGGGCGAGATCGTTCATCAGATCGGCGGCGACGCGCTTTACAAGAAGCTGGGGGCGACCGCGACGTCTGACTCCCCGCCTGTCGACGAAGACTTCGAGGCCGTGTTCGGCGAGCGCAAGATCATCATCATGCTCGACGAGCTGGCGCAGTATGCGACCCGTCTCGAGGCTGCCCGGCCGCGTGGTGGTGAGCTCCTGGCGGCGTTTCTGATGTCACTTAACGGTTATGCCCGCGTTCACTCGAATCTTGTGGTTGTCATGACGTTGGCCGGCCAGCAAGACGCCTTCTCGCGCCAGACCGAAATGCTGAAGAATCTGGTCACCGAGGCGCAGGGAAAAGAGGTCGACACCGACGGCGCGATTGCCATTGCGCAACGCGCTGACAAGGAAGTGCGCAGCGTGGTGAGCCGCGACGCGACCACGGTCGTGCCGGTACAGGCCGGTGAGATCTCGCGCGTGCTGGCCAAACGACTCTTTACGCACATCGACTCGACTGCCACCCGGGAAGTTGCGGCCAAGTATCGTGAGACACTCGAGAAGTGCCGAACGATGCTACCGCCCGAGGCCACCCAGCAACGGTTCTTCGATTCGATCGAGTCGCACTACCCGTTCCATCCCAAGTTCATCGACTTCCTGAACCATAAACTGGCAAGCCTCGAGACGTTTCAGGGCACCCGCGGCGTTCTCCGCGTCCTGTCGCTGGCCGTGCGCTCGATCTGGGAACGCAAACTGCGCGTACCGCTGATCCATACGTGCCACCTCGACCTGAAAAGCCCCGAGACGGTCAATGAAATCATGGGCCGCACGGGCGCCAACGACCTGCTGATCGTTCTCAACACCGATGTCGGCGGTGTCGACACGAAGACCATCGAGGGCGGCCGCGCTAACGCCGAGGTGGCCGACGAACAGAATCGCCACCCCGAAGGTCACCCGATGCACGAATACACCTGGAAGACGGTGTTCCTGCATAGTCTGGTCGGGCGCAATCTCGAACTCGGCTCCCCTTTATTCGGCATCAATAAGGCCGAGGCCTTGCTGGAGATCGCCTTCCCGGGGTTGACCCCACCACAAATCGAGGTAGCGCTGCAGAAGATCGAGTCCGATGCATATTACCTGCGCACGCATCAGGGGCGGTATTACGCCAGCACCGATCCGTCGGTGAACATTGCCCTGTCGCGCATCCGGCGCGGCCTCGACCAGGCCGATGTGCGTGATGCCGTGTCGGTGATGGCTCGAAATGTCGTCAAGAGTGATTCGACCTTTGTCGTGTCGAGCGAAGTTTCTCTGCCCGAGCACGTTCCCGACAAACGGGGCAAGCCGATCCTCGCAGTCGTATCGATTTTCGCCGGTGAGATCGACGTCGAGGCCTTCGTGACAACGGCCGGATCGGGCCGCCCGCGCCACGAACAGAACCTCGTCTTCCTGCTGGTCCCGGCGACGGTCCGGGTGACCAGTGCGACCGGTGCGAAGAACAGCCTGTTCGCCGGGTCGGAGTCATCGGGCGGGTCGGTTGATACCATGCAGCGACTCGAGGACCTGGCGCGCAGTGTTCTCGCTCACCGACGGTTGCAGAAGAACCCGGAGAATTGGGGAATCAGCAGGTCGAAGCTAGCTGAGACCGAGTTCGATCGGAAGGTAATCGAGCGGGATCAAGGGCTCGCCACCGTCGTGTCGCAGACCTATTCGCAGCTCTGGTACCCGTCCTCGATGGGTGGCCAGGTGATCCGCAAGGAGATCAAGACCGCCGGCGGCGAGGGCGGAACGCCGATCATGGAAGAGATCCGCAAGTTGTTGCGTGATGACCATGAACTGGTCTGCTCCGACATGCTCGATGCCTCCATGCTGACGAATCTCGGCAAGATCTTCTTTGAACGAACCGACACCATCAAGGTTGCCAAGCTGCGTGAGAACTTCGCCTGTCTGCGGGCCTGGCCCGTGCTCGAGAGCCCGGGCGTGTTCGAACAGATCATCCGTAAGGGCGTGTCACGCGATACCTGGTGCTTGTTCCGAATGGGCGACGACGAGAGTTCGCGGCCCAAGGACTTCTACAGTCGAGAAACAGGCGAACCGCCACTGGACCTTGATCTCAAGGACATCAAGTGGACCCTGGTCACCCTCGCAGGCGCCCGCCAGCGACACTGGACGAAGACCGATGCGCCAGACCCTGTCAAGGTCGAACAATGGGCCCGAAGCGTACTGGCGGAGTCACCTGCCGTCAAGATCGCTGACGTTGCCACCAAGGTGCGCGAAGTTCATGGCGATGTTTCCGATGGCGCCATCGCCGAAGCAGTCACCCAGATCGTGAAGAAGGGCCACGCGGTGTCATACCGTGGCAATACAGAACAATCAGAAAAACCGACGCTGGTTATCGACAGTAACTCAACCGCCCTGCACGTGTTCGAGCCGGCCGACATCATCATCACGACCGCCGAGGCCGCCACGCGCGGCTGGATCACGGCGAAACCCAAGCGGTTCGAGCTATCAGGCCCGGCCGGGACCGAGAAGCTGCTGCCGCTGTTGAAGCGTCTTGGCAGCTTCTACACGCAGGGCGCAAAGTCGAAGATCGCCTTCCTCGACATACTGAATCTTGCGGTCAAAGGCGGGGGCCGACTGCGCATCGAGGTGAGCGATGCAACCCCTGAGGCGATGAAGAAACTGGCCGAGCTGTTCGAGGTCGTTGCCAACGTCACCCAGAAAGGTGACGATACAGAAGTTGTATTGCAGATCGATGAGCCCAACGACGAGTGCCCGCTGATCAAAGCGCTGAAGTGAGGTATTGCCGATGGCAAAGAAGAAACTGTCGGGAGAACTCGCCACCCATTACGAGCAACGCCTTCGCTTTCGCGTTAAGAAAGCGCCGTTCTTGCTGCACATCACCGAGTGGAAAGATAAGCCGCCGCCTGTCCTGGTGATCAAGGAGCGCGCCGAAAAGTTCCCGGTCGGCAAAGATGGCAAACCCGCCGACGAACCGGTGCATCAACTTGTCGACCGTGGAGCGATTGCCGGTGATGCTCAGCGCCGGCTGTTGCCATTGATCAGCGATATCGCGGCCCAGGTGCGCTCCGAAGACGGTGTACCGCTCGGCCTCGAGAGATTCATGACGACCGAGGGGTTGAACCTACGGGAGCGCCTGCCTCTCGACGAGGAAACCGGCGCCAAGCTGGCCTTGATGTTCAAGCTGGCTGAACGCGTCGTCGACCTCGATCGCACCGAACTCATCGCGCGCCGGATCATGCGCTTTACTCGCGAGGAGGCGGCCTACTGGTTGTCGCGGATGACCCGATTCGACGCCGTGGCCAACCGGTGGGCCATTGCCGGCCTACGCCTGATGCTGGGTGGCTCGGAGCGCAAAGAGACAGCAGCGATGCTCAAGAAGCTGAAGGTGTAGCCACCCATGCCGAAGCCCACGGTCTATCTCGAAACCAGCGTCGTCAGTTACCTGACCTCGCGACCGAGTCGTGATCTCATCGTTCAGGCACGGCAGCAACTGACGGCCGAGTGGTGGGAGACCTCCCGCCGCCATTTTTCGCTCTACGTGTCACCGTTCGTCCTCGAAGAGATCGCAGCGGGCGATACCGAGGCTGCTGAAGCCAGGCAGGCAGTGGTGGACGGCATTCCGGTGCTGCGCGTGTCAACCGAGATCCTGCGATTTGCCGAGCATCTGCTGAAACGGCTGCACCTGCCTGCGTCGGCCCAACTCGATGCCTTGCACATCGCGACGCCGACGTGGCACGGCCTCGATTTTCTCGTGACCTGGAACTGCAAGCACATCGCCAATGGTAGAATCATCAAGGCGCTCGAGCAGATCTGCCTGCTGAAGGGCATGCGCCTGCCCGTGATCTGCACACCCGAGGAGCTTTTGGAGTAACACATGAAAGACGATCCCATCGTTGCCGAAGTCCGAGAAATCCGCAAGCGTATCGATGACCGCCGTCGCCGTGCCGGCCTGACCATGGCCGAATACGTCGAGTCGCTCAACGAGAAGTATGCCGCCGTCATTGTCGACCGTGTGCCGGGCAGTGCGGTGACCAAGCGCCGAAAGAGCCGACCTGCCGCCTGAGCGTGAGCAAGAAAAGCAACTCGGCAGAGGTTCGTCGACAACACGAGCACGAAGTCTTCAGCGGTTTCGCCAATGCGGCACGCTTCGTGGTTACCGATCTTGCGCAACCCGATCCGCCGGCGCCCGACATTCTCTGCACCTGTGCCAACGGGGCGCAAATCGCTTTCGAACTGGTCCGCATCGACGATCAAGACTTTCGTGAGCGACTCTCGTTGTGGGCCCGCATGTGGCACCTGGTCAAGGACGCAGTTGCCACTTTGCCTGCGGCAACTCGGCAACAACTCGAGGATCGACTGGGGGACGCCCTGGTCTGGATCGACTTCGTTGGTTGTGGTGAGAATGACACGAGGGAACAGCGGACCCTGCTCATCAAGCAACGCCAAACCTTGATGCCCGAAGTTGCGGACCTACTGCTACAGGTCGGCCGCGGGCACGTAGGCAACGTGGCGATACCGCGAACACTCCAGTCTACGATTCGGGCCGTAGAGATTCGCCGACGCCGGTTCTCGGCCCCAATTCTCGATGTTGCGCCGCTGATGTCGATGTTCTCTGATCCGATCCATGCGGCACTCGCGAGCAAGGCCGGCAAGGCGCATAAATACACAGTACGTTGCCCGCTGCACTTGCTGGCTTACTACGACGCACAGCCCCCTGCGGCCAGTAATCAGGGCTACGTTCGAATGGAGTTCGAACGGGCCCGCGCTATGCCCGGCTTGGGCCGTTTCGAGAAGATCTGGATCTTCAACCCCTGGCAAGACGAGATCATTGCCGAGTTCCTGTCCGATGCAGGCGCCACGGTAACAGACGCTGTAAATACAAGGAACACCGATTCATGAACACCAAGAAACGCCGATTGATCGAAGCAGGATTCCCGTGCCACCAGGTTGGGGCCGAGACGCAGCGAGAACGCGGCGCGAGCTCAGCCCTACCTCCCCTCTACTTTCTGCACATCTGGTGGGCCCGGCGGCCGCTGACCCCATCGCGAGCTGCGATCCTGGCATCGTTGCTCGACGAAGGTTTTGACCCTGACCTGTTCGTGCGCCAACTGGGTATCGAGAAGATGCAAGCGATGATCGGCAACGAGCCCTGGACCTTGAACGGCGAACTGCGCGACATGGTGAAGGGTGATCCCGAGACCGGTGAGGAGCTGCCGGTCACGGCGAAGGTGTTGAGGTTGTTGGCAAAGGAAGAGGAGCAGCGGGCGGCGAGTATCGCTATCATCAACGACCTGCGAGAAAGGGACAGACTGCTTTACAGCGACCCGACCCTGGCCAAGTGGGAAGCCGAGTCGCGCACGTTCCCGCGGCCTTTGCCCGGGGAGGGTGCCGTCTTGCCCGTCAGACGCGTTGCCGCGGACCCGGCATGGTTCAAGGCGCTGATGCAATTGGCACAGGGTCACCGAGTTAAGGTCCCGAACCTCTACGGGTATGATCGAGCATACACATCGAGCAGCGGATACAGGCCAACGGGAAAAGTTGTCCTCGATCCAACGGCGGGTGGTGGTTCGATACCTTTCGAGGCACTTCGGTTGGGGCATACGGTTATCGCGAATGACCTGAATCCCGTGGCCACAACGATCCTGACAGCGACCTTGGACTTTCCCGCCCGGTTCGGGAAATCGCTCCTGCGAGACATCGCCAACTACGGCGAACGACTGTTCTCGGTCCTCGACAACAATCTCGACCAGCATTTTGCCCGCAGCGGCCCGTTGCCGCCAAGTGAATTGCGAAACTTGATGACCTACCTCGGGCGCTGCCCGGCATTTGCCAAGCAGTTCGCGCAGGAAGAGGTCACCTCGTATCTGTTCGTGCGCCAGGTCACCTGCCCCCACTGTGGCGGGCAGGCGCCGTTGCTCAACACCTGCTGGCTGTCGAAAGAGGCTGATGATCCGTGGGGCGTCCGCATCGTGACCGATGGCAAGGCGCGCAACGGCACGGTGCAGTTCGAGCCGTTCCGCGTTTCGCATGGTCATGGGCCAAATGGTGAAGACCCGGCGCAGACGCCGATAAGCGTCGGACAACATGGTCACGTCACCAATCTGCCCGGCGAAGGAACGTGCCACCGCGGCGACGGCCTGTGCGTCCACTGCCGCCAGACCATCGACGGCGACGAGATCAAGGCTCAGGCGCGTGGCGAGTCGCCCAACGGCAAGTGGACCGATCGGCTCTATGCCATTGTTGCCGTCCGCTTCCAGCCTAAACTCGATCGTGATGGCCAACCCGAGCGATTCAAGAGCGGCGAGCGGAAGGGTGAGATCAAGACCGAGAAGGTTCGGTTCTTCCGCGCCCCAGTTGAACGCGACTTGAGTGCCCTGAAATCCGCCCAGGAGAGCCTCGCGGCCAACAGGATGACGTTCGACGAACTCGATGTTATCCCGAGCGAAGAGATCGTGAGTTGCCGCAAAAATGGTGGGTGTTTTCTTTACGGGATGACACGTTGGGCGGACCTATTTACCGATCGCCAGCTGCTTGGCCACGCGACGTTGATCCGAACCCTGAATGAGCTGAAGTCAAGGATTCTTGCCGATCTTGGGGGCGATCGTGGGCGAGCGGTCGTGACTTATCTCCAGTTTGCCATCGATAAGGGTCTCGATTACAACAGCAAGCAAACCAGATGGCACTATAGCCGCGGCTCATTGGTTGGGACCTTCAGTCGGCATGACTTGAACCCAAAGTGGACGTTCGGCGAGATGATCTTTGCAGGACCGAACAGCGGTGCGCGCTGGGGGTTGTCCCAGGTCCTCGACGCGTATGCCGGACTCTGCGATCTGGTTGGCAAGGTGGGGGCCGCATACCAACCCAGTTCGAGTCTCCCCTTGAGAATAACCAACGGCTCGGCCGCCCACCTCGAAGGAGTGGCCGACCGCAGCGTTGACCTCGTCTGCATGGATCCCCCCTACTATGACAACGTGCAGTACGCCGAGCTGTCGGACTTCTTCTACGTTTGGCAGAAGCGCACCCTCGCAGACTTGTACCCGGACGCCTGTTCACGCAGGTTGGTCAACAAGGTCGATGAAGCCGTCGCCAACATCGAGCGCCATGGCGGCGTAGGCCAAGCCAAGATCGAGTATGAGACGAAGATGGCAGCCATCTTCAAGGAGGCTCTGAGGGTCCTCAAGGCCGATGGCTTGCTGACCATTATGTTCACCCACAAAACGCAGGATGCTTGGGAAACACTCACCCGCTCCCTGATCGAGGCAGGCTGGGCCATTACGGCTGCATTCCCCGTCGATTCCGAAGGGGAGAATTCGATGCACCAACGGGATCTCGCCGCTGCCGCCAGCTCGATCTTCATCACCTGCCGCAAGCGCAAGGCGCACGATGGGCCACCGGCGACCTGGACCGGTTTCGGTGGGGCTGGCGTGCAGCATCGCGTTCGCGAGGCAGTGCGCATGGCCCTGCGCGAGTTCGCTCCGTTGAAACTCAACCCGGTCGATGAGATGGTTGCCGCCTACGGGCGCGCGCTGCAGGTGTTGTCTGAGAACTGGCCGGTCATGGACGGTGACAGCCAGGTCGGCCCCGGCCGCGCCATGCTCGAAGCCAGCCGTGAGGTCACCGAGACCCAGATCAGCCGCCTGACCGACGGTCGGCTGACCACGAGCGAGCTCGATGCCGAGACGGCGATGTCGCTGATCATCCTTGGCATCTTCGGCCATCGCGAGTTCCCCTATGACGAAGCGCTGGTGCTGTCGCGCTCGCTCAACATCGCGCTCGACGCCAAGTCGGGCGGTTACACCGCCGAAGGCCGCATGCTCGGCATCAACACCGACCAACCCAAGGTCAAAACCCACGCCCCGGTCGTGCGCAAGGGCGGCAAGCTGTGGTTGAGCCGGCCCGAGCAACGCGACCCGCAGCGCCTGGCCAAACCCCAAACCGACTGGGATGTATTGCACGGCCTGCTCGAAGCCTTCCGCCAGGGCGACATCCCAGTGGCCCGCGCCTACCTGGCCAAACACGGCGCCTCCCGCGGCAGCCGCCCCCTCGACCTGCTCCGCGTCTGGGCCGGCGAAGCCGACTCCCCCGACCTGAAGCGCGAGGCCGATGCGCTGTTGTTTGGGTTGGGGCAGGCGTAGGCGCCGCAAGGAGGATATCAACGTGAAGGACTACATCCGCCGCGTACTCGAAAATGGCTACTCCGATTCTGAGCTGGTCATTGGTCTGGTCTACCCGCTCGGGACCGCGCACAATCCCGTCCTCGAATGCATCGAAGAACAACTCGTCAGCCTGCAATACAATGTGCAGCGAGTGCGTATCTCGAGCGACGTCATTCCAGGTCTGGTTCCCGAGGCGAAGAGCATCCCAAGCGAGAGTTTCGCCCGGTTGAACGCACTCATCGACTATGGCGACCTTGCTCGTGAGCGCTTCAAGATGAACGAAGTGCTGGCGTTGGGAGCCATCAATGTCATCAACTCGGAACGCGTAGCGGCGCAGGCGGCCGACGCCCCACGGCAGCGGCATGCCTATATCATCACATCGCTGAAGCACCCGGACGAAGTGCGGGTGCTGCGACAGGTCTACGGCGCCGGCTTCTATCTCTTCGGCTTGTTTTCGCACGAGCAGGACCGGCTCGAGAGTCTGCGGGCACAGCGCATGACCCCGGATCAAGCCAAAAAGTTGATCGAGCGCGACAGCGGCGAAGAACACGACCATGGCCAACAGACCACCAACACCTTTCACCTGGCTGATTTCTTCGTGCACGTTGGCAGCGACGCCACAAAGACCAAACACGACATCATCCGACTCGTTGACCTCATGTTCGGCAATCAAGAAGTCACGCCGACTCCAGACGAATTCGCGATGTACATGGCGTTTGCATCGTCACTGCGTTCGGCGGACCTATCGCGGCAGGTCGGAGCGGTGATTGCACGGGACAACGACATTCTCGCCACCGGCACGAACGACTGCCCGCGTTTCCGTGGTGGTCTTTACTGGCCGGTCTACGATCAGGCGACCCACAAGTACGTCGACGAACCCCGGGGACGAGACCGGGCCAGAAACGAGGACTCGAACGCAATTGAGAAGAAGCGAATTGTCGATGAGGTGATCGGAATTACGATTCAACCTGATGACCCGAGGGATCGATCAACGGTGCGGAAGCGCCTAGCGGGAAGCACGATCGGTGATCTCACCGAATACGGTCGGGTTGTGCACGCGGAGATGGAGGCACTCCTGGGTTGCGCTCGTCATGGGGTCTCCACACGTGGGGCTACGCTTTACTGCACGACGTTCCCGTGCCACAATTGTGCGAAGCACGTCATTGCCGCTGGGATCGTGCGCGTCGTGTTTGTTGAGCCCTACCTGAAAAGTAGGGCGTTCCAGTTTCACGACGAAGCGATCGTGATGGGCCCGACGGAGAGTCAACCAGGTGTCGGGCAAAGTCGAGTCGAGTTCGTGCCGTTCGTGGGCGTTGGCCCTCGCCGATTCTTCGACCTGTTCTCAATGAAGCTTGGATCGGGGTATCCGGTAAAGCGAAAAGACGGCGCCGGCAAGGTCTTGCCCTGGGATCACAAGGCTGCTAGACTCCGGACGCAGTTGATCCCATCTACATATATGGAAACTCATCGTGGAAAAGGGGGAGAGCCAGCAATGACCGAGCAAGAACAAGAGCGCAAGATCGCCAATTTTCGCGAGAACATGAAACGCGCCGCCATCGAGGTCAGTAAGTGGCCCGAGTGGAAGCAGAACATCCTCGGCGTCATCAAAGAGGTCCACGTGGTCGACGGGGACGATGCAGCCGACGATTGAGCACCCTTGACCACGCAATACGGGTGCATCGACCGCAGCGACCTGCTGCGGTCGTGTCATTGATGGCCGTGGTCGCCGAAACATAGCCCGTTCGCTGCATCGACGGCGAAGGAGTCAAGGGCTTGCCCCTGGTCGGGATAAAGGTGGCATGTGAACCTCGAACAAGGCACTGAGTCAGGATTTCGCGCATTCAAGTGGCGGATCTCGTACCGCACTTCGCAGGTCGGACGCGAGGGCCGCGCCGTCGACATCCTGAAGGATTTCTACATCCCGGCGCTGAGGCGGGCTGCAAAATACGACCGCGTGGCCGGGTACTTCCGCTCGTCGTCTCTCGCCGCGGCATCGCAGGGGTTCTCTTCGTTCATCGGCCGACGTGGTCTGATGCGCCTGATCGTTGGCGCTGACCTCGATGCCAATGACGTCAAGGCGATCCTGGAAGGTACCGCCGACCGGCTCGAGAAAGCCCTGACGGCGCGTCTCGACGAGAGTCCTGATGGGTGGCCAGAACAGCAAGTTCGCGGTGTGCAGTTGCTGGCCTACATGGTTGCCAACAAGTATCTCGAAGTCCGTGTGGCCTTTCGCGTGCATGCGCAGACGGGCGAGCCGCTCGCGTTCGAATCGCTGGCGGACGGTTACGTGCACGAGAAGTGGGCCGTTCTCACCGACCCCTTCAACGATCGGCTCTACATCGCCGGGTCACTCAACGAGTCGCGCACCGCGCTGGCCCTGAACGCCGAGAACATCGATGTTCATTGCGATTGGCGCGGCGAAACCGAACACGAGCGTGTGGCCGAGGCGGCATCTGATTTCGAACATCTCTGGAACAACGAGCACCCGAGCCTACGGGTCATGGCGCTGCCCGAGGCGGTCCAGAAGCGACTGATCCGGTTCGCCGATGGAGTCTCGCGTCCGCGTGAACTTGATGGCACCACCGAGGCTCCGATCGTCGTCCCGCCGCCGTCGGCCCAAGAGATCCTGCGCTTCGCCGTCATTCGAGATGGCCCGCGGTTGCCGAATGGGGAGCTGGTCGGCCTGGACACCGCCCCCGTGGCGCCTTGGCCGCATCAAGAAGTCGTGGTTCAACGTCTGATCGAGTCATGGCCGGGCGATTATCTCCTCGCCGACCAGGTCGGTCTTGGAAAAACCATCGAGGCCGGCCTGGCAATTCGGGCACTGCACCTCTCTGGCCACGCACCACGCGTCCTGATCGCCGCCCCCGCCAGCCTAACGCGGCAGTGGCAGCGCGAAATGGCGACCCGCTTCATGCTTCCGTTCTCGCGGCTGATCTCAGGTGTGACAACGCGCCACGCCGTATTGCTTCCGGTGCCCGAGGAAAAGACCGGCCAACCGCCGTTCGGCCCCAACCTGCTATTGGTGTCGACCGGTTTGCTTGCCAGAAAAGAACGGCAGAAGGAACTTCTCGGATCGCCGCCTGTTGACCTGTTTCTGGTAGACGAAGCCCACTACGCCCGACGCCGACACGGTGGGTCGGGCAGCGCCACTCGCCATCACCCGCGGTATGGCAACCTGTATCAGGCTCTCGACGACACGGTCAGGAAGCGCTGCCGCGCCATGTGGCTGGCATCGGCGACCCCGATGCAGATCGACCCCATCGAGGTGTCGGACCTGCTTCGCCTTCTTGGACGAACCGGAGCGTTTCGCTACGATGCCACGCTCATGCAAGAATACTATGTATTGCTCGGCAAGATCGTCAGCGGGGAAGCACCAACAAGCCATGAGTGGGAGTTCCTGAAGAATGCCGTTCATCGTGTCCAGCGTGAGGACGCGCGGTTGTGGCGGTTCGTGCAAGACTCGGTTCTCGATGGCCAGGTCAAGCATGTCGTCACCCGCTGGCTGGATCGCGACGTGGTCCCGGCCTCGACGGCAGACCGCAAGGCCATTGCCCGGCTGTTGTTTACCATCTCGCCGTTGTCGCGCGTCATGCTGCGCCACACCCGCGATCTGCTCGATATCTACCGAGCCGAGGGCAACCTGAAGGCGAACCTCGCCCACCGCATCGTTGATCCCATCCCGCCGCTCGTGTTCACCACCCAGGAGCGGCAAGCCTACGAGGAACTCGAGGCCTACTGCCGCGAACTGACCGAACAGATCAGGCGATATGCCGACAAGAAGGCGATGAACAACCTGGGTTTCATGCTCAGTTTCTTGCGCCTGCGCTTTGCGTCGAGCCTCTACGCCATTCGTGAGACCCTGCGCCGCCGCATCGAGAAGGTCACCGCCACACTGGCCAGTCATACCGGGCCCCGGAACATGGGTGACGATGAAGGTGAGGATCTCGAGCTCGACGACGTCATCGCCGACGATATCGCAGACAGCCCCGGCTTCGCCAGTCTTGTCGATGCCGTCGATGGCTCCGACGAAGATGATCGGATCGGCGGTGTCCTGCTCAAAGACCGAC
>CAZADH010000070.1:22627-23594 GCA_964483805.1 uncultured bacterium
CTGGGAACGTGAAAAGCTGAAGGGCATGTTGGGCAACCTCAGCGATCTATCGGGCATGCCGTCAAAAATGTCGAAGCTGTTGTCGATCTTCGACGAGCGCCGCCTGGCCGGTGGCCGCATTCGCCAGACGGTCATCTTCACCAGGTTCTACGACACACTCACCGATATCGCCAACCGCGTTCGACAGGCAGCCCCCAGTCTGCTTCTCGGCTGCTATTCTGGGCACGGCGGGGAGTATTTCGACTCCGAGAAGAATCGCATGGTCGGCGTCGAGCGCGATGAGATCAAGCACCGTTTCCTGCGCGGCGAGATCGATGTACTTCTTTGCACCGATGCCGCTGCCGAAGGCCTCAACCTGCAAACCGCCGATCTGTTGATTAACTTCGACCTCCCCTGGAACCCGATGAAGGTCGAGCAGCGAATCGGCCGCATCGACCGTATCGGCCAGAAATATCACGAGATTCACGTATTGAACCTGTGCTACCCGGAGTCGGCAGAGCATATCGTGTATGGACGTCTACTTGCCCGGTTGGCGCAGGCCGCGGGTGTCGTGGGCACCCAGCAGGTTTCGTTGCTTCCGGTCACTGCCACCGAGTTTCAGGACCTCGCCGCCGGGACGCTGTCGGAGACTGAGCTCGAACACCGCGCCCAGATCCGATTGACCGAGATGAAGAAACGGCAGGCCAGCATGGAAATCCCGGCCGCCGACCTACACAAGATCTATGTCCGTTTGAGCCAGGAGCGAGCCGCAACCCGGCCACCGGTAACCCTCGGTGACATCTGGCAGGCCTTGACAACGTCGCAGTATCTCATGGACCTCGGCTGCCATCGCCACCCCGACCACCACGAGGCGCTGCTGCTGCACAACCTGCCCGGTATCCCCAACGGCACTGCGCTGACGGTGTCACGCGACCTGTGTCCCGAATCGGCCTGATTGACCAAGATTCACCTGTTTTTTGTCGCGGTC
>CAZADH010000071.1:0-1495 GCA_964483805.1 uncultured bacterium
TTGCGACTGCGCCATCGTGGCTGCAAGCGCCCACTGCGCCATCCGTGGCGGGCGGCTCCATGGCTTTGTGGTAGAGTGCTGGCATGCTCTCTGTATTGAATTCGTGTTGCCGGGTGTGGTCCCGGGTGGCCTCTCTGGTCATTGTTTCACTGATGGCGGTTCTCGGGGCAGCCTCGCCCGACCCCGGCGTGCCCGCTCGTCTTGCCCTGCTCGACCTCGTGCGTCGCTACCCCCCGCCGGGAAACCCCGGCGAGTTGCAGCGATTCGTTGCCGACAGCCGCTATGCACAAGCGCCCGGTGGTTACGCCGACGTGATCGCGGAGTGGGGATCGTCGGTCGACGGTTCGGTGGCGGAAGTTGCTTCTCTGCAGCAGTTCCTCTTGGCGAGCGGACCCGAGCGCACGGATGCGCGAAATGGGCGTTTGCTGCCACGGATGGCGGCCCGAAACGTCAGTTTCGGGCAGTGCAAACGACCCGTCGATGGCGACGGCGCCCCAGTTCTTTCAGCGGCCGTGCGCGAGACGATGCGAGCGGTGGCGCGCCATCGGTTGCGCGAATTGTATTGCACCCTTGGCGTCTGGGAGGACGCCGGCTACGCGGCGGCTTCGTGGGCTGCGGCGATCGACTGGGCCTCGGCGGCCGCCGATCCGTTCACCACGCTTAACCTCGATCAACAGTGCGCTTGGCGCGAGGTACTGGTGTTTCTCGAGCCCCGAAACGCTTCGGTTTGGTGTGATCTGGGGATTCTCTACCACCGTCTCAATGATTACCTGCATTTGCCGGAACCAGCGGCCCGTGCTGCCCACTGTCTGCGGCAGAGCGCTCTTCTCGATCCGTCGCTCCACGCCGCGAGCAGTTACTGGTCCGATCTGGTCGGCTCACTGGGCGCGCAATTGCAGCCGGACGGCCCGTGGCAGGTTTTCGGACCGCTGTCGGCCAGTGTTGCCGCCAGGTTTGCGGGCAGCGGGTGCCTCGGTACCGATACCGACCCGAATCTCTGGGCCGGTGAGCGTTTGGCCACCGCGGCCGTCCTGCCTCCCGTGCATGCGTGGGACATTTTCGACCTGTGTGGGGCGCTGCCCAAGCCAAACGGTGACCACAGTTGGCTGCTGCTCGTGCGTGACTATGTTGCGTCCACCGCGATGTCAGCCTGGGTCTATACGGCTGCCGATGACCACATGATTTTGTGGCTCAATCAGCAACGGGTGGCGCTGCCGGAGCCAAAGATCTGCATGCATCCGCGACGGCGGGTGATGCCGATGCGTTTTCGGCAGGGGCGCAACCAGTTGGCCGTTCTTGTCCACAATATCGAAGGGGTGGCCTGGTTGCAGTGCTGGGTGGTGCCGATGCGCGGTGAAGATCGCGAGCGGCAAAGGCTCAACGAGCTGGGCCGGGCGTGGCCGCCTGCTCGCGATCGGGCGGCGTGGCGCGACTTCATCGTCGATGTCCCGCTCGATCACCACTGGAACTGGCCGGCCATGGCGGGTGCCGATCT
>CAZADH010000071.1:1505-2971 GCA_964483805.1 uncultured bacterium
CTTGCCTGGCCGACTCCGGGGCCGGTGGTCGAGATCGCCTCGTTGCAGCGCCGACTGGCGATGCGGTGCGATGGCCCGAGCGTGCGCGCGGTCCAGACCTTTCGTTTGCGCGAGTTGTATCGCATGCTCGGGCTCGACGAGGTGGTGCGGCGACGGCTCGGCGGCCGACCGCGAGCGCGGCGTGAAGCCGATCTGGGGTTGCGATTGCTGCGCCTGGGGCGTCTTGCCGAGGCCTCCTCGCACCTGGGGGTTGCCAACTTCATCGACCCGGCAGATGTGTCGACCGCGTTGGCGTTGGCCATTGCCTGGATCGGCATTCGGGATGCCCACGGTGCGGACCAGTTGGTCGAGTGGCGCGCCCGTTCGCTGCTCGAAGACCTTGCGAGGCGCCCTGCACCTGACCCTGAGGTTCTCTACTGGCGGGCGATGCTCGAGCACCTCTGTGGAGATCCAGCGCAGTGCGCCCGGATTCTGCATCCAGACGGCGATTACGCGCGGCCGGTGACCGGGTTGGCGCCCATGTTGCTCGATGCGATCAATCACGACCATTGGGGTCAGGATGCCTGGCACCGCGAAGCCGTTGAGGCCTATCGCGCACGGGAACAACAGGGGCGCGATGCCCTGCGCCGGCGGATCGTGCGGTAACGTGCGGTCGAGGCCGGGCGCGTCGGCCTGGGCGTCGTCCGACGCCACCTGGCTTCGGCGATCGTAACATCTCAGTGAGCGGGGGCACGCGCCCCCGCTCGGCTCGCGGCACAGGTCCGCGAGCCTCACACCCCGCGGTCGGCCGCTTTGCGGCCTCCGGATTTCGCCGGCCAACGCCACCAGTAACTGAGACGTTACTCGGCGATCTTTCGGCAGGTTGCCAGAGCGGCGGCGATGCGCTACAATCCGCGTTCATGACCACCCGCCTCTTGATCTGGGACTGGAACGGCACCCTGCTCGACGATGTCGACATCTGCGTCGGTATCATGAATGTCAGCCTCGGCAAACGGGCGATGCCGCTGTTGACGCGCGAGCGCTACCTCGCGTTGTTTCAGTTTCCGGTCATCAACTACTACCGCGAGATCGGCTTCGACTTTACCCGCGAATCGTTCAAAGACGTGGGCCGCGAGTTCATCGATGCCTACGAACCCGCGATGTTCACCGCACCACTGCATGTCGGTGCCCGCGAGGTTCTGGCCGCCGTCACCGCCCAGGGGATCGCGCAGAACATTCTCTCGGCGCTCGAAGCGGGTGCTTTACAACGTATTGTTGATCACTTCTCGTTGCGCCCGCACTTTCCGCGGATCCATGGCGCCGACGATGCCTACGCCCACGGCAAAGTCGAGTGCGGTCGCGCGCTGGTGCGCGAGTGCGGGGTGCCGCCCACCGAGGTGGTGATGATCGGCGATACCCACCACGACGCCGAGGTCGCTGCGGCCATGGGGGTGCGCTGTGTGCTGTTCTCGGGCGGGCACAACGCC
>CAZADH010000071.1:2981-23340 GCA_964483805.1 uncultured bacterium
GCGTGCCGGTGATCGACGATCTGCGCCGGGTGCTCGACTACCTCTGAGTGTCGCGGCGGTTCAACGGGTGGCGGGCGTGCTGGGCGTTCCTGACCCGAGCAGGGCCGGCATCGAGGCGAGTACCTCGGCAATCGTTTTGGCGATGAGCGCATCGGCCGCCTGTTGGCCGTACAGTTCGACCGGCGCCAGATCATCGGTCATCGCCGGCACCTTGGCGGGCGGCAGCAGGCGCAGATTCTCGGCGAAACGCTGCGCGATGGGGGTCATGGCCGACTCTTCAGCCAACCGCGCGACGTTGGTGCGCAACCGGTCGCGGACGACCGTCTCGCCGTCGCGGGTGGCGATGATCAGCGTGTTGGTCGAATCAGGGGTGTCGCACCCCCAGACGGTGGGCATGACCGACTGCAAGGTGGCGACCATCGCCTCGTAAAGCGCATTGGCGCCGCCGGTCCGGAGGTTGAAGTTGATGACGATGACGCCGGTCGGTGCGAGCCGGGTGGCCACCTCGGCGAAGAACTCGCGCGTGCACAGGTGAAACGGAAAGGTGATGTCGCGGTAGGCATCGACCAGGATCAGGTCGTAGGTGCCGGTGGCGGCGTGGCGAATCCAGGTGCGGCCGTCTTCGACGTGAATGCGGGTGTCGCGATCTGTAAGTGCAAAGTATTTACGCGCCAGACGCACCACCTCGGGGTCGATCTCGACACCGTCGTTATCGCTGCCGCCGAAGAAGTGGCGACATTGGCGCGAGAAGGTGCCGGTGCCCAGCCCGATGACCAGTGTGCGGAGCGGCGTCGCGAAACCCACATCGGGGCCGGTGAAGGCCGCGGCGAGCGCGTGTTCGTAATAGGCACCCGAGATTCCGTGTTCCGGGCGATAGATCGATTGCATGCCGACTGCCACGTGCGTCGAAAACGTGACCGAGTCGTCGCCCCGGTCGTTGTTGACCTGAATGTAGTTGTAGGGCGATTCACCTTCGTAGAGCGGGGTGGTCCAGAACGCCGCCGCATACGGCACCGGTGCGATCATGAGGGCGATGGTCACGACCGCGCCCGCCACGGTGGTGCGGCCGGCGCGCGCGCCAAACAGCCACGCGTGGCCGATGCGCAGCGCCAGCAAGGCGAGCGCAAAGACGAAGAAGGTGCGTGCGGTGCCGATGGTCGGCAGCGTGACGAACACGGGCAGGCAGGTGCCGATGACGCTGCCGATCGTGCCGACGGCCTGCACCCGGCCGGTCCAGGCGCCGGCGTCGTCGAGGCCGGTCATGCCGCAGCGGATCAACACCGGTGATGCCATACCGAGTATGACAAACGGCCAGGTGAAGAGCACGAGGCAACAGAGGGCGGAACCGACCACTAGCAGGTGGTGCGGGCAGATCCAGACCAGGGCGATGCCGGTCACGGCCAGCAGATAGCGGCCGAGAACCGGCACGAGGGCGAGCCAGATGGCGGCGGTGGTCAACAACGTGAAGAACCGGTGGCCGTCAGGAGCGCGGTCGGCGAGGCGGCCACCGAGCACATTGCCGGCGCTGATGGCGAGAAGGAAAAACGAAATGACGACGGTCCAGATGACCATCGAGGTGCCGAAATAGGGTGCGAGCAGGCGTGTTGCCGCCAGTTCGAGCGCCATCACCGCCATGCCGCACACCAGGGCGGTGAGCAGAAGAAACCGTCGTTGCCGGTCGGACAACGGCATCACAACATCGCCAGGGTCTGACAACCCCACGCCAACGCGGTGACCGCGACAGCGGCGAGCACATGACCGCGCCACCCGTCGAGCCACGGGTCGAGGGTGCCGGGCAACACGCGGCGCAGTCGCCGGTCTTCGGTGTCGTCCACCGAGATCATCGCCAGAAACACCCCCGCGCAAATGCCGATGAACAGAGCGCTGCCCAGATCGACGCCCAAGCCGGTCGTCATCGGCGGCGGGGTGGGGTGGCGGGCACGGCGCGGCGAATCGTCAGTTCGGCCCCTTCTTCGAGGCGGTAGCGGCTCGAGAAATCGCCCTGGTTGAGCGCGAACGCCAGCGTGTTGTCGCTGTTCAGATACGCCAATGGCTCACCGTCGGCGACGTCGCCGAAGGTGAGCACCCAGGGCAGTTCGAGGTCGAGTCCCTTGCCGGTGACCCGAAGGCGGTCGCCCTGCGAACAGCCGATGCGCGCCAGGTCCTCGGGCCGGATCTCGGTCCAGACGTTGCCGTAGGGGTCATCACGCTTGATGTAATGCCCGCTCAGGCTGCCGCCGCCGATATCGACAGTGGTGGTCAGTTGCGGCAAACGCACGATCTGGCGCGGATCCATCGGTCGGCCGATACTGCGCAGATTGCCGTCGTTGGTGGCGAGAATGGCGCCGGCCGGGCTGAACAGATCGCGGCCGTCGAAGGTGCCGCGCACCCATTTTGCATTCACGCGGCGCGGTTCGATGGCATAGGCCGCGACGATGCCCTGGGTGTCGATGATGTCGGTGAGCAGCCCGTTGTTGGGAGCGATGTAGTAGAAACCGCGCCGGGTCTTGATCGCCACCGGTTCACGGGCGGTGCCGACCCCGGGATCGACCACGGCGACGAACACCGTGCCCGCCGGGAACACCTCGGTGCGCCGCAGGGCGCGCCCGGCCGCGCGGATGTCGAACGGCTTGATCTCGTGGCACAGATCGACGATGGCGATGTCGCTGTTGATCGTGAGGATCGCGCCGTGGCAGAGACCCACCGCCTCGTTCTTCAGGCCGAAGTCGGTGGTCAGAACCACCGTGGGCCGCGCCTCGACGGCGAGAACGCCCAGGAACAGGACCATGAGAGATATAAATACGGTGTATTTATGCCAACGGGTTGTCGGTTCCGGTCGCCGCATCGCCAGATTCCTCCTCGACATGAGACGGATTGACGGCATGGTAGCACAGGCGGCTAATTCTGCGGGATGTTCAGTTTTCGTACAGTTCGGTTGCCGTGTTTGTGCATCGACCGTGCATTCGATCAGACAAAGAACCGGTGACTCTGGACCGGTGGAAATGCTCATGAACAAAGAGATTACGCGGGGCACCGCGCGCGGTTGGCACAGTCCTTGCGTAATGCTCCGCCGCGGGTCGCGACGAGCGGTCGGGACCCCATACAAAGTTCGACATTCTGCTGGTGCAGAATGCCAGGCGACCGGCCCGGGTGCCGCGCCAGGAGGTCATGGTAGTATGAGTCAGATCAAACAGCGGGCGATGAGCTTCAACAAGGGGTTCTTCGTGGTTCTTTTCAGTATTCTGTTCGCGATCGAGGCCGCCGTGTGCGCCGCCGCGACCCGCGATGAAGACGTGATCGCGTCGATGACGCGCACGATCTCCGACAACAATGGTGACGTCACCGTGACCTGCGAGTGGTTGCGCCGGCCCGGCGAGATGGCCATCACCATCGATTACCACGGGTACCTCAGCCAGGAAGGCATGGCCAACGCGTTTCTGTCGGTCAACGGTGTTCAACGCGAGTTCATCACCCTGAAACAGGAACTGCCCAACCGCGTGCAGCGCATTCGCCTGCTGTCGTTCAACCCGACCACCCAGGTCAAAGGCGTCAATCGTATCCGCCCGCTGGGGCCCGCCGAACAGGTCGACTATCAGTTGTTTCGCAATACCCCGTATTACAAGCAGTTCGGCAGCGTGCAGATCGAACTGAAGTTCTTCGCCAACGGTCGCTGGGACGGCGACGGCAACAACGGCGAGGGCAACTACGTGTTCGAGTTCGAGAGCCCGCTCGACGATATGCCCAAAGACCACTTCTGAACGAATCGTAACACCTTGTCACGACAACGCCGGCGGTGTCATCCACCGCCGGCGTTGGCAGGTCTGGCCGGCTGCGGCCGGCGCGGTCTCGTCAGTCGTCGAAGTCGATATCGAGCGGATTCAGCGCTGAGCGGCGTCGCGAGGGTGCGGCGAAATTGGGCAGATCCCAGTTGGTGAGGAAGGTGGACACCCCGCGTTGAATGTCGACGAAGCTCCAGTAGTGCACGACATTCTGCGTTCCCACGGTGGGCATCTGGAAATACGCGGCGCCAAAGGTCGGTGAACCGGAGGCAATGAACGGGGTCGTCGAGGCCATGATCGCCACAATGTACTTCACCCGGTCCGTTGTGGGGGTGAGGTTGGTCAAGCGGAACGTTCCCGCCGTCGACAGGGTGGTGGTCAGATCCTGGCCGACCTGGGTGGTAACCACGGGTGCCGGACTGCGGGCATCGAGGGACCACTCCGTGCCGATCAAGGTCCCGGATGCGTTGTAGATGTCATACAATGTATATCTGTAAAGCATGGCGAAGGCGGGCGATGCAATCCCCGCCGGACTGTAATACCGGCCGCTGAGCGAACCACGGTTGACATCGACCGTCTGGGTGAGCACGAAGTCGAGTTTACTGGGCACCAGCGTCAGGCCGGCCGTGGCTGCCTGCACGTTGAACGACACGGTGAGCGCATCCCAGCCGGAGCGAGAGAACGTGAGTTCGTAGGAACCGGCCTGGAGGTTTGAGAAGCTGAACCGACCGAGGTTGTCGGTCGAGGTGTTGCCGACGCCGCGCATGGTGCAGGTCACATACTCGAGGGGGGCTAGACTGTAGGCGTCGCGCACCGTCCCGGTGGCGAGGGCCAGGGTCGCTTGCTGGGCGACGATCTGGCGGGCGATGAGATACTCCTGGTTTGTGGGTGAAACCGTGCCGTCACCCAGCACCTGGAAGGTGAAGGTGGCCGGCACATACTGCGGCGAACCGAGGGCGAGTGCAATGCGGTAGTTTCCGGGCGACAGGTTCTCGCTGGTGAAGTAGCCGCTGATGTTGGTGAGGGTGGTGACGGTGTTCGGATTGCCGGCGTTGAGCGGCCCGGTGATGGTGACATCGATATTGGGCAGCGCTTCGCGGTTGGTGTTGAGCATGACCCGGCCCGTCACCGACGTGCGCGGACCGAGTGTAATGACGGTGATCGGATCGTTGCCGCCGGTTACGCTGACGTTGTCCTGCAGGGCCAGGCCGTATCCCGTCATCGAGACCGAGAGGGTGTAGGTACCGACCGAGGTCTGCACCGAGAACGAACCGTCGGTCGCCGACCGTGCGATGGCAATCACGCTCGCGCCCGAGGCAATCTGAATCGAGGCGCCGCCGATGGCTTGACCGTTGAGGTTGGTCACCGTGCCCCGCAGTTTGCCCTGAATGCCCACGCTGGTCATCAAAAATTCAGGCGCTGCCGGCACCACCGTGCCGTCGTTGAGGATCTGGAAGGTGTAGGTTGCTGCCCCATAGATCGGCGTCTCGGGAACGAGCGCGACGTTGTAGCGGCCGACGGCCAGATCCTGGAAGACGAAGACGCCCTCGACGTTGGTTTTGGTCGAATCCCGGCGCGTCCCGACACTGTCGTAGATGATCACATTGATGTTGGGGAGTGCCTCCCGCGTCGATGCCAACAAAATGGTGCCGCGGACGGTGGAGCGAGGCCCGAGAGTGGCCATGATCAGGCGATCCTCGCCGGCGCCGACGGTGAATGCTTGTTGGAACACCGCGTAACCGGCCATCGCCACATTCAGCGTGTAGGTGCCCGGCGGCACTTGCAGCGAGAACGTGCCGTCGTTACCGGTCGACACAATGGTCAAGGGCGTGACGCCGCTGACGACACTCACGGCCGCACCGTTGACCGGCAAGCCGGTCGGACTGTTGACGATCCCGTGCACCCGGCTCTCTTGACCACGCAACGACACCAACAACTGCGGGTTGGCAGGAGAGAGCGTGCCGTCGTTGAGAATCTGCACAACGTATGTCGCCGGCGCATACCGCGTGGCTTCTGCCGCCAGCGTCACGTCGTAGCGACCGATCGCCAGGTCCTGAAACGTGAAGACGCCTTCGATGTTCGAGCGGGTCGCATCGATCAACAGACCCGTTGCATCGTAGATACGCACATCGATGTTGGCGAGAATCTCCTTGGTCGTACTCAACAGAACCTTGCCGGTCAGCGTCGATCGGGGGCCGAGCGTCGAGACGATGAGGCGATCCTCGATCGGCCCCAGGGTGAACGACTGCCGTGTGATGGCGTAGCCCACTTTGGCGACCGACAAGACGTAGTTTCCCGGGGCGAGGTTGAGCGCGAACGAACCATCGGTCGCCGTGGTCACCAGGGCCACGGTGTTCGTACCGATCAACGCGCTGACGGCCGCGCTCTCGACCGGTTCACCGTCCTGATTGGTGACGACGCCGTGAATCCGGCTGGGCGTGGCGATGGCCGGACCGGCCGGCAATCCCTGCCAGAATCCGGTGTCACCGCCGCCCGAGCTCTTGCTGTTGCAACCGAGGGCGATCAACACCAGGCAGCTCAATAATGCGTAGAGTGCGTAGCGCTGCTGCGTCACCATGTCTTCCTCCTGTGTCCGCAGGTTGTATTGCTCGAGTATTGCATCCTGACGGACCGGATCATTGTCCGCTCCCGGTCGATTGGGAGTAGGTGTTGCTGATGGTCACCTGGGTCATGAGGTTGATCTCGTTGCCGTTGATGTCGCGACCGTGCAGGGCGATTTTGGCGAGGATCGGGGCGAGATCGTCGGCCTGGGAGGTCGTTCCCGACATCAGCGCATTCAGCACCTGCCACGAGACCACTTCGAGTTGCGTCCAACCAACGGCTTTGAGCGCGTCGGGTTCCGAGGTCTCCGGACCCGAACCGCCGGACGTGTTCACGTCGAAAATCGTGCCGCCGCGCAGTGCTGCGGAAGTCTGCACGGCGTTGGCGCCGCCGATCTGGGCGGCGGAGATCTGCTGATTCAACGTCCCCGAGAAGTCGTACGCGCCCTGGTTAACCGCCTTGCCCGTGCGGTCGTAGTAGCGGATCACATAGGTGTCGAGAAAGACCGACACCCCGTTGGTGATGTTGTAGAAGATGCGCAGCGGCGGCACGGTGATCTGGGCATTGCTGCCAGATGTCACATTGGCCATGATCGTGGTCGGCGCCTGACCGATCACGTGGATGTCCGAAGTCGGGCTGAAAATGCCGCCCGGCGAGTTCTGACAGCCGACCAACGAAACGACCCACAGGAACGCGAGTGCGGTGCCGAAGCGGAAGGTGGTGCTCATGACAGCGACTCCTGGTGTCAGCTCTGCTGCTTGCCGATCAACCGACGCAGGGCCGGCGACTCGCTGGCGATGGTCGGGGCGTGGCGGTCGACCGCCTCGCGCAAGCGCTCCGGAGTGTCGGCACTGGTGATGATGTTCGGGGTGATGAACACCACCAGCTCCGACCGTTTCGATGACTGGGTCTTGCGGGCAAATGCCTTCTTCAACATCGGGATCTTGTTGAAAATCGGTACCGATTCGTTGTCGGCCGAGCGGTTCTCGGTGATGAGACCGCCCAGGATCAGCGTCTCGCCGTCTCTCACGATCACTTCGGTCTCGGCCTTGCGGGTCTCGGTCCAGGGCGCGCTGTTGGGGACAATGCTGACCACCGCGGTGATCTCGGGGCGCAAGCGCAGCCGCATCGTGCCGTCGTCGTAGATCGTCGGCGTGACGTCGAGGGTGATCGGCACATTCTCGAACTTCGTCTCGGTCACGGTATACGGTGGGTTGCCGCCCTGGGCCGGATACGTCGTGGTCGTGTTGTATGGAATCTTCTGGCCCACAGTGATCTGGGCGTTGCGACCGTTCATCGCCGTTACCTTCGGGTTCGACAGCGAGCGGGCCCGCTTGTTGCTCTTGAGGCTGCGCAACAGCATGGTGAAGTGCTCGCTGTTGAGCGTGCCGAACTTGAGGGCCCCGTTGCCGGCCGTGACACCGGTCATGTGATCGTATTGAAACAGCGGTTCGGTGCGGCCCAACTGCGTGACCACCGTCGACCAGTCGATGCCGGTCGAGTTGTCTTCAGAAAGCGCAATGTCGAAAATCTGGGCTTCGATGAGTACCTGCTTGGGCGGTACGTCAATACTGCGTATGATCTGTTCGATTCTCGCCAGATTGCCGGGCGTGTCACGAATCAACAGTGTCAGTTCGTCTGGGGCGGCGCCGCCGGCTGCCGGGGTCTGCGCCACGCCGGCCGCGGTGCAACCGATGAGCGCGGCCACGCACAGCAGCGTCGCGAAACGCCGCGCGAAGCCCCGCCGGGCGGCTCGGATTCCGAACAGAACGAGGGCAGATGTAAGCATACGTCGTATTCTCTTTCGCTGGCAGTCGCTGACCGTTACTTGGTGCGCCGATTGACGTCGACGATCTGTTTTTCGGGGTTGAAATCGGGCAGTGCCAGCCGGATCGAGTTGATCAGCGTGGCCTTGTCGATGTACTTGATCTTGAAGATCCGTTCCTCGGTGTAACCCTTGGCACCCCCACCCTGATCGAAGTCCATCGCCGCGATGATGCGGGCGATCTCTTCGAGTTTGCGGCGGGGGGCGGTGACGATCAGCGCGTTGGCCCGGTCGTCGAGAATGACGTTGGCCCGGCGCGTCGTCGGGGCGCCGCGCGGTCCTGTCAATACAGAGTATGTCGGAGCGACAGTCGGGGCTGCCGGGGTCGAGAGGTCGATCGCATCACTGCCGCTGCCCACAGCGCTGCCCGCACCGGCCTGGCCACCCATCATCGCCGGGTCGGCCGGCACCGGTGCCGCATAGGTCGGCACGGCGACCGGCGGCGCGTCGTCCTGACCGAGACAGTTCTCGACGAGGCGCAACAGATCGACGGCCCGCACGTGCTTGATGAAGAAGATCATCGTTTCCGGCGGTTCGTCGCCCTTCTGGAGCACCCAGACGATCCCGTCCTTGACGTCATACGAGTAGTCGTTGCCCTTCAAAATCACGTCGAGCGCGGTGCCAACGGCCACATTGTCGAGACGCACGGTCGTGCGCCCGACGATCGGTTTGCGGCTGACGATGTTCAGTTCCGCCTTCTCGGCGATAATGCGGGCGATGTCGGCAATCTCGGCGTCTTTGAAGTTCAACGAAACCTTGATGTCGTTGAGGCTGCGCAATTTGTTGGGCGAGTCTGGGGTGATGGCCACGGCGTGGGCCGGTTCATTCGCGGGGCGGGCCGGCCGCTCGACCGCTTCAGGAAACAACGGTTTCGACAACCGCGCCAGGGGTGCCGCGACGACCGGGGCAGCCCGTTCGCCAGGAACCTGAACGACGGGCGCGGGGATCGCCGGGGCGATCGGCGGCGATGCGGCGGCGGGTTCGCTGGGCGGGGGCGGCGCTTTCGGAGCCTGCGGCGGTTCGGGTTGCTCGGCCGGTTTCGGCGCCGGCGCTACGGTCGGTGCCGCGGCCCGCAGGAGCGCGCTTGCAGCGGCGCTGGTGCGCGTCGTTCGCGTGGTCACCGTGACCTCTTCGCCGTTCTTGCCGGGAACGGTGCGCGTGGTCGTCGTGGTGACCACGGTTTCGGGGGCAGAGACCCGGCTTCGGGTCGACACTGTTGCCGACACCGGCGGCGGTGCAACCACCTCGGTGCGCACTTCGCGCTCGATGCGCGGTTTCGCCGCGACGACGGGGGGCGTCCGCTCGGTCGTTGCCGGGACGGGGGCGGGGGCGCTCACCGCAGGCCGCGACGTCGGTTCGGGTTTCGGGGTCGGGGCCGGGGCCGGGGATTGCGCCGGCCGCGGAGCCGGGGTCGCCGGCAACACTGTGGTTGGTGCCGGATCCGTTGACGACGGCATGTTGCCGGGGGCGGCCTTGAGCGGCGCGCGCGCACTCGGTGCGGCCGCCGGTGCCACCGGCTCGCTGCGCGGTGCCGGTGCGAGTTTCGCCACGGTTGTCGGTGGATTGACCGCGGGTTCGACCGGCGCGGGTGGCTCGATGGGGGCGGCCGGGACCACACCTTCGGTGGGGCGCGGACCGGGTTGGGTGGCCGGTTTTTCGGCCGGCCGCGCCTCACCGGTGCGGGCCAGAATCAGCACCGGTCGCGGACCCTCGCTGCTCTTGGGCGCCGGTTTCTCCGTCGGTGTCGGCGGTACCGGGGCGACGGGGGCCGGCGTGACCTCAGGCTTGGCAGCAGGAGGCGAGGAAACAGTGGCAACCGCAGACGCAGCGGGAGCGGCGGGAGTCTCTGGAGCCGCAGGCGCCACGGCGATCGGCGTCTCGACCACGGGTGCGGCCGGCGCGATACTCTCACTGCGACTGAGGCACGCATCGATGTCGCGCCGCCACCGCGACGCTTCCTCGGCTTTGCCAGCTTCGTTCAGCAGCGCGCAGACGCGGATGCCGCGTTCGGTCAGTTCCTGCGCGAGGACCGCTTCGTCGGTCTGTTTCTGCAGCAGTCCGCGCTGCAACTTGATGGCGCCCTCGGTGTCGCTCTCGAACAACAGCTTGGCGAGGCGGTCGGTGACCTGTCGATGCAACAGGGTGAGCGCAGGCGAGGCGCCCTGGCCCAGCAACATCGGCGCCGGGCCGAAGCACACGGCGACCAGCAGCAGAACGGTCATACTGACTTGGATTCTACGGATTGACATAGACTACGTGCTCCTCGCCGTCGCCCTTTAGAACCACGGAGTTGCGGGTGATCTTTCTGACCCGGAAACCACTGCAGAAATCGCCGGCGCGAACGATCGTGCCGTCGAGAATCGCCATGTGATCGCGATCCGATGAGATCATGACCCCGGTCAATCGTGGCAGTCGTGCTCGGGGTTTCGGTCTGAACGTGGGTGGCTCGGTTTCGAGAATGTCGGTGTCGTCACCCGACCCGGCCGGAGTGAGTTGCGGGGTCTCGACGATCGGTTGCGATGCCGACACCACCACGGGTTCGTGGAAGTCGGGCAACGTGGCGATCTCGGGGTCGGTCGCACTGCCGGAACCCTGACTGGTGGCGGCGATTGGGTCGACGACCGGTGTGGTCGGCCCCACCACGGCGACGGTGTCGGGAGAGGCGCGGTCGGAACCGGGCTCCGTGGTCGTGCCGGTGGAGGCGCTGTTGGTCGCTGTCGGGTCGGGCAGGGCGGTGACCGCACTGGGACGGGGTTCGGTGCGTGGTTTGTCGAGTTCGCGGGCCGGCACCGGCACGAACACATCGCGCATCAGCGCCCAGTGACGCTTGATGCCGGATTCGATCCGACCCGGCACCATTGCGGCTACCGAGGCCACCGGCAGATCGGCGCCCACCGAGCCGACGACGGTCGGGACTTCGGCAATACTGCTGCCGGCGTCGATGCGGGCGGGCGCCGTCGGGGTGTCAGCGAGCAGCGGCGAAAGTGAAGCCATCGAAGTGCCGAGTAGAGAAATACCTTGTATTGCATCGAGCGGGCGGGCGCTGGTGCTCGATGGACTGGTGTCCTGGCCGGTGACCGGCATGGTGCGGGCGATCAAGAGAACGACGGCGAGGCACGCCAGCACGCGCATGGCCCCGTTCCAGGTATAGACCTCACGCCGTTCCATCGTCACTCTCCCGCCATGATGAACGTCTTGACCCGCAGCGTCGTCGTCGGTTGCGTCTCGGCGCCGCCGGCCTTGATGTCAATGCCGGTCACTTCCACGAGCCGGGGCAGGTTCTCGAGGTTCTCGAGATACTGACCGATCATCGGAAAAGTGCCACGGATGCGCAGGCTCATCTCCCGTTCCTCATAGCGGATCTCGGCTTTGGCATCGCCCTGCGTAATGGTCTCGACCTTCTCCTGCCCGGCCTGCGGGCTGATGAGATCGAAGCGGAAATTGATCTTGGGGGCGACCATGATGATCTGGTCGAGCAACAGACCGATCTGGCTGCGTTTGGGCAACTGCTCCTGCAGGGTCTTGATCAACTGCCGCGACCCGGCCAGTTCCTTTTCGAGAGCCGGGATCTTGGCCTTTGCCGCCCGTGCCAGTTCAACCTCGTTGAGTCGGTCGTTGGTTTCGGCACGCATGGCAATGATCTGCATGGCCCGGGCCGGATGTTCGAAGAAATAGTCGTAGCCGATCAGAGCAAGTGCCAGCACGAAGACCACGACGATCTTTTCATTCTGCATCGCTGCTGGCTCCTTCCTTTTGCTCGAGGTGTTCCGGTTGGTGGCTCATGGTTTGAGTTTGGTAGGAGCCACGACACAAACGATCTTGAACGCGACGGAGGCTCGACCCCGTCGCGGTTCCTTGGGACCGGCTTCCTTGCTGTCTTTGCCTTCGGCACTGCTCTCTTCCCATTTCACTGATGAAAACAGCGCCGAGTCTTCGAGACGTTGGATGAACAGGGCCAGATCATCGTAGGTGCCGGCCACGCCGCTCAGTTGGAAGCGGACCGCCGGAATGCCCGGTACCGGAGCGTTCTTGGTCGCTGCCGCACCGGCGACCGGTCGGGTCGGTTCCGGACTCGGCACCGCCGGAGCCAGACTTTGCCACTGCGTCAACCAGACGCGGTCGGGCGTAACCTTGCCGACCTCGAGCAACAGGCGCGACCAGAACACTTTCTGTCCCAGGCGTTTCTGCAGGAACTGGCTGCGCAGGGCCAGATCCTTCTGTTCCTTTTGTAATCGATCGTATTTACCTTTTTCGGTGGCCAGTTCGCCCAGGGCCGCGTTCGCCTCGCCGAGTTTGTTCGAGAGGTCGCCCAGTTCGCTGCCGACCGGCCAGTACACCAGTAGGGTGTAAAGCAGTACGGGGACTGCGACGACGCCGATCCAGGCCAACGGCACCAGGGCTTTCTGCAGGAAGGCCTTGATCTTCTTCATCGTCTGCGTGGCGATGAGTGCGAACAGGTTCAGGTTCTGATCGTCCGGCAACAAAGCCGCCAGGGCGGTGCCGAACGCTGGCGACAGTGTGGCCAGTTCCTCGGCCGTGGGGATGGCGGCTTGCTGGTCGACCGCGGCAAAGGTCATGCGCGCCATCGGATTGAACGAATGGGTGTGGGTACCGAGCAGGTCATCGAGGTGCTTGCCGACGCCGCGCATGTTGGCGCCACCGCCCACGAGATGCACGTGATCGACGGACGCCCGCATCTGGCCCTTGAGATAATCGAGCGACAGCCGGATCTTCTGGGCCATCCGTTCGATAGCGCGAGAGAGTGCAAGCGACACCTGCGGTTCGAGGGCTGTCGCCTCGTACCGTGAGACTTCCTCGATCGTCATGACGCCGATGGCACGCTTGTACTCCTCGGCACGCTCGCGATCGAGAATCATCTCCTGGTTGCCGACCCGCCAGGTCTTTGCCAGTTGGCGGGTCAGGTCCTCGCCCGCCGACGGGAAGATGCGGGCCAGATAGAGCAGGCTGTGGTCGAAGACCGCGATCTGGTTCGTGCTCGCGCCGAGATTGACCACGCCGATCAATGAGGGCTCGGCATCCGCCGGCCGCGGATCGAGCACCGCAGAACGCAGGCACTCGCGCAAGGCGATCGGGTACGGAATGATGGCGCACAGTTGCAGACCGGCAGCGGCGAAGAGTTTCTGTTGTTCGAACAGCAACGACTTCGGCGCCACGGCGCCCACCAGGTGGAGCTGCGTGCGCGCGCCATTTTCGATCTTCGTCCGGCCCAGAACCGTGGTGGTCCACACCGGAATCTCGCCCGGCGTGCCGCCATCACCACCCTCAGCCGGGGTGAGACCCTGCTTCATCTCGTTGGCAACCGCGATTTCGAGATAATCAGGGGGCATGTCCGGCTTGTTGAAGAACTTCAACTGCACCTGACGGTCCGAAATGATCACCGCGGTGCGCACCGTTGCGTTGCCAAACTTCGCGCGCACAGCCTGGAGCGCTTCGTGCAACTGCTCCGGGGTGTGCCCGTTGCCGTCGGGAAAACTGTGAATCAGCGTGCCGAGACAGCAGGTCCCCTGGCCTTGGCGTTCGAGCAGGACGGCCTTGACGGCATCGCTGCCGATGTCCACGCCGATGATTTTTTCGGTGATCTGGGCCATCCGTTGCGCCTATACGCTCCTTGGCTACTCGGCCGCCGGGCGCCGGTGTTCGATCAGGGCCCGGATGCGCGCTTGTTTCGCCTTCATCTTCGCCACGAACTGGGCGAAATCGTCGTCGGGCCTGATGGTGTCCGCCGATGCAGGACTGCCCCTGTCAGCAGCGGGTTCTGGTGAGGGGGCGGGCGGGACCGGGTCGGGAGCCCCGGTCGGGCGGTCGGAGGCCGGCGGCGGTGCAACAGCCGGACTCTCTGCCGGTGCCGGTTTCCCCTCCTGGTCGGGGGAACCCGGCGTTTCTGCCACTGTCGGTGCAGCGTTGATCTTGCCGACCTCGAGGATCGGCTTTGCCGTGGCCACGGTCGACGTGCTCGTGCCCGGATCGAGCCCCAGGCGGTTGATCACCGCTTCGAGAACGCCGATGACCTCGAAGCGCGTCACCGCTTCATCGGCCTCGCATCGGCCGTTGGGGTAACCCAGTTGAATGCCGATCTTGCCCAGCGCTTTCAAGCCGGGGGCAGCGCGATGGTTGACGAAGAGGTCGGTGTACGGCCAGGCCATGCCCGGTCCGGTGGGTTCGTAGAGATCGACGAGAACGCCGAGCATATTGGCGAGTTGGCCGCGACTGGCCTGACCGCCGGCTGATGGACCACTGATGACCGACTGCAATGTATTGACGTCGTATTTTTTTCCGGTGCGGATCAGAATGCCGCGGACCATGCTGCCCAACTGCGCAGGTTTCAGCCCCTGCTCGCCTTGCAAGTGCGTGCCGAGCGGCGATCCCGTGAAGCCCCCGGCGCGTGCCACCACCTGGATGCTCTTGAAGATATACGGGTCGATCGGCATGTCGAGGAAGACCACTTCGTAGGCCTGGCCACGTTGCACGGTCTGGACCCCTGGGGCGACCTGCTGGAAGAAGCGGAACAGCAGATATACGGTTTCACGGTGACTCAGGCGGCGCTCTGCCCGCATCGAACCGTCGGCGTAGCCGGTGATGATCTTGTGACCGAGCAGGTAGCCGAACGCGTCCCGGTATGGGGTCGGCACCTCGTAGTCGTTGAACCGTTCGGTGGGGGCATGGTCGAGCGTGATCATGCGCTGGTCGGCCAGATACATGACTGCCCGACACAACGCCTCGCAGCCATCGGCGCGGGTCAGCGTGCGTCGGCCCTGGCCGACCTGGAACATGCCGGCCTTGGCAAACAGCGTCTCATCGAACCCGATGGCAATCCCGAGTTCGCGAAATACCTTGCCCAGAGCCTCGTTGAAGTCACGACGCGAAATCGACGCGTCGAGGCTGCTGCGCCGAAAACACGCCGGTCGCAACAGCCCGAATTCGAAGCCTTCGCGAATCTCGGTCGCCTGGTTGGCCAGTTGCAGGCGCAGGAGGCTGCTGCCCTCCAACGACCCGATGTTGAACGTCGTGGCCACCAGGAGGCCGGCGCTCGCAGCCCCCGCCAGGAACCCTTGTCGTATCTTCATCCCGGTTCTCCCTAAAGGTTTGACACAAAAACCTTCTTCGGTCATCTGCCAATGTCGGCACATTTCCGAAGAGAGTTGAGTCGATCGGTGAAAAAAGTTGCCCCCCGGTCCGTCGGCCGACGAACCAGGGGGCAGCAACGACAAGAGGGCGGGCAGGGCCCCCCCCAGATCAACGCGTCACGCGACGATCTGCGGGAACGCCAGCGGTGCCGAGCGGGTCAAAACCTCGACACCGGACGAGGTGACGAGCACATCGTTTTCGAGGCGGACACCGCCGTGCGCCGGGTCGTAGGTGCCCGGTTCAACGGTGAAGATCATGCCCGGCTCGAGGATCGTCTCGGTCCAGTTCTTCAGGACGCCCGGATCGGTGGGCTTGGGCGCCACCGTCACCGGATCGTGCACCTCGAGACCGACGCCGTGACCCAAGCCGTGCGGCATCGTGAACCCGCCGCGTTCTTTCAAGACATTGACGGCGGTTTCGGCCACGACATGCGCGGCGATGCCGGGTTTGATCACGGCAATCGCCGCATCGTACGCCGCCCGCACGGCGTCGAGCATCGCCTGTTGATGGGCTGTGGGCGTGCCGAACATCAGCGGCACCGTCACGTCGGAACAGTACCCGTCGAGTTTGACGCCGAAGTCGAGAATCGCCGGGCCGCTCACGCACAAGAGTTCGGTCGATGCCGCCGGAAAAGCATGGATGCCGAACGAGCGGTTCTTGTTGGCGACGATCGTCTCGAACGAGGTGCCGGTTGCGCCGGCCCGGCGCATTTCGGTCTCGAGAAACAACGCCACGTCGACTTCACGCAGTTTGTTGCCCTCGCTGCGGATGAAGTCGGGAAGGCGCGCCAACAAAGAATTGGTGAGGCCGGCTGCGGCGCGCATCTTCTCGATCTCGCCCGGTTCCTTGGCGGCGCGCGCCTGCTGCAGTGCCTTCTCGGCGCCCTGCGGGGTCGAGATGATCCGGGCCTTGGGGAAGGCGTCCTGGATCAACCCCACCGCGTAGTGGCTCTTGCGCGTGGTGAACTCGATGGTGAACGACTCCCCCAGCTTCTGGCGGATATCGTCGTAGAGGGGTTGGGGCGAGGCGAACGAGACCGTTTCGCTGCCGAGGATCCGCGTGACGTGGGCCATTTTGCCGGCGAGTGGGAGATCCCAGGGACGCAGAGCCACCTGACCGTCGGCATAGACCAGCACCGTGGCATCGTTCGGATGCCCGGTCAGGTAATTGAGATTGACGTCACGACTGCGTTCGTTGTCGTCGATCCAGACCACGTCGACCTTGCGGTCGCGCAGAGTCTGACAGAGCCGCGCAAACTTTGCATCGCTGATGATTCGGGGCATGTGCTCTCCTTCTTTTTTGCCATCGTTTCGCCGGCAGCGCAGCGATATGGAAATACAATATATTACATTATCGTGCGGGAACGATCAGAAGTCATACTTCTTCAATATAAGTTGCTCGTACAAGTCGATGCCGGCCGAGTTCAGTCGCACCGTTGTCGGGCGGGTCGGGTTGTCCTGCGCGTAGGTCGCCTTCACGGCGCCGTAGTCGATGAGGTAGCACAGGTCGGGCATGACGTTGCGGTCACCCAGCTTGCGCTTGATGCGGGCTTCCAGTTCTTCGAGGCGCATCTCGGCGTAGGCGTTGGTTTTCCAGTGATGGTAGAGCACCTCGTGAATCTGGTGGCGGATCGACCAGTCGAAGCGCTTGCGACTGGCGGCGAAGAACATTGGGCCGCCGATCTTGAAGATCTCTTTCTTGGCGACCGGGTTGATCAACGAGCCCAGGGCGATCCACATGGCGATGACGCCGAGAATCACGGTGAGCACCGCGATCGGGGTGTTGAACGCCGGCGAGCCCGACAGGGCCTTGAGCACCTTGCACAGGTATAGAAAATCGATGTCGAGCAGGAAGAAGAACAGCATCGAGCTGAAGAAGCCGAACCCGTAGGTCAGCACCAGGAAGGTGAAGAACATCGTCACTTCGACCGCCAGCACGATCGAGTGGCTGGCGACCTCGCCGTGCGCTGCCGACCAGAAGACCCACGCGTTGATCATCCAGTTGAAGGAAAACGCGGTGAAGATCGTGCCGCCGAAGGCGTTCTTGTTGGCAAAATCCATCAGGCCGGCGAGCAACTGGCACGCGGCGCCAAACAGCAGTGCGTAGATCGCGGCGGTCTTGAATCCCGCCGGATCGAGGCCGTGGCCGAAGGCGATGGGTGTCAGAGCCGCGCAGGCAATGGCCAGGCCAAAAAGGCCCAGTGGTGCCGGGTTGCCGAATACCTCGTGTCCGTGTACCTGTCCGAGTTCGACTTTCTTGATCATGGTGTCCGTTTCCCTCCCGGAGAATCATGGGTTGACGAAAGCGGGCCCATTCTACCCGAAACCGCGGCTGCCCTGCAGCCTTTTCTCGTGCCGGCTCACCGGCGCCGTTGCGTGCGGTGACCACCGTCCGGTTTCGACGCGGGAAGAAAAGGTAACGTCTCAGTTACTGGTGGCGTTGGCCGGCGAAGTTCGGAGGCGCGGGGGCGCCCAGCCAACGCGGCCGACCGCGGGGTGTGAGGTTCGCGGACCTGTGCCGCGAACCGAGCGGGGGCGCGTGCCCCCGCTCACGGAGATGTTACAAGAAAGGGGCATGCCGGGTTGATTTGCGCCTGCGGATGCGCTACTCTCACGTCAATTGTCTGGGGGATGCGATGACACTTGAACGGATGAGCTACCACGCCGAATACGTCGAGGGCGTCGTGATTTTCGCGATACGCGGCGAACTCGACGTCTACACGCTGCCGCGCGCGCGCGAAGCGGTGTTGCTGATTATTCAGAAGGGCGTGATGCGCCTGGTCTTCGATCTCTCAGGGCTCGAACATCTCGACAGTTCGGCGATCAGTTTCTTTATCGAAGTTCAGAAGAAAATGCGTGCGGTCCTCGGCTTCTTCGCTCTTGCCGGAGCGTCTCCGAATGTTGCCGAGATCTTCCGCGTCACCCGTGTCGAGCGGGTTTTGCGCATTTTCCCGAACGTTCACGAAGCGGTCAAGGTTATTCTGGCGACGCCGCCGCAACAGCCAAGCAAGTAGGCCACGGCAGCATCGCCGCAATGGGTGGGTGGAAGTGATGGGTAGAAACGAAGCCGAGAACCCTCGACAGCAGGGGTCGTCCGACGCGCGTTTCACCAGAATGTAGAGGGAGTATGGCAATGGTATTCAACGTGCGCACCGAGCAGGGAAACATCATCTTCGAGGTCGAAGGCGAAATCAGCATCTACAACATCGTCAAGCTCAAGGAGGCGGTCGAGCTGGTTCGCGAGAAGGGTGCGACGCGTCTCGTTTTCGATCTCTCGCGGGTCGAATACGTCGATTCAACCGCGATCAAGTTCTTCCTGACGCTCACCAAAGAGTTGGCGTCCCAGCAGGGCGGACTGGCCCTCGCCGGTGCCAACAAAGAGATTCAAGAGACCTTTCGCATCACCCGTGTCGACAAGTTCCTGTCGCTGTTTGGCGACGTGCCACTGGCCCTGACCGGGACCATGGCCACGACATGATCGGGCCGGTGCGGCTGGAGCGGGCGGATGGGTCGCCCGACGCCGGGTTTCAGAACTGGATTTTGGCCGGTGGCAATTGCGGTTGATCTTCGCTGGTGACGCCACGATAGAAAATCACAAAGCGGCAGTGGGTGCAGTTCAGCGTGTGATACGGAGCGACCCGGCCGGTGTGGAATTTGCGCAACATTGGGGCATTGCATTGGGGACACAGCATGGTTCGCGACTCCTTATTTGATCTGGGCGGGGCTCTGCTTTGCACGGGCTTGCGGTCGCTGCGTCGGCTGCTTCGCCACCACGCGCCCACACAAACTTCCCTTGTGGTTAATATCGGCATTTTGCTCACCGTTCCGAAGATCGTGACGCGGCGATGACCCAGGCCCAGGTTTCCGAAGGCTACACCGATCGTTCTCTGGCCGTGGGTGTGCTTGGGTTGGTCGTGGTTGCGCTTATTTTGTATTTATCCATGGAAAGCGTCGAGCGCGAGCGCGAAGTGCAACGCCGCATCGTCGGTGAACAAGTGCGCACCGTCCTCGACCTGTCGGTGGCCCAAGTCTCTCAGACCATCGGCAGCGTGCGTGAGAGTCTGCGCTTGTACTCCCGCCTGCCGGTTGCGTATGGTCCGCGGCCGCGACCGGTCTCGATGCGGTTGGCGACCTGGGCCGATGGGATGCGGGCGTGGGCGGGCCTGATCAAGGCCTCGGCGGCGCACCGTGACGATGAGGCTTTTCCCGCCTTGATGTCGACGGCCATGGATGGCGTCGCTTCTACATCAGAGGGTGTACGTCCCGAGTTCCTCACGCCTGAAGGACTCAACGCCTTCTATCGGCTGATCGCCGCGACGCTCGAATCCGCTGCTGATCACGTGTTGACCAATGGCGCCTGGGTGGCCGATCTCCTCGATGTGGCGGCCACCGGCACCGAGGGCAGAGACAGCCGTCCGGACGCCGCGTGGTATCAGCAGATCCTCGATCGAACCCTGCCGGCATCGGGGCCGGTGCTGTCGTTGGCACTGTTCGACGCGGCCGAACGCCGATGCGCGGAAGCGACCCGGGTCGACACGGCATTCGGGTCGTTGCTCACCCGTGGGGTGGTCAGGCGGGCCCTGGCAGGCACATCGAGCTGGTTTGTCGCCGGTAGCGTATCGTTCAATGATGCCGTGGGTGCGCCGATCTGGGTGGTCGGCGCGCCGCTGATCGGCAATGACCTGCAACCGGTGGGCGTGGTCGTGGCCGTGGTGCACCTGGGTTTCCTGCAAGGCATGGCGAACGCCGTGCGGGTTATGCCCGGCGCCGAGTTGCTCGTGGTCGATGAACACGGCACGGCGCTGGCGCATCCGCGGCGGGCTCAGGTCACGAGTCAGGCCAATCTGAAACAGGCCAACGATGCGGTGGTCCGTGTTCTGAAGGGTGATGACGCCCAGGGCGAGGTGCAGTATCGGGGCTCCGCCTGGTATGCGGGCTGGCGCAATCTTACCAACCTCAAACAGGCGGGGGTGCCGCGCTGGGGCGTCGTCCTGATGGTTCCGGCGGCCACCGCCTTTGCCGCCGGCGACCGCGTCGCCAACCAGATC
>CAZADH010000072.1:0-23193 GCA_964483805.1 uncultured bacterium
CCTGCCGGCGCCGGTGTCGGAGTCGACCTTGACCATCCTGCCGCCGCTGCTATTGGCGTTGTTGGTGTTGATCCTCGGGCTCTATCTGCCGCCGACACTGTCGCAATTGCTGGCGCAGGGTGCGGGGCTGCTGACCGGGTCGGTGCGGCCATGAGCGAGACAGTCATGCGTGAAGCGGTCCACGGTCAGGTGATGCTGCGTGCCGAGATCCCAATCTTGCCGGTGAGCGACTGGCGTCGCCAGATCGTGGCCGGTGTGCGCGATGGGTTGCGGGTCACCGCGTTGTTCGGCCAACCCGACGGTGGTTCGCTCGAGCGGGTCCGGCTCGTTGCGGTGTTGGCCGATGGCGTGAACGGTCGCCTGCTGTGGTCGAGTACCGTGGTCGAAGGCGGCGGCTATCCGGCGCTGACCACCGATTGTCCCGAGGTTCATTGGTTCGAGCGCGAGATTGCCGAGCAGTGGGGATTGCGGCCCGAGGGGCATCCGTGGCTCAAACCGATCCGGTTCCACGGCAGCTACCGGCCGGGCCACGACGCTTGGAAACGCGCGCCGGCGGAACCGATCGTCGTGGGTGTCACCGATTTTTTCCAGGTGACCGGCGACGAGGTGCACGAGGTGGCTGTGGGTCCGGTGCATGCCGGCGTGATCGAACCGGGGCACTTTCGTTTTCAGTGCCATGGCGAGCGGGTCATGCACCTCGAGATCTCGTTGGGATACCAGCACCGCGGCGCCGAGCGGGCGTTGTGGGGCGGGCCCGGGCCGCAGACCCTGCCGATACTCGAAACCGTGGCCGGCGACACGACGATCGGTCATGCGTTGGCGGGGTGTGAGGCCCTCGAAGCTCTGGCCGGCACGAACGTGCCGCCGCGCGCTCTGGCCCTGCGAGGCATCGCGCTCGAACTCGAGCGGTTGGCCAATCACACCGGTGATCTCGGTGCATTGGCGGGCGACGTCGGCTATCTGCCGACCATGTCGTACTGCGGTCGATTGCGCGGTGATTTCCTCAACCTCAGCGCATTGCTGTGTGGCAGCCGGTTTGGGCGGGGCCTGGTGCGGCCGGGCGGCGTCGGCTTCGATCTCGACGAGAAGCGGGCCGGTCTGATGCGGGAGCGGCTGGCACAGTATTCGACCGATGTGGCCGGGGCAATCGGTCTCTTGTGGGGAACCCCGTCGGTGATCGCGCGGTTCGAGAACACCGGGGTCGTGCCCGCCCATACGGCCTCGGGGATTGGCCTGGTCGGCCCCGCTGCCCGTGCGGTCGGTCTCGAACGCGATGTGCGCTTCGAGTTTCCTTCGGGCATCTATCGCTACTTCCATGTGCCGATCTCATGCTGGGATACGGGCGACGTCTTCGCGCGGGCCTACGTGCGTTGGCTCGAGATCCAGCGGTCGATTGCGTTCATCGACGAGCAACTGCGGACACTGCCGCCGGGACCGCTCCGCGTGCCGCTCGGACCGCTCGCCGACGAGCGCGTGGTGCTGAGCTTGATCGAGGGATGGCGCGGCGAGATCTGCCACGTCGTCTCGACCGATGCAACACATCGTATTGCTCACTGGAAGCTGATCGACCCGTCGTTCCACAACTGGTTCGGCCTTGCCATGTCGTTGCGCAACCAAGAGATTTCCGATTTCCCGCTGTGCAACAAGAGCTTCAACCTGTCGTACTGCGGTCACGACCTATGAGAGGTGCAGCATGCTGAATGTTCTGCTCACCCGCTTGCAGCAACGGCACCGCACCGTCGCTTATCCCGACCAGCCCCCCACCCTGCCCGACCGTCTGCGCGGACTGCCGGTGGTGCGCTGCGACACCCCGTGTCCGTCAGGGTGCAACGTGTGTGTCGCGGCGTGTCCGACCGGGGCGATGTCGCGTGTCGATGGGCGGCCGCCGCAGATCGACCTGGGGCGCTGCCTGTTCTGCGCCGATTGTCCGGATCACTGCCCCGAGGCGCGCATTTCATTCACCACCGACCACCGCTTGTCGGTGCGGACGCGGCAAGACCTCGTCTGGTCGCCGGGCAGCGAGCTGCGCCTGGCGGCGGCCCTCGAAGAGCAAAGTCTGCGTCTGTTCGGGCGTTCACTCAAGCTGCGCCAGGTGAGTGCCGGCGGGTGTAACGCGTGCGAAGCCGACATCAACGTGTTGTCGACCGTCGTGTTCGATCTGGGGCGGTTCGGCATCCAGGTCGTGGCCTCGCCGCGCCATGCCGACGGCCTGATCATCACCGGTCCCGTGCCCGAGAACATGCGCGTCGGGTTGTTGAAGACCTACGAGGCGGTGGCGACCCCCAAGATTGTCATCGTCGTGGGCGCGTGCGCCATCTCGGGCGGACCGTACATCGGCCGGTCGGAAACGCACGGGGGGGCGGCCGGACTGGTGCCGGTCGACCTGTTCGTGCCCGGCTGTCCGCCGCATCCGGTGACCATCCTCGACGGCATGCTCCGTTTGCTCGGTCGCCTCGAGTGAGCGCCGTCGGGGTCGCGTCCTGAGAGACAGCAACACGCCGTAAATAAAGACCGGCGGCCCATTTACAGAGTGACGCCACTCTTGGTACCATGGGCCTATGAAGAAGAGCCTGGGTGACATTGTCCATGGCCACCTGCACATTCTGCTGGCGCTCGTTGCCGTCGTTGCGGCATTGTTCATCGGTTGTGGTTCCCATGTATTTACACCCGACGAGCACGAACTGTTGGCGCCGCCATCCGGGGCCGGGACGGCCACCATCTACACGCGGGCCCTGGTGGGGGGCGAGCCGGTCGAGGTGGTGGTCGAGCGGTTTCAACTGGGGATTGGCGCCGATTCCCTGGCCGCGGGCAGCAACCTCAATGTCGAGCGGCGGCGCTTCTGGGCCAATGAGCTGACCACAACCGGGCTGACCGTGGTGGGCGATGTTTTCACTTGCCGCACCGATGCCGTGATGCCGTTGCCTGCCGGGGCGTGGCAGTTCACCCTGCCGTACGAACCGGCCCTGGTGCCTGCCCGTGCCGCGATCGAGCAGTTGTACGCCGCCCGCTGGGACGGCGAACGCTGGGTGCTGTTGGGGCAACACCTCGATGCGGGTCGAGCGGTGATTGTAAATACATCATATTTACCATTTGCGCCGTTTGCTGCGGTGGTGCGTGCGGCCGGCCCGTCGGGCGGTGGGCTCGTCGCGGCGCCTGCGGTGACGGCCAGTCCGGCGGTCATGGTTCCCGACGCGACCGGGCGGTACGGCACCGACCTCGAGTTCGACGTCGTCGTGCGCCACGCCAGCGATGCCGCCCGGGTCATGCGTTTCGGTCGGGCCGAGGTGGTGTTCTCGACCCCGGGGCGAAACGAGCCGCTGATCCTGGTCGGGGCCGCCGGCAGTCTCGGCGGAACCGCGCAGAGCCGTCAGCTCGAAATGGTGCGCGGGCGCAGTGCGCCGGTCGATCTGGTTCGCGACCCGCTGGTTGGCGTCACGGTGAACGGGGCGGTGGGTTCCGCCGTGGTGCGGTTGCGGTTCGTCGATACCACGACCGCGGCGGCGCCGCTGCGCGTGGTGGCGACCGTGCTCGTGCACGATGATGAGGACCCGCTTCGTTTCGGTGGCGAGGCCGAAGCGGCCTTTTTGCGCGGAGGAGAGCTGCTGGTGCCGGTTGCGCCCATCGGCGTGACCTCCAGTGTGCCGCCGTCGTTCGCATGGCGACTGACCCCGGCCGCTGCCTTTGCCTCGGTGACCTTGCGGGTGGCGGCCACGCCGTTCGATCTGGCGCGGGCTCCGTTTGTGCGCACCTTCACCGATGGTCGCACCACGTATACGCCGACGGCCGACGAGTTTGCGGGTTTTGCCCGCGGCGTCGAGTATTACTGGCAGTTGCTCGGGACGACGCAGCGGGGCACCGTGGTTACGGCCCCGGTGCTGGCGTTCACGCAGCCGCGGGCGTCAGCAGCGCCCCGAGTTGTGGCCCACTTTCCCGCCGATGGTGCGACAGGGGTGGCGACTGATACATCGGTTGTATTGACATTTGACCAGGATGTCGACTTTGCGGCGACGCGTTTCGCGTTGTCGGTTGCGCCGGCGGTCGATGGTCGGTTCTCCAGTGGGAGTCGCTCGCTGACCTTCACGCCGCGCCCTGGTTTTGCCGCCGGACGCCGTTACACGGTGACCCTGGCCACCGGTGCCCGCAATCTCGACGGCGTCCCACTCGCGGCGCCGGTGGCGTTCTCGGTCACCACGGCGACACCGGCGGTGGTCGTCGTCACCCCGCCGGGCGTGAGCGAAACGATGCCGGCCAGCGGCGCCGTCAATGTCGATCCGCTGTCGCTGGTGGTCGTTCATTTCGATCGAGCCATGGCGACCGCGACCTTTGCCGATGCCTGGGCCATGCAGCCCGGCGTCGGCGCCGACCCGATCGTGGCCTGGAGCTACGATCGGCAACGGGTCACCCTGACCTGGTCTTCTCTGGCGAGCAATACGAAATATGTATTCACGATCGCATCGACCGTGGCCGATCTCTCCGGGACTCCGCTCGGGCGGCCGTATGGTTTCTCGTTCACCACTGCCGTCGGCACCCCGGCGTCGGGCCCGGTGCTCGCCACGCCGCCCGTATTGCTCAGCAGCGTGCCGGCCAATCATGCGCGCAATGTGCCGCTGAATACTGCGTTCCAGTTGGCCTTCGATCGCCCCATGGATCCCGGTGCTGTCGAAGCGGCGCTGTCATTGGCGCCACCGTTGCCGACGATCCCGCAGGCGACCTGGCTCGATCAGGGGCGGACGTTGCGCTTCACGCCGGCCGAGCCGCTGCGGGCGAACGCCACCTACACGTTGACCATCGCGACCTCCGCGCGCGATCTGACCCGGGTTGCCCTTGCCCAGCCGGTTTCGATCGGGTTCACCACCTCGGCCATCGTGCGCCCGCAGGTGGTTGCGACGGTGCCGCGCCATGGCGCGGTGAATGTCGCGCGGACGGCAGCCCTGGTGATCACCTTCGATCGGCCGATGAGGCGCGACAGTGTCGTGAGCGCTTTCGCCTTGATGCCTGCTTTGGGAGTAACGCCACGGTTTGACTGGGCGAACGGCGACCGCGTGTTGACCCTGACGCCTGCGCTCGAGGCGCCGCTGCCCAATGCCGCGACCATCACCGTGTCGCTGTCGACGCTGGCACGCGACAGCGAGGGCACCGCACTGGGGAGCGAGTTCTCGTTGACCTTTGTCACCGCCGACACCGTGCCTCCGCAGGTGCAGGCGGTGGCGCCGGCATCCGCAGCCACCGACGTGGTGCGCAACCCGGCATTGGTGGTGCAGTTCAGCGAGCCCATGGCAACAGCCACCATTGGGGTGTCGTTGGTCCCCGACCCCGGGACGGCTGTGGTGGCATCATGGTCGGCCGACCGAACGCGACTGTCGTGGCAGTATGCCGGCGACCTGCTGCCGGGAACGCGCTACGTGGCGACGATCGGCGCCGGAGCGAGTGACCGTGCGGGCAACGCACTGGTCGGGTTCTCGTCGTGGTCGTTTTCGACGGGTGCGCTGGTCGGACCCCGCATCGTCGCGGTGACCCCGGGTGACGGGGTGACGGGGATCGAGCGCCGGCCCACCGTGACGTTGCAGTTCGACCAAGCGATGGACCCCACTGCAGTGGCCGCGGCTCTTTCCGTGGTCCCGCCCGCGTCGATCGGCACCGCCACCTGGTCGGACGGGAACACGGTGGTGACGTTCACCTTCGCCGAGGATCTGGCGAACCTTGCCGAATACGCGCTCACGCTGGGCGCCGGTGCGCGCAACGCTGCCGGCGTGGCGCTCGAACAGATCTGGCGTTCGACCTTCGCGACGCGCGACACCGTGGCGCCGCAGGTCATTGTCGTGGGGCCCGCCCCCGGCGCAGCGGCGGTGGTGCGGACCGTGGCGCCCACGCTGCAATTCAGCAAGAGCATGGACGCGGCCTCGGTGCAGGCCGCAGTGCAGGTGGTGCCGGCGGTGGCCGGCGGTGTCTCCTTCACCTGGTCCAATCTGAACCGCATCGTCACCCTCGATCATGCCGTCCCGTTCGACAGCAATACGGAGTATGAGATCCGGGTGGCGACCGCCGCCCGCGACACCGTCGGCAACCCACTCGACACGGGGTTCTCCTGGCGTTTCGTTACCGCCGACACCGTGGCCCCGACTGTTCTGACGGTGAGTCCGCCGTGTGGCAGCGTCGATGTGCCGCGCTCCCCGGTGTTCATGTGTGAGTTCTCAGAACCGATGAACACAGCGTCGGCGCCAGGAGTCACCCTGGTGCCGCCGGCCGGTGGCAGCATCGGGACGGCCTGGTCGGCCGATGCGCGTCGGTTGACGTTAACGGTACAGGGGGCTTTGCTGCCCGCGAGCACCGCCCACACGCTGACCATCGCCGGTTCGTTGGCCGATGCCGCGGGCAATCCGCTGGCGTCTGATGTTGTCGTCGTCTTTACGACCGCGTCGGCGCCGGTGCCAAACGTCGTGGCCTGGACGCCCTCTCCCGGTGCGGTCGGGGTCGCACGCGCGGTGCAACCGGCGTTGACCTTCTCGGTGCCGATGGTGCGGGCGACGACGCTGGCGGCGGTGTCGTTCGCGCCGGCGTTGCCCGGTGACGCGGTGCCGCAGTGGTCGGTGTCAGACACTGTATTGACGTTCGCGACGGTGACGCCGCTGGCCAACGCGACGACCTACGTGGTGACGTTGGCGACGAGCGCGCGCAGCGTCGATGGCGGGGTGCCGGCGCAGCCGCAGACAGCCAGTTTCACCACCGCCGATACCGTGGCCCCAACGGTAACTGCTGTGGCACCGAGCGACGGTGCCGTCGGCGTCAGTCGCGGGACCACGATTCGCTGCGATTTCTCGGAACCCATGGATACCGCGGCGGTCGACGCCGCGCTGACGTTGGTCCCCGATGTTGCCGGGACGCGCACGGTCGCCTGGTCGAACGACGATCGCACGGCAGTGTATACGCTGCCCGGCAACCTGCCGGGAAGCACGGTCGTGGCGGCGAGGCTGGCCGCGACCGCCCGCGACCGGGCCGGGAATCCTCTGGTGGCCGACTTTACGTGGAGCTTCACCACCGCCGCCGTGGTGCCGCCCACCCTGATCGCGATGTCGCCGTTTCCGCGCAGCGTGGGGGTGTCGACCGGCACGGCGGTGGCGTTGACCTTCGATATGCCGATGGACAACGGGTCCGTAAGCGGGGCGTGGGCGGTGCGGGCCGGGGTCACGCCGGTGGCCGGGGTTCTGGCGTGGGCCGGCAACACGGCGACGTTTGCTCCGTCCGCACCCCTGCCCTACGGCACCGTGTGCACCTTGACCCTGGCGACGACGGCGGTGAGCCTCGGCGGCGTGCCGTTGGCCGCGCCGTTCGTGGCGACCTTCACCACCGACGTGCAGCCCGCGGCCATCGCCACGGCGACGGTACCGGCTGCCGGTGCGATCGATGTCTTGCCCGATTCGCGTATTGTTGTTGTATTTACAAAAACGATGAATCGGTCGCTGACCGAGGCAGCATTCACGCTGGTGGCGAGTTCCGGCGCGGTGCCGGGCCAGTTTTCATGGAGCGGGGCGTCGATGACCTTCACGCCGACGACGATTCTCGGCAGCAACGCGTCGTACACCATCTCGGTGAACACCGGCGCTCGCGATGCCGCCGGGAACCCGCTGGTCGCTCTGCACCAGTCGAGTTTTCGCACGACATCACAACCGGGCGTGACCTGGACGCTCGAACTGGAGGACAGCGGCAGCCCGCCGGCAACACAGTTCGACGAGCGGTACGGGCACGCCACCGTGGTGTACAACAACAGACTGTGGGTCATCGGCGGTGCGACCGCCGACGGCACCAACGAAGTGTGGGACAGCGCCAACGGCGTGACCTGGACGCGACGGCTCACGGACGACGCCACTCCGCCGGCGAGCCAGTTCAAACAACGGTTGCATCACGCGGTGGCGGTGCTGGGAACTGGAGCCGGGGCGCGTCTGTGGTTGGTGGGCGGCGAGTTCTTCGACTCGGACACCGGCGAAACCACGGTGTTCAACGACGTCTGGAACTCGGCGGATGGCATCACCTGGACCAAGCAGGTTGCGAGTGCGCCGTTCGGACCGCGCACCGGGCACCAGCTTCTGAGCTACAACAACAAGTTGTGGTTGCTGGGCGGCGCCAACCTGGTCGACGATCAGCCGGTGCTCTACGACGACATCTGGAGCAGCGTCGACGGCATCAATTGGGTGAACGAGAGTGTTGTCGTCAGCTTCTTCCCCCGCTATCGGCATGCCGCCGCGGTGTTCGACGGCAAGATGGTCGTGGCCGTCGGCTGGGGCCAGAACGCGTTGGGCCAGACCGGCAAGCTCAACGACGTCTGGACGAGCACGAATGGCGTGACCTGGGTGCGGCAGATCGAGAATGCGGCCTTCGGCCGCCGACTGATGCCGGGTCTGGTGGCGCACAGCGGTCGCTTGTGGTTGCTGGGCGGCGAGGGCCTCGATGGCGGTGGCAACGACCTGTCTTTGAACGACATCTGGAACAGCATCGACGGCAAGGTCTGGCAGTCGATTCTGGCGCAGGATGCCGGATTGCCCGATCAGTGGTCGCCGCGGGCCTATGCCGGCAACGTCGAGTTTCTCGGCAAGCTGTTTGTGGTTGGTGGCTGGACCGACATCGGGGTGGCCAACGATGTCTGGAGCGCGCCGTGACGCCGCGCAGAATGCCGGGAGGACGCGGGGTCCTTGGTGGTTTGCCGGTCGCTACGATAATCGACTATGCTTGGAGTGTGGAGGATCCATGGGTCCAGTGGCATGCATCCCCAATTTACGCAGGAGGCATTGAATGACCACGATGGCGATCGATCCCCGCCGTTTCTACAACTCCCCCGACGAAAAAAACAAACTCAATTGGTTCTGCTACGCGCTGGCCGAGTCGATCCGCGCGCAGATCGACCTGGGCCTTGGCAAGAAGCTGGCGAAGCATGGGTTTGATGCGGCCGCCGTTGTCGCTTTTGCCGTCGACTATGCGCAACACATGAAGACCGTGATGCAGAAACGCATGTCGATGCCGGTCGATTCGGGTGAGTTGCCGCAAGAACTGATCGCCCAACATTTCGCGGGTCTCGACGCCAAGCTGGTGCACCGACTGGCCGAGTGTCTGGCTGCCGGCTGGGATGCGCAGATCGATCGGTGTGTGTCGTGTTCGCAGCAGTGCATCAAAGACTGGCGCAGTGCCTGTGCTCTGTTTGACGAGACCGGGGCCCAGTGTCCGGCCGCCGCTCAGAACGGCGGTGGCAGTGGCCGGTCGGCGGGTGCGCCGGCACGCCGATGAGTCGTCACGACGGAGTGCTCGACGCGCTTGACGGTTTTGCCCGTGATTTCGCCCAGACCCTGCTGGCGCGCGGCCTGGTCGACCCAGGCCGCCTGCGCACCCTGATCGAGACAGCGGCCGGTCGCGAGGGGACGTTTCACCTGGCGGTGCAACGGTTGCCCGATATCGACGGGGTCGAGGTGGCGCGGGCATTGGCCCACCAACTCGAACTCGAGTTCTCCGATCTGGCCGGGGTCCACCCGAGCCCCAAGATCCTGATGCTGGTGCCGGCGCATGTATTGCAAAAGTATTGCTGCCTTCCCCTGAGCTCCGAGGCCGGGCATCTGCGGGTGGCGATGGCCGATCCGTTGCGCCACATGGCGATCGACGATCTCGCCCTGGCCAGCGGCATGCAGGTGCAGCCGGTGGTGGCGCCGGTCGCGGTCCTCGAACAGCGGCTCGAGCTGTTGTTCCCGGCCGACGGTGACGAGGCCGAGCGATTGCTCGAGCAGATCGGCGATCTGCCCGCCGAACCGACGGGTGGCGGCGACCTCGATGCGCTCGCCGACCTGGCATTGGCCGACCTGGGCAAGGGCGATGCGCCGATCATTCGCCTGGTCAACCTGATCGTGGCCCATGCGGTCGAGATGCGGGCAACCGAGATTACCATGGAACCGGCCGGTGGTGCGTGGCGGGTCCGCTTCCGCGGCAACGGTCGGCGCAAAGTGGTGATGGAACCCCCGCTGAAGGCAGCGTCCGGCATCATCCAACGACTGAAGGTCATGGCCGGCTGGCGGGTCGATCGCAAGCCCACCGAGCAGCAACCCCGTATTCGTGTCAAGATTGCCGACCGTGCCGTGAGTTTGCGACTGACGGTGACGCCGACGGTCGCCGGTGATGTCGTGCATCTTGCTGTGCTCGATCATTTCGGCGAAGGCCTGCGGTCGTTCGTCGATCTGGGCATGGCGCCGACGGCGGCGGCCAACTACGAAAGCCAGTTGGCGGCGCCCGGCGGCGGTTTTGTCATATTGGTTGGGCCACGGGGTGCGGGCAAGACGCTGACGCTGTACTCTTCTGTATTGCAGTTGCGCAACCCCGAACGCAAAATCATGACCGTCGAGAGTGCGATCGAGGCCGATCTGGCCGATATCGACCAGGTGCAACTCGACGAGCCGCGGGGGCTCGACAGTCTCGGGGCCGTGCGGGCCTGTCTGCAGCACCGGCCCGATGTGTTGCTGATCGATGACCTGCGCTCTCGCCGTGTGGCAAAACAGGCACTGGCAGCGGCGATTGGCGGCACCACCGTGCTCGCCGGTTTGACCGTCACCGATGTGCCGGCCGCGTGGGCGCGGTTGTTGGCCTGGGGGCTCGACCGCGGCGAGTTGGCCGCCGGGTTGCGCCTCGTGGTCAATCAACGCCTGGTGCGCACGAGCCGCTGTCGCGGTTGCCGCCAGGAACTGCCGGCCGATGCCGGCATGGTCACCAACCTGGGGTTCGACGAAGCGACCTGGCGGCGGTTGGGCCTGCCCGGCGACGTGGCCGGCGGTGGCGACGACAGCAATCTCAAGCTGTTTCGGGCGCCGGGGTGCGAGCAATGTGCCGATGGCACGGGCATCGATCGCACCGGCGTATTCGAGCTGGTCGAGTTCGACGATGCCACCTTGCGACCCTGGTTTGACGGCCGCCCCCCGGCCGAGGTTTATCGGGCCTGGCGTAATGCCGGCGGGATCACCCTGCCGCAGGCCGCGGCCCGGCGTGCCATCCTGGGCGAAATCCCGTTCGACGAGGCGTTGAACCTGCGGCGTTGACCGATGCGAGCGACGGCGGTGTTTCTAGGGGGCCCGGCGACGTGGTAGAATTGGCGGCAACCGACACCAACGGAGGCCGTCCGTGTTTCTCGATGTAAACCACGATCCATCGTTTTCGTTTCATGCCGTCACTCCCGAGCGCTGGCCCGATCTCGAACGGCTGTTCGGCGAACGTGGGGCCTGTGGAGGTTGCTGGTGCATGAACTGGCGGCTGCCGAAGGCCAAATTTGAGGCAAACAAGGGCGACAACAACCGCAAGGCCTTGCGCGATCTCGTCATGCAGGGCAAGGAACCTGGGGTTCTTGCGTATCACCAAGAGAAACCCATTGGTTGGTGTGCGGTGGCGCCGCGTTCGGAATTTTTGCGCCTCGAGAACACGCGTGTGCTCGCGCCGATCGACGACGAAAAGGTGTGGTCGATCGTCTGCGTCTATGTCGACAAGGCGTTTCGTGGCCGTGGCATCCAGAAGCTGTTGCTTGTGGCGGCTTGCCGGCACGCCATGCATCATGACAACCTTGCGATTGTCGAAGGTTACCCGGTGATTCCCAAGAACGGCAAAATGCCCGATGCGTTTGCCTGGACCGGCATCCACTCCGCGTTTCTGGCAGCGGGCTTCAGAGACTGTCGCCGTCACTCCGAAAATCGGCCGATCGTACGCTGGTGGTATGAGGGTGAGGATCACCCGGTCTCTTCCGCACGACGACGTGAGTTGTTGGGCGGTGGCCTCGAGAAAGCCAGGCCTGCCCGACCCGCCCCCGGCAAGGCCCCAGCGCGCAAAGCCCCGCCCAAAAGGAGCCGGTCATCGGTCGTGGTGCGCGGACCCTACGGCGGGACGATCCACTGATGATGACGCGCCGCGAAATCGGTGTTGCCTCACGACCGCGGGGCGCCCGATGAAAGCGAACTTCATTCTCTATGTCGCCGATCAGGCGCGGAGCATGGCGTTCTACCGGGCGGCACTCGATCTGACGCCGACGCTCGACGTGCCCGGGATGACCGAGCTCACCCTGTCCCCCGGGTGCGTGCTCGGGCTCATGCCCGAAGCCGGCATCAAGCGGTTGTTGCCGGCACTGCCCGACCCCGCGGTCGCCGCCGGCGTGCCGCGGGCCGAACTGTATCTGACCGTCGACGACCCGGGCGCCGCGCACAGGCGGGCCCTGGCGGCGGGCGCGCGTGAGCTGAGTCCGCTGTCGCAGCGCAACTGGGGCGACGAGGCGGCCTATTCGCTCGATCCCGACGGCCACGTGCTGGTGTTTGCGCGGCGGGCGGTGTGAAGGGGGCCGCGGCTCGAGCGGACACGACGCACGATATTGATATTATAAATACGTTATAAATAAGGAAGATGACGATGAAGAAAGTCTACGTGGGTGTCACCCAGCATCCCTGCACCGAAAACGCGATGAACAGCAATCTGCTCAAACGCTGGTTCACCACCAACGGCTGGGAGGTCACGCGCGAATCGCGCGAGGCCGACATCGTCATCGTCTCGACCTGCGGCTTCAACCAGAGCCAGGAAGACTACGAGATCGAAGAGATCCGCCGCCGCCTCGCCGAGAAGAAGCCGGGCGCCGAACTCATCGTCGTCGGCTGCCTGCCCGAGATCAATCAGGAGCGGGTGCGCCAGGAGTTCAACGGCGTCTGCATCTCGACCAAAGACATCATGAAGTTCAACGAACACATGAATTTCTCGGTGAAGCTCGAAGACCTCGACAACAACTTCATCTCGACCGACGAATACGAGGCGAACCCGCACATCGCCTTCTGGGTCAAGGCCCGCGCCCGCATCGAGCGATGGCAGAAGAGTCTGCCGTTTGTTCAGGTGCCGCGGGTGTTGTACACCACGCCCAGCCCGTCCTGGTTCTGCATTCGTTGTGCCACCGGCTGCACCGGCAACTGCACCTACTGCGGTATCCGGCACGCGCAGGGGTTCATCGACAGCGTGCCGATCGACGACATCGTGCGGCAGGCCGAAAAAGGGCTGCGCCTGGGCTATCGCGAGATCGCCCTGACCGGCGAAGACATGGGCGGATACGGCGTCGACAAGAAACAGTCGTTGGCCGATCTGCTCGATGAGCTGGTCAAGCTGCCCGGCGATTTCTCGATCAACCTCCGCTTCATCGACCCCTACTGGCTGATCAAGCTGTTCGATCGGTTGGTGCCCTCGTTCTCGAGCGGCAAGGTCAAGAGCTTCTGTGTGCCGGCGCAGTCGGGTAGCGATCGCATTATCAAGGCCATGGGCCGGCGCTACACCTATCAGCAAATCAAGCAGGGCGTCAACGACACGATCCGGCACACCAAGGTGAAAATGGTGTCGACCAACATCATTGTCGGGTTCCCCGGCGAGACCGAAGAAGACTTTCGCGATTCTCTGCGGCTGGTCCGCGAGTGTGACTTCTCGTTGTATCTCAACTTCCTTTACGATGAGCGGCCCAAAACGCCGGCGGCCAGTCTGCCCAACAAGGTGCCGCAACACGTGAAACAACGCCGGTTCGAGAAGCTGCAGCGGATGTCGGTGCGCAAGCAGGTTCGCCATTTTCTGGGATTTGCCTGAGCGGCGGGATCGATGACGACGACACCCCCTGCCACCGCCCCCTGCCCCGCCGCGCCGTTGCGTGGTGACGCCTGCCACACGGGCAACGCCGGCGGCAATATGCGCTTCTTCATCAGCAACTCGGCACACCCGTGCACCGAGATCGCGCTCGATGCCAACCGCATTCGCCTGTTCTACCAAGCCAATGGCTGGGTCGAAACGAGCGATGCCCGCGAGGCCGATGACCTGATCGTCTCGACGTGCGCGTACAATCAGCACTTCGAAGATGCGGCCCTGGCCGATGTCCGGTTGCGCCGCGAACAGCTCAAGACGGGGGCGCGCTTGATCACCACGGGCTGTCTGCCGCAGATCGACCCCGACGCGTTCAAGGCGGCGGGGGGCCGTGAGGTGGTCACGCCGCGTGACCTCGGCCGGTTCGATCGACTCATCGCTGCGCAGCGGTCGATGGCCGATGTCAACGGCAACACCATTCGGCTCGAGGAGTACCAGGCGAATCCGGCCTTCATGCGGCTGGTCAAAATTCACACCCGACTCGAAGCGTTGCGAGACCGCATCGGGATCGATCTGGTTCCTCACTGGATGGCCACCATTCCGACACCAAAATGGTTCTTCATCCGCGGTTCGGTCGGCTGTCGGGGGCGTTGCACCTATTGTGCCGTCCGGCGCTCGAAGGGGGCGCTGACCAGCGTCGAGCCTGAGCGCATCGTCGCGCAGGTCCGCTACGCCGTGGCCCACGGAGCGCACGAGATCTCGTTGGCCGGCGACGACATGGGGGCCTGGGGTACCGACATTGGTTCCGAACTTGCCGCGCTGCTCACCGCGATGCTGGCGGTTCCAGGAGAGTTCAAGATCAACCTGCGTTTCGTCGAACCGGTGTACATCCTGCGCCAGCTCGACCGCCTGTTGCCGGTGTTTGCCACCGGCCGCATCAGCGCTTTCTGCCTGCCGCTGCAGAGCGGCAGTGATGCGGTGTTGGCGCGGATGCAGCGCGACTATCGCATCGCCGATGTCGAAGACGGCTTACGACGTATTGCTTCTTTGCCGCGGCGGCCGCGGCTTGCTTCGATCATCATGGTCGGCTTCCCCGGTGAAACCGAGGCCGATTTCCTCGCGTCGGCCGCTTTGATCGACCGCTTGCCGATCGACCTCTACCAGATTCTCGAATACGAGGGTCGACCCGGCACGCCGAGCATCGCCATGCCCGATCAGATCGATGCCGCGACCAAGAAGAGGCGCCACGATCAGTTGTTGCGCAAGTTCAAGTTGCAGAAGGTCGTGGGGTTGCCGGCGGCGCTGGCCAATCGCCTCGCCGGCCTGCGGTATTGAGCCGTGGCGTCTGTGGGCACGAGAAACGGTGACCGGGCGCCTCGGTGCGCGTGGGTTCCCGCGCTGGTCATGGCGCTGTGGGTGCGGATTCGCGGCCGCGTCAACCTGTTGCTGGGGCGGGCGGTCAACGAAGACCCGCGTCGACGGGCGACCTATATAGACTGGGATGACGATGATCCATCGTTGGTAAAGTAAATACAACGTATGAGTATACGTGTCGCCCTGCTCGAACCGTCGGTGGCCTCGGAGTGCGTCGTCACCGAGATGATGGGGCAGATTCGCACCGGCGCGCCGTTTCTCGCCGGGGCACTGGTCGATCAAGGGTTTTCGGCGCGCGTGTTCGCCGAGGAGTTGCTCGCGTTCGACGCGATGTTGCTCGACCGTATTGTTGCCGGGTTTGATGTCGTCGGCCTGTCGCTGGCGTTGAACACGCTGCCGCGTGGGTTGCAGGTGGCGCGGGCGCTGAAGCGACGACGGCCCGATCTGCCCATCGTCGCCGGTGGTCCGTCGGCGTCGGCCTTTGCCCACAAGCTGCTTGGCTTCTGTGATGCCGTCCTGCAAGGGCGGGCCGAAGTGACGCTACCGCGTCTGCTGCAGGCTTGGCTGGCGGCGGCGCACGATGGCCACGGCGGCGAGCAGTCCGGGGCGATGCGGTGGTCCAACCCCCTGCCCTGCCCCGAGATTCCCGGTCTGATCATGCGCGGCGCCGAGGGGGCGCTCGTGCGGCAGCAGGGTGCGATCCCGAGCGCGGACGGCCCGACACGCTACGATCTGGTCGAAGGGTTCGGCCCGCAAACGGTGCGCGAGGGCTTGTTCGGCGCTCCGAAGCCGGCGGTCTATTCGCTGTTTGCCTCGACCGGCTGCGTTCGGCACTGTCGGTTCTGTCAGTCACCGAAGCAGTATGTGGCGCGGGCGCACGACCGCGTCATCGCCGATCTCGAGATGATCCTGCGCCTGCACGACCGGCGCGGGTTGGCCCGGTTCATGCTCGTCGACGACTGCCTGTTCGCCGATCTGCAGGCAACGAAAGAACTCTTACGGCGTATTGCTCACACCACGCGTGGGCATGCGGTCAGCTTCGCGGCGCAGTTCCACGTGCAGCCCACCGCCGACGATGAACTGATGCGACTGTTTCGCGAGGCTCATTTCACCAGTCTGGCCATCGGCTTCGAGACGGTATCGGCCGCGTCGCTCGATCACGAGCGCAAGGGCACCACCCCGGCCGACAACGACCTCGCGATCGCCCAGTGTCGCAAGCACGGAATCGTGCCATACGGCTATTTTGTCGTGGGGTTCGACACCGATACCGAAGCGACGGTGCAGGCCGTGTTCGACTACATTGTTGCGCGCAAGATCATCGCGCAGGTGTTGCCGGTCGGATTGATGGCGCGCGACGCCGATGGCGAGCCGACTTCCGACGCGCCGCGGATCTTCTCCGATACGAGTTTTGGGGCGACCGTGTTCGTGTCGCACCGGCCCGCCCAGATCGCGCCAGACCGGTTGCAGGAGCTCATCAACAAAGGCACGGCGCGGATCACCTCGCTGCGGCGGTTGCGCGACTTCTCGACGCGGTACGAACTCGAGTTTCTCGTCGGTGCCAACCGGTGTTTCGCCGTCTGGCAGCCGGCGATGAAGGCCCATGTCGGGCGCTTGCGCGGTCCGGATCCCGACTGAGGCGCAGGTTCGGGTGGCAAACGCCCACGGTGCATGTCGGGGCAACGGCACCGTCCAGGTGCCGCCCCGAAACGCCGCCCTCCCTGGCGGCAGTCGTGTGCGGGCGACCGGTGCCTGTGATACACTGCGGACACGAGATCTCTTGGCATGACGACGAACGACACCACCTCGGCAGGCTTTCGCACGGCCGTCACCTACGACAGTGACGCCGTGTTGGCGCGCGTCGGCGACGGGTGGTTGGTTTTTTCGGTGGCCGATTCGCAGTTGTACCGGCTGACCGGTGCCGATGCCGAAGGGCCGAACCCGCCGACGTACTGGCGGCGGGTCGTGCCGCAGCGGGGTTCGCCCAATGCCGAGGCCGTGCGCCAATATTGGCGTGAACCACGGTTGACGGTGTCGGCGGTCAACCTGAACCTCACCGACCGCTGCAATCTGGCATGTGTTTATTGTTATGCCAAGGGCGGCGATTACGAGCGCATCCGCGCGCCGATGAGCCCCGAGGTGGCGATCGGTGGCATCGAAGCCGCGTTGCGCCGCCGCGATGCCGGTGTGCCGTTTCGCCTCGAGTTTTTCGGGGGCGAACCGCTGCTGAACCCCGAGACGATCGGGGCCGTGCTCGACTGGCAGGAAGCGCCGAGCCTGGCGCGCAGTGCGGCTGGCGACATCGTCAACCGGATCTCGAGCAACCTCACGGTGCTCGACGACCGTCATCTCGAGTTGCTCGCCCGCGGTCACATGATTGCGAGCATTTCGCTCGACGGGCCGGCAGCAATACAAGATATTCAGCGTCCGTTCAAAGACGGGCGTGGTTCGTTTGCGCTGATCTTCGAGAACATCCGGCGGTTGCGCCGGCGCTGCCCGACGGCGACCATCGTCGCCCGCATGACGGTGTACCGGGCCGACGACCAGTTGCTCGCATCGGTGCGCGAGTTGGTCAGTCACGACCTCTTCGACTATGTGAGCATCTACGCGGCCGCGGTGGGTGACGGCAAGGGCGGCGCCGCGGGGCGTTCCCATTTTTCCGACACCTTCGCCCAGCAGTATCTTGCCCTGGCGGCAGCGTACCCCGAATTGCTCGGCAAGGGCCGGTTCAAGGGTTGCCTCGAACTCAACCGGTATCTCGAGGCCATGTTGATGGGTCGCACCGTGGTCAACCATTGTCGGGCCGGGGCCGGGTATTACACCCTGTCACCCGATCGCACCGTGCATCCGTGCCATCGACTGGTCGGCGATCCGGCGTGGAATCTCGGCCTGTTCGACTGGGACAAAACCCCCGGTTTGGCGGCGCGCCTGGCGCCGTGGCAGACGCCGGCCGACCAGCGCGAGGTCTGTTCGACCTGTCCCCTGCGTTACCTGTGTGCCGGCGGCTGCAAGCAGCAGGCGCTGATCGCAACGGGCAGCCTGGTCGGTCACGATCCCCGCATCTGCGCCTTTTCTCAACTGTTGTTTGATGCCGCCCTGACGGTGGCTTCGCGACTCACGTCACCGGTCGAACACAAGTTGCGGGCGTCGTTTGCCGAACTGTCGCGGTTGTTTGTGTTCTGCGGGCAACCCCTCGTCGATATCCAGCGGGGGCCGTGGCGGGCGCACGCCGAGAGCCGCGGTGCCGGTGCGGTCTGCACGCCGATCGTGCTTGCCTCAGCGCAGACCACGGTGAAATAGGCGACCGCCCATGGCCCGATTCACCACGAAAGGCAACGAACCGGTCGGCAAGTTGTTTTCATGCGTTCGCCCGCTCTACGAGCGGCCGCTGGTGATTGCCCGGGCCGGGGGTTGCCACGTTTTCGACGAATCCGGCGCGGCGTTTCTCGATGCCTATGCCGGCGTGGCCAGCGTTGCCGTGGGGCACAGCCATCCCCGGGTCATTGCCGCGGTGAAGGCGCAGCTCGATCAGGTGGCGCACACGACCATGCTCTACCAGACCCGGCCGCTTCTCGATTATGTAGCGGCCGTCCAGACCGTGTTGCCGCCCGACGTCAACCGGCACTTTTTCGTCAATTCGGGTTCCGAGGCGCTCGACTTTGCCTGCCAGACCGCGCGGGCCCATCGGCGCAAACCGGTCATCGTGGCGTTCAGTGCGGGGTTTCATGGGGGCTCGTATCTGACCAAGTCGATCACGGGCATGCCCGCGTGGCGACCGGCCTACGGCGGCGACCGCAACGTGCATCATCACCTGATGCCCATGTGCAGAGAATGTATTGACATGACCCCGACCGGCGAGTGTCGGTGCACGGCCCGGTGTCTCGACGAACTCGATACGCTGCTGGGTGCCCGTACCGTCGATGTCGCCGCAGTGGTGATCGAACCGGTGTTTGGGGTCGGCGGCATCATGATTCCGGCCCGTCCGTTCTTTCAGCGTCTCGACGAGATCTGTCAGCGCCATGCGATTGATCTCATCGTCGATGAAGTGCAGACCGGGTTCGGTCGCTGTGGTGGCGCGATGTTCGGCTTCGCAAAGTATGGCCTGCACCCCGACATTGTCTGTATGGCCAAGGGCATTGCCAACGGTTTCCCGATGGGGCTCGTTTCGGCCCGCGACGAGGTCGCCGCAGCCATCGGCAAGACTCTGCATTTTTCGACCTTCGGCGGGAATCCGGTGTCGTGTGCCGCGGCATTGGCCACGTTGTCGGTCCTGCGCGACGAGGCTCTGCCCGAGCGGGCGGCGCGTGAAGGCGAGTTCTGCCTGCACGAGTTGCGCCGGCAACTGCGCGGGCACCCGAGTGTGGTCGAGATCCGCGGCACTGGCTGGCTGATCGGCATCGAACTGACCGACAACGCGGCGGCCATGAAGGTTCTCGAGGGCTGCTACGCGCGGCACGTGCTGGTCGGTATCGGCGGGCCGGCTCGCCAGGTCGTGCGCATCGAGCCGCCGCTCACCTTCTCGCGCGAGCACGTCGTCGAGACGGTGGCGGCGGTTGTCGCTGCCCTCGATGGCCGCGTCTGATTCAAACCAACAAAGGAACACCATGAGCGAGAGCAAAGAACTTCTCACCTTGCGGGCCAAGACCGAACGCTATCTGAAGCAACTGGTGCCGTCGTTCGAGGTTGTCGGTGACCGGTATCGCATCACCTACGGGTCGTCGGCGCTGCTGATCCACCCGCTCACCTGGCGTGACAACATGACCATTTTGCGCCTGGTCGCCGTGGTTCTGCGCAAGGTGAAGAAGGCCGGCAACGAAGCGATGTTCGAGGAGTTCTCGCAACTCAACGACCGTCTGCTGTTCGGCAAGATCTACTGGATCCACGACAGCCCCGAAGTCACCACCGAGGGGCCGGTGCTGATCGAACACAATTTCATCGGCGAGTATCTCGATTACGAGGAGTTTCAGCACGGGTGCATCTCGTTGTCGCTGGCCGCCGACGAACTCGACGAGCAACTGAAATCGCGTTATGGCGGCCTGTGTTGGGTCGACGATTGATGCCGGCGAGCCCACGATCGCCGACGGTATAAATACGAAAGCAATACAAACAGTCACAATGTCACAGAGAGAGCACCGAGCATGAGCGAACATATTCCGTATTCACAATACGACCCGGGCGACGTCCCCGAGGATTTCCGCCAGGCCCTGGACGAGGCGGCCTCGTTGTGCAAACGTCTCGGTCACAACCTGGTGACGCTGCCGCATGTTTTGTCGTCGCTGCTCAACCGCATCCCCGATGGTTTCGCCGATGCGTTCAGACCCGACCAGATCGAGGCGGCGAAGTCGCAGGTGCGCGAGACCCTCGAGGCCGGCGACTATCTGCTCGACGGCACCTCGATCCGGCTCGACCAGCGGTTGGCGACGGCGGTGGCCGCCGTTTCGGCAAAGGGAGCCAAGGCTCCGGCCGAGTTCGTGCGCGGTTTTCTCGTCGCCGTTGAAACCGAGTTCCCAGGTGGCCTGGCGCAGTTTGCCGTGGGCGGGCGTAAACAACCCGACCACGACGACCGGGGCGGTGCCGGCAAAGCCGATAACAAGGGACCGACGGGCGAATCTCAGCGCGCAGCGAGTGCCGCGACCGAGCCGGCGCCGGGGCGTACCGGTTCGACAGCGGACCGGACGACGACCGAGGGCGCCACAACAGACCGACCTGCGGCCGGCCGGTCGGCAACCCCAACCGAATCCCGCTCCGGCAAACCCCGCGCCGAGGCGGGCGGGAACGAGAAACCCGGCAGTACCGGCGGCGCGGCGAAGCCAGATGCGGCCGCGGGTGGCGGCACAGGCCGCGCGGCGCCTATCCGGGTGCCGTACACCATCCCCTGGACCCCCGAACTGGTGGCTGCGGCGCCGACCGGCCTGTACGGTCGCGAGCAGGACGTGTCGCGGGTCGTATTGGCCCTGCTCTGCCGCGAAGACCCTGCGGTCGTGCTGGCCGGCCAACCCGGGTGCGGCAAGACCGCGTTCCTCATGGGCATGGCCAAACAGGTGTACGAAGGGCGGTTGCCGGCTTTGCAGGGGTACGAGTACGTCGCTCTCGATGTGCCGGCCGTGTTGACCGCCGCCACCACCGGCGGCGTCGACCAGGCGAAATTCGCCGAGATGCTCGGCAAGATCGCCGAGCAACCCCAGACGATCTTCATCGTCGAAGATCTGCACGTGCTCCTCGGCGTTCTCGGCCCGCCGATGTTGCACGATCTTGCCGCCCTGTTCAAACCACACCTGTTGCGCGGGTCGCTGCGCGTCGTGTTCACCACCGAACCGAAGCTCTACGACCGGTTCCTTACCGCCGAACCCGTCTATTCGAGCCACACCACCCTGGTGATTCTCGAAGAGTTGTCGGGGGCCCCGCTGCAAAAGACGGTCGGCGCTGGTGTATTGTCATTGTATGCACGACACCAGATCACCATTCTGCCCGAGGCGGTCGACGAAGCGGTCAAGCTCGGCAGCGAGCAGAGTCGCGATCCGCGGCCCCCGGCCGCCTGTCTGCGCATGCTCGACATCGCCTGCATCCAGGCCAAACTGACCGGTCGCACGGAGGTCACCGCCGACAACGTTCGCGACGCCGCCGTCACCCACGACGACAAACTGGCGGCCGGTGAACGCAGCCGCCTGCGCACCCTCGAAAAGGAACTGGCGCGCTGGGTCGTCGGTCAGGAAGAAGCGGTGCGGGCGGTGGCGCAGCGCGTGCGCCTGACCAAGTTGCAGCTCGACCGCAAACCGCAGCGCCCCGACGGCGTGTTTTTGTTTCTGGGACCGTCGGGCGTGGGCAAGACCGAGATGGCGAAAGCCGTAACACATTGTCTTTACGGTGATCTGTCACGGTTGGTGCGGCTCGACATGTCGGAATACATGGAACGCCACGAATACAGCAAGGTCATCGGCGCGCCCCCGGGCTACATCGGTTACGGCGAAGAGGGCCACCTGACCGGGCCGATCGCCCGGCTCGGGCACGGCGTGGTCTTGCTCGACGAGATCGAAAAAGCGCATCCGTCGGTGTTGCGTATCTTCCTGCAACTGTTCGACGAGGGTTTTCTCACCGACGGCAAGGGCAAGCGCATCGACTTCAGTCGCACGGTGGTCATCATGACCTCGAACCTTGGTCGCGAACTCTACGCCGAGGGGCAGCACCCATTGGGCTTCATGCAGGCGGTGTCGCCCAATGCGCCCAAGGCGTCCGAGACGCTGCAATACCTGCTCAAGCATCTGCCCAGCGAGTTCGTCAACCGCATCGACGTGCTCGTGCCGTTCCGCGCCCTCGAACGCGGTGATCTGGCGCAGATCGCCCGCAAGATGCTCGACGACGAGGTGCAGCGCTGGGTTAAGCGCGGCAAGCATCTGACCTACGACGAACGTCTGGTCGCGGTGTTGTGCGACCGTGGCTACGATTCGCGTCTCGGAGCCCGCCACCTGACCCGCAACGTCGAGCAGATGGTGAACCAGCCGCTGTCGGAAGCTGCGTGTGGCGAGAAGTGGCCGGAAGTGCGCCGGGTCCATCTCAATCTCGACGACAAGAGTGCCGTCGGCCTCGAACTCGATGGCGTCGCCCAGCCGGCGTCGACCGGTACGCCGGTCTGAGGGGCCGCCCGCTCAGGCGTTTTCCGACGCGGCCTCGATGAGATAGGCGAGCGTCAACAACGCGTCGCCAAACGGCGCGTGGCCCTGATGCGCGACGAACCCGTCGGCGGCCCACGCCAGCAAAAGATCGGCAAAACCTGCCTGGTGCGCCACGTCCAGCCAGTCTCCCTGCACGACCAGGTCCCGGTGGTGCACAGGTTCCGCAACGACCTCCGTCTCGCTGGCAGGCGACAAGGGCTCGGGGCCGATGACCGTGCCGGTGGCTGCGCGGGCACCCGTCAGGTAACGCACGAGCGTGCGCGTGATCTCGCGGACATCGCGGCTCCTGCCGTCGGAATCGAGCACGGTCAGCCGTTGGCCGTCGGCCGAAACCATCGCGGTCGGACCTACGGGAACCCTTTCGAACAGCGGCTGCACCGCCGCACCGCTGGCGCGCAATCGTGCGGCGAGTGCCGTGAAGGGGTTGTCGAGCACGGCCACCCGCCAACGATTGGGGCCCGGAAACGGATCAAGCAGCCCGACGAACCGCTCGGCGTACGCGTCGGCCACGGCAATCTCGCCGATGACCCCGTTCTTGTCGAGGGGTTCG
>CAZADH010000073.1:0-8949 GCA_964483805.1 uncultured bacterium
GCGAGCGTATGTCGGAACATGCGTTGATGCGCAGCCCGAGTGTCGCCGCGCGGGCTGACGCAGGGCGATTCATCGAGACGAGACGGTTCGGCCTCGATGCGCGACACACCCGGCCCGTGCCGTTCGGCAGCCTGATCATGACGGGCGAATTCACGGTCGGCCGGGACGAGGCCGATGACGTGGCGTCGCAACTGGTTCAGGTCGACCTGTTGCGCCGCGACCGCAAACTCGGGTTCGCCCTGCAATACCGACGCTTCTGGCAGGACATTGGTGCCGGTCCGGCGATGTCGATGACCGATACGTTGCCGGGTCGGACCGATGCATCGCTGATCGGCGAAGTCACCTGGTACTTTCGCAACGACATCGGCAACAGCAATCTGCACTGGGTGAAGCTCAACATCGAGCGGCAGGTCGAGCGCCAGACCGGAACCCCCGGTGTCATCACCACAGTCCAATACTACCGGTACTGGTAGACGAGGAGGTTCCATCGTGAAACCCGCGCACGTCTTGGTTCTCGTCGGTTTCGTGGTGTCTTCGTTTGTATTTACAACATCGCTCTTCGCGGCGATCGGTTGCACGCTCAACAACCCCGCCCAGGACCTCAAGTTCCTGTATCCCGAGGTCACCAGCTTCAAGGAGGAAGTCCGCGAATTGCGTCAGATGCCCGGCGGTGCCGACCTCTACGCCGGTTTGAAGGAACGCCTCGGCGGCGATCTCGATCCGGTCTATGAGGCCTTCGATACGCCGTACACGGTGTACTCGGTCTTCAAGGACACGACGCGTATCGGTTATGTCCATGGTGTCAATGTTCCGGGGCGCGGTGGCGTCATCCAGGTGTTTCTGGCCACCGATCCGCAGACCGGCGAGATCCGCGACTTCTTCTTCCAACGGATCGAGAGTCGGGCTGCCCGCGCTCTCAAGGACAAACAGTTCCGGGCGCGGTTCCGCAGTCTGAGCCTGGCGGATTTCTACAAACATGACTACTTCGTCGTCGCCGATCCGACCAATCCGGCGGACAAGCTTGCCGGCTTGAACCCGCCGAATCCCGAGCCAGACCTCGTCGCCGACTTCAATGCGTCGTTGCGCGGCATCCGCAAGAACCTGATCCTGCTCGATCTCTTTGTCTACGAGCGCCGGGCCGAGGTCTTCTACCAGCGGACGAAAGAGCTGCTGTCGGGCCGGTCCAAGCGCTGAACTCGTCCGGTTCCCTTCCCGCCTCCCTTCCGTTTCGCGCGGGTCCCTTGCGCTGCGCGCCCCCCCCACACATCGCGCATCCGTGCGTCGGCTCGTGGGCCGACGTGCAGTCAGCCTTTTTGGAGGTTTGCCATGAAGAAGATTCTCGCATTGTCTGCTCTCATTCTGGTCGTGGGCCTGGGCGCGGCCTTCGTCGCCCTGCGGTCTGCCGAAGTTCACGGGGCCCCGTTTCGGGTGCCGACGCTCACGCCGCTGGCCGAGGTCATCGCCAGTCCGGTTGCCCATCTTGGCGCCGACCTGCGCGTCGAAGGCCGCATCACGCGCCAGTGCCCGAGTTCCGGGTGCTGGTTCTTCCTGGACGATGGCTCCGGGCGGCAGTTGCGGGTCGAGTTGGGGCACCTGGGGAAGAAGTTCCCCCAGCACGTGGGCGGAGTGGCCGAGGTCGAAGGGCGGCTTCTGCAGAACGGACAGACCCTCGAGATCGTCGGCAATGGGGTCCGTTTCCGATAGTCCTGAGAAACTGATGAGGAGAGAACCCGATGGGTTTCATCAAGCTTGCAATACGAAATATGACATACCGTCCGGTCCGGACCGGACTCACTCTCGTCGGCATCGCGCTGGCCGTGGCGGTTGCCGTCAGCCTGATCGGCTTCAATCTCGGCTACCGGCAGTCGATCAATGCCAGCATCGACAAGCTCGGTTTCCAGGTCATGCTGATGGCCAAGGGCTGTCCCTATGAAGCGGCCACGATGATGCTCAAGGGCGGGACAGGCCTGCTTTACCTGCCAACGACAACTTTTGATGAAGTCAGGAACGACCCGGAACTTGCGGCGATCACGCCGATCTTCGTCGGGGTCGCCCAGAAGGAAGGCAGCGGTCTTCGCGACGACTCGAGTTCGTCCTTCGTCATTCTCAGCGGCATCGAGACGCCGAGTTTCCTGGCGATGAAACCGTGGTTGACCTTCTCGGAGCGGCCAGGAGCGGCGGGTGGCCGCTGGTTCACGCCCGATTCACCCACCGAGGTTGTCATGGGATTCGAGGTCGCCGAGTTCGAGCAGCGCAAGGTCGGCGACGTCTTCTACGCGACGGTCACGCCGCAAGGAAAGACGGAGCCGCAGACCCACGAGTTCAAGGTCGTCGGCATCCTCGAACGCACCGGCACCCAGGATGACGGGACGGTGTTCCTGTCCCTGGCGACGGCGCGGCGGGTGTTCGATCGTCCCCACGAACTGACGATCGTCGGGGTCAAGCTCAAGGAGTTCTCGGGCGTGCGCCTGCGCGAGTTCGAGAAGCGGTGGGCCAGGCTTCCCGAGGTTCAGGTGGTGAGTCTGCAACAGGTCAAGACGACCCTCGTCAGTCTCGTCGAAACGGCGCAGACCATGATTGCCGCCGTCGCGGTGATCGCGATCATCGTTGCCATCATTGGCGTCATCAATACGATCCTGATGAGCGTTACCGAACGGACCGGTGAGATCGGCATCATGAAAGCCATTGGCGCAACGCGTGGCGACATCTTCCAGTTGATCTGGCTCGAGACGCTGTTCCTGTGCCTTGCCGGCGGCACCCTCGGCTGTGTCGGGGCTGTGCTCGGCTCACGCGCGGTCGAGGGCGCCCTGCGTTCCCTGATCGACATCGGGGTCCAGGATTCGATCGTCGCCATCACGGGGCCAACACTGCTCGGCGCGCTTCTCGGCGCGGCGGTGATCGGGGTGTTTGCCGGCCTGTACCCGGCATGGCGTGCGGCCTCGTTGCGCCCCATCGAGGCGATCCGCGCCGGCGAGTGACGCCAAGGAGAACACAATCATGTCCACCGATGTCCGCCCCGTCGAAGTCGTGATCCAGGCCCGCGGCCTCAAACGCCACTATCACCGGGGCAGCGAAACTGTCCGGGCCCTGGACGGCGTCGACCTGGACGTTCGTGTTGGCGAGATGGTCGCCATTGTCGGTCCGTCCGGTTCGGGCAAGACGACGCTGATCAACCTGCTCTCATGCCTCGACGCACCCGATGCCGGGAGCCTGTTGCTCGCGGACCAGGCCGTGGGCCTCATGGGCGAAGAGGACCTGACCGGGGTGCGTCGTGGCCGCATTGGCTACGTGTTCCAGAAGTTCCACCTGTTGCCCGCTCTCACCGTCGCCGAGAATGTCGAATTGCCGCAACTGTTTCTCGGTCAGGCGATCGATCGCAGCCGCACCATCGAACTTCTGCGTCTGGTCGATCTGGAGAATCGGGCCAACCACCTGCCGCGCGAGTTGTCGGGCGGTCAGATGCAACGCGTGGCCATTGCCCGGGCCCTGATGACCAGGCCGCGCATTCTGATCGCCGATGAACCCACGGGGAACCTCGACCGCGCCAATGGTGAAGCCATTTTCGCGCTGATGCGGCGCCTGGTCGAACGCGAGGGCCTCGCCGTGATCGTCACCACCCACAACCATCACCTGAGTTTTCAGGCCGATCGCATCATCACCCTCGAAGATGGCAGGATCATTCGCGAGGAGCGCGGTTTGGGGGAGTTGCCGCCGCATCATTGACAGGTGGCCCGCCTCGGGCGGGGTCACCAGAACCGATGACCAGCTCGCCATCACTTGCACAGACACAGGTTTCGACATGTGCCCCGATGGTCCGCATAGTCGTGACCACCGCACCACCGCAGCCGGTCAGGACCGGTCCAGGGTAGCCCGGAGCCGCTCGGCCAATTCCTCGACAGTGAATGGTTTCTGCAGGAACCCGGTTCCCGGCTCCAAGCGCCCACTCTTGGCAATGATCTCGGCGGTGTACCCCGACATGTAGAGCACCCGGATGCCCGGGCGGAGTGCCACAATCTTCTCATACAGTTCGCGACCGCTCATCGTCGGCATGATGACGTCGGTGAGCAACAGGTCGATCGGCCCAGGGTGTTGCGCCAGCACATCGAGAACGCCCTGAGGGGTCCCAGACGTCAATACATTGTAACCCAGATTCGTCAGCATGGTCTCTGCCAGTTGCCGCACCGTCGCCTCGTCCTCGGCGAGCAGAATGGTCTCGCACCCGCGCGGTATCACCGCAACTTTCTCGCCAGCCCGGGAGTCGTCCCGGATCGCAGTCGCGGTCGCGGCAGGCAACCAGACGAAGAAGGTCGCGCCCCGCCCAGGTTGCGACTCGACCTCGATGTGCCCACGGTGCTGTTTGACAATGCCATACACCGTCGCCAGACCGAGACCCGCCCCGTGCCCCATGGCCTTGGTCGTGAAGAACGGTTCGAAGACGTGGGCCCGCACCTCCGGCGCCAACCCTACACCGGTATCGGCAACGACCAGACGCACGTAGTCGCCAGGAACCATCTGCGCACGATCACCGGCCGCCACCTTGACCGCACTCGCCCGCAGACTCAACGTGCCGCCATCGGGCATCGCATCCTGGGCATTCATCGCCAGGTTCATGAGAATCTGTTCGATCTGGTTGCGATCGCCCAGCACCCGGGGCAACCCCGGCGCCACGTCGAACGACATGGCGATGTTCTCACGCAGGGTCCGGCGCAGCAATCGACCAAAACCGGCGACCACGAGATTGAGGTCGAGCGCCCGCAACTCGAGCACCTGCTTGCGACCGAACGCCATCAACTGCTGTACGAGCGAGCGAGCACGCTCGCACGATACCACCATCTCGCCCACGTTGATGCGGTCCCGATCGCTCAGCGACGTGCCCTGCAACAGCAACTCGCAATACCCCATGATCGGCGTCAACAGGTTGTTGAAGTCGTGAGCCACCCCACCGGCCAGCAGGCCGATTGCTTCGATCCGCCGCGATTGCGCGAGTTGTTCCTCTTTCTCGACCAGGGCCCGCACCATGCCGTTGACACTGCGCGCCAGCGTTTCGAGCTCACCGCCGGCGTCGGTGGCCACTTCCCGCCATTCTCCGGCACGCCCGAGCCGGTCGATGTCGGCAATCATGCGATTGAGCGGCGCCGAACTGCGCCAGCCCAAGAAGGTGCCCACCACGCCCGCCACCAGGGCCACCAGGACCACCAGCAATGCAAAGGTCAGCGCACTGTGGCGGAACCCGTTGGTGATGGTCTCCTGGGCCGACCGGATGACGCTCGCCGCCTGGCGAACCGGCAACACCAGGCCCAGGCTCCACCCGGCCTCGCCAATCGGGGCATAGGCAACGATCTTCTCTTCACCGCCCAAGCGCACCACGGCCGATCCCGTGGCCTGCTCGGTCATGTGCCCGATCATCGTGCCGAGCGCGGGGGTCGGGTGATGGGTCAACGGAACCGCCAGGGCGGCAAGCATTTCCGGGGTCCATCCGGTTCCCTCGTCACGGTGCATTTTCGCGAGAGCCTGCCGCTGCAGCGGCTCCCAACTCAGGTCTGCGATTGCCGGCTCGGTGAGAGCCAAGGGCAGGCCCTCGCCCGAGATGAGAAACGCATAACCCCCGTTCTCGAACTGCAGATCCTGCACCAGTTTTGTAAATACACTGCACAACAGATCGATGCCCATGGTTCCGGCGAACTTGTCGTTCTCATACACCGGCGCGACGCAACTGGTCATCCACACCTTCTTGATGGCATCGACGTAGGGTGCCATCCAGCGGGTCAGCCGTGCGGGATTGCTCGCGGGTCCGAACCCACACACGTATTCTTCGCGGTTCTCGTCGAGGTCGTTGAACCCGGGATTCACCTGAAGACGCGCGCCGTAATCGTTGGGATACGTGCAGGCCACGCCGGCGGTGGTGACGATCCAGACCAGTTCACAGGCGGTCTGATACTGCTCGTACATCGTCATCATCGCCGGCACCAGCGCCATCGACTGCCGGCAACGCTGGGCCACGAGCTGCCTCTGGGCCGGGTCGCTGCGCACCTGGTCCATCACCGCGCGGCGAACCCAGATGCTGCCCCGATAACCTCGCCGCTCCCAGTTGGCAAACGCGCCCCACTGCGGGTGCAGATAGCCGCAGGCCGGCAAACCCGCCGTGTCGCGGTCGGGATACAGGTTGCTTAGATACGGCCCGCACAATTCACCTTCGTGTGCCATCACCAATTGCGCCTGCGAGGCCAGCATGGTCACGTCAGCCCGGTACGTTCGCAGGAAACGGCCCAGTAGATCGGCCTTGTCGATGGCCGATTCACACAGGCGTTGCCGGGTCGCGTGCAGCAAGGTGTCGGCGCTCTGCTCGAGCGCGCGATCGGCCGCGGTTTGCATGACCAGAAAGCCCGAGATCCCCAATAGGATCGTCGGCAATACGGCGGCCATGACCACGGCCAGCATGATGCGGGTAGTGATACGCATGCTGCTCCTCGGACGCCGACGTTCCCCCGACCCAGCGCCCCGCCGAGGTTCCATCCACCAGGAGCATCGGCCTCACCACTCAATGATAACCGCGGATCCACCCCGGACCAAGCGGTTTCTCGGGCCGACCTGACCCCGTCGCCATGGTTTGCCGACCACCCAAACCGGCAGCGGAAACGACCGCAGCAGCCGATTTGTATTTACGAGAGAAATATCGCGGCATCAACGGCTGGCATCACTCCAAGCCGGAAGCGGCCGAACATCGCCGTCAATCGGGCCGGGGCGGGCTCGCCTTCAGTTCCCGTTTCACCGCCGCCCAGTCGACCGCAATCGGCTGATACGACTGGTTCGCCGGCAGAGCCCGAAACAGCTCGGCCAGGTAAGCGCTGCGCTCAGCGTTCGAGGGGTGCGTCGAGACCACCGAGAGCGTCTTCTCGAGCGCCGCCGCCCCTGAACCCAACCGTTCGAAAAAGGCCGGGAACACGCGCGGATCGATCTGCGCCGCGACCAGGATCGCCACCGCACCGCGGTCGGCCTCCCGCTCAGCCTCACGACTGTACGACAGGTTGAGCAGTTCCCCGCCGAACTGCCGGAACAACTGGCCCAACCCGCCGGTGTCACCCAACAGCAAGCTGAGCACGATCGACAGACTCGCTGACTTGAGCAGGTTCTGCACGCCGTGGCGGCGGATCGCGTGCTCACACTCGTGCGCCAGAATGCCCGCCAGCTCTTCGGGGGCTTCGCATTTCGTCAACAGACCGGTAAACACAATGACGTGACCGCCCGGCGCCGCCACCGCATTCACCACCGCCGAGTCGCACACGTACAGGCGAAACGGGAAGGGCGACTTGCTGATCCCCTTTTCGACACGCTGCCACACGGTGTTGATCGCGTCGAACACCGGACCGCTCGTCACCGTGGTGCGCCCCTTCAACAACGCCGCCGTCGTCAGCTCCCCCAACTCGCTCTCGAGTTGCGGCGGAATATAGGCAACGGCCCGTTCGGCGACATATCCCGCTCCGAAGAGAACAAACGCAATCGACCCCACGATGAAGCCGATGAGCACAACACTCGAGAGCGTCCACAAGCGTGAGGTGTGTTGGCCCGCGCTGATCAGGCTGCGCGCAGCGGCCCGCATCGTCCCCGGGCCGTTGGCCAGTTCGCGCAAAAACGCCTCGTCGCGCAGTTGCACGTGAAACTGCTCGCCCGAGTCGGCCGGCCCCTCGATGACAATCGCCAGTTCGTCGAAACCCCCGCGCGACAGCTTCACACTGCCGTGCGGCAACACCCAACGACGACCGTCATCGAGGGTCAGCGCAAACCCGTCCATCTCGTTCGCGACCGTGACCGGCACACTCTTGCCCGGCTCCCACGGCCCGAACGCCGACCCCTGGAACTTGCCGTCCGGCATGCGTCAGCCCTGCGACGGAATGAACCGACGGATCCACTGCCCAAACGAGCCGGGATTGCGGGTCTGGAAGTAGACATCGCCCGGGCCCTTGACGTGACAGACCAGGCCCTCGCCCGACGTCACACTGCTGAACCAGCCCGAACTGGCTTTCTGTATTTCGTATTGCACCGTGTCGGTCCAGGCCACCAGATGCGAGTTGTCGACAACCATGGTCTGGCCCGGCGCCAGCGCGACCTTGTGAATCGCCCCGAAACTCGAGACCAACACCGACCCCTTGCCCTTGATCTGCTGGATGAACATGCCCTCGCCGCTGAGAAAGCCCTTGAAGAAGCCTTGCGACACGGCCTCGATCGACAACCCACCGTCACCGGCCAGGAATCCCTCTTTCTGCAAAAAGACCGAATTCGAACCGTTCAGCTCGATGCCCACGACGTCGCCGACCGAACTCGGGGCCAGGTACACTTCACCCGGGCCGCGCGATGCGGTCAGGGTCTGAAAGAACAGGCTCTCGCCGGTCAACACCGTACGCTTCAAGGCGCCCCACATGCCGCCGTCGACTTTGCCCTCGACATCGATCGTCGAACTCATCGACACCATCGCCCCGGACTCGGCCTTGATCGACTCACCCTGAACCAGGGTCGCCTTCGCCATCGCATACGATCCGGGATACAGAATCTCGAATTTCATGCTGCGCTCCTTTGTGCTGTGCTCTTGGATTGATGCCTCGCGCCATAGGATACCGCAAGACCACCTCCGCCGCCAAACGGCGGTCGATCAGTCACGCGCCCCCAGGTGGCCGGCGAGAAACCCGCTCGAGAAGGCCCACTGCAGGTTGAACCCACCGCAGGGACCGTCGAGGTCGAGGACTTCGCCACAGAAGAAGAGTCCGGCAACCCGGCGACTCGCCAGGGTTTCAGGATGAATCCCGGCCAACGCCACGCCACCGCGCGTCACCATCGCCGCGGCAAAACCACCGTGGCCGACGACGGTCAACGGGGTCCATGTCAATACTTTGTGCAGACGATCGCGCGTCGGGCCGTCGGCCTGCCTCGGCGTGCCGTCCGGATCGACACCGGCCA
>CAZADH010000073.1:8959-23037 GCA_964483805.1 uncultured bacterium
CCGGCACAGCTCGCGCGCCAGTGGCCCCGGCACGAGCGTGGCGACCAACTCGCCGATCGATCGGTTCGGGTTGCGCGCCGCCGCGCGCTTGAGTTCGTCACGAACCGTGTCCTCATGCCGACCACCGACGAAATTCAGCCGCAACGGCACGGCCCCGTGCTCCGCCAACAACGGCGTGACTTCGCGGGCGAAATCGAGCACCGCGGGGCCACGAATGCCGTCGGCCGTGAAGATCAGATCGCCGCGGGCCTCGACCGCGCGCAACTTGGGCAGGTCGATCTGCACGGTCGCCTTGCCGATGGTATCGGCGCGACACTGCGCCACCCAGGCTTCCCGGGTCTGCAGCGGCAGCATCGCCGGAAACAGCGGCGTGACCCGGTGGCCGCTCGCCTCGGCCAGGGTGTATCCATCGTCACCACCCCCCAGCGAGGGATAGCCCTTGCCACCGGTGGCCACGACCACGGCAGCGCAATCATACGTTGTATTACCAACAACGACCCCGTCCACCCGCCTGCCGCCCTCCGCTGCGCCTGGGGTCTCCCCGGCAAGGCACAGTCGACCGACCCGCTGCCCGGTGCGCAGCTCGACCCCCAACCGTTTCAGCTCGCGCAAGAGTGCGTCGACAACGGTACCGGCGTCGTGCGACACCGGAAACACGTGAAACCCGTCGGGCGCGTGGGTCGGCACGCCGAGGTCGGCGAGAAACGCGACGAGGGCGGTCCGGTCAAACGCCGCCAGCGCGGGCCGCATGCAGCGACCGTTCCGCCCGAAGCGGTCCATGAAGGCTGCACTCGGCAGGGTGTTGCTCAGGTTGCACCGGCCGCCGCCGCTGGCCCGCAGTTTCTCGCCCGGCCCCGCCAGTTTTTCGAGCAGCAGTACGCGTTTGCCCCGGCGCGCGGCCACGATGGCCGCCGTCATCCCGGCCGGCCCGGCCCCGACCACGATGACGTCAAAGGTGGTGTTCATCGATTTTTCCGGCCGTCAGCCCCGCGATGGCGGCCCCAACCGTGCCACCGATCTCGTTCGTGCAGATGCACGTGCAGCATGTACACGCGATCCAGGATTGGTCACCTATTCGCCGGCGTTTGTGAAAACGATTTCATGGTCACGTTCGCGAGCATTGACACAACGCGTCGCATAGCCAGCTCAGGATCAACATGTTCCCAAATGACCATCACCGACCAACCAGCCTTGTTTAACGCACGTCGGTTTCTTCTATCTCGACATATATTTGCCATGATCTTTTCACGCCACCATGCCGCATTCGCCCTTGGCCACGTTGCATGCTTCGGACAGCCGTGCCAGAAACATCCATGCACGTAGACGGCAACCTTCGCTTGCCGAAAAACAATGTCGGCCCTGGAGGGAACGGTGCCAACGGCCCGCTGATCGGTCTCGAATTGGAAACCCAGCGCCCGAAGACCCTCCGCAATCTTGCGTTCTGCTGTTGTGTTTCGTTGCCGTGTGCGCAGCATTCTGTTCTGCGCCGCTTCTGAAGAAGCTTTGGGAGTGTTCTTGTCACTCATCCCATTTGAAGGGTGGATCATTCCTTGCGTTGTAGCTGTCTGCAACTTGCTCGACAAACCCCGAAAGTGAAAGGCACTTGTTTCTGCTCGGCCGACCTCGTTTCGGAGGACTCTGCATCACATCAAAAAAGTCGGTGTCCCCTGTGTTCGCATCGTAAATCGCGACGAAGAACCGCTCGAACTTGTCTGGCTCGTCTCGGTGGTCTTCTCGACCAGCCCGCGGCCGGAAGAACCTTACCGCTGCGCCAAATGACGAAATGCCCTCCGAGTCACCTGCATCGTCACAGCATTCAATCGGCAGAAACAGCACGCCAACGAGCACCGCATAGGGTTGCCGCTGGTGATAGTCCGTCGCCTCAGCTCGAAGTTCGTTGTCGTTCCGACTGTAGTTTTTCGTGAATCGCCCAGCCTTTGGATCTGGAAAGTGAATCGATTTCACGGATACTCCAAGCGCCAAACCCAGCTCCGGTGTGCTATAGCCAACGTCGAGTTTCTTGAACCCCTTGGCAGTACGTGCAGGAGCCTCTTGTGAACTCCCGTCAGCTTCCGGAGTGACACCGGGAAAGTGGCGTCGGAGAGAGTTGGCAATACACGTTGCCATGTTCCGTGAGAATCTCTCCGCGTAGTTCTTCTTCGCGACCTGAGACTCGTTCGAGCACGGTCTCGGCGACGAAACCTTCAGAACATCTTGGATGGTCTTGATTATCTGCATGACGTTATGCTGCCAAGGAAAACAACCGGCCCCGATTTACATAGGATTTCAAATCGGCAATGAACTCAGGAACGAACCGGAGGGTGCCCTGCTGTGTGCGAGACAGAAACCCAGCAGCAGCCTTTTCGGAAAGAGGAACAACCGGATACTTCAGAAAATCGTGCAGGTGCGGGCAGTGCACGCTGCGCGGAGATGTCGAGCACTCAACGGCATACTCGCTACCCGCGCGCCCCCACGCTGCCAGTGGCCACGCACCAGTCCGTTTCATTTCACGTTCAACCAAACACACGTCGTTGAAAGAGCCTGCAAGTCGTTCGCCCAACCATCTCGCCATTTCAACGCAAACGGCGTTTCCAACCATCTTCCAGCGATGTCCCTTGCGGCATGCCCCGGATTGAACTGCCGGTAACGTCCAGTCGACCGGAAACCCCTGAAGTCGCTCAGCATCCCGGATGTCAGGCGTTGAAAACGAATGGGCGGCCGGGTTCCAGATTGCCGGTGGAGAAGGAATACCCAAGCCAGACCCGCCCTTGAGCGTTGGAACGCTGTCGACAGCCCAACCCAGCCCGCGGACTCCCTCTGTCCAGTAGAAACCGCAACACAACTCATTCGAAAACGCCTTCTCGTGTTCAGTGTTTTCGCCGGGGCCATCAAACAGCACGGAACGCGGATCGGCCTCGCAAGAAGCGACCAGAAGGACGCGAAGTCGACGTTGCGGTACACCGAATGCCCTGGCATCAACAACTCGATAGGCCCATGTGTAACCGAGTTGGTTCAGCTCGTCGACGATCATACGCATCGCTTCACCACGAGCCAGTTGAAGCATGAACGGGACGTTTTCGATGACGAGCCACCTGGCCCGCTTTTTTTGTGCCTTCAAGAGTCGAAAAACCTCTTGAACCAGGCCGGAGTTTTCGCCTCTAATACCAGCAGTGCGACCAGCTTGACTCAGATCTTGGCACGGAAAGCCCGCCGTGATCACATCCACATCAGGAAGGCGCTTCATTGCACGAATATCCGGAGCGACACGAACCCCTGGGAACCGCTTGTTCAGCACAGCAGCAGCACCCGAGTCGATTTCGCAGAAGAACTCAGGGTGAAACCCTGCTTCCGCAAGACCCAGCTCGAAGCCACCTATTCCGGCGAATAGCCCGGCAACCTTCATTAGAGATGACATCCATTATCGACAGACATTGGGAAAAATGTATCAGATCGCTCAGAAATGATCAAACAGGCCGGATGCAGGAACGTGGGCACTGTGATCATTCGAAGCGAAGCACGAACAACACACACTTACCTGTATGCACATGTCTGCCGCCTCGCCCCGATGCACAACGCCCGCGGCTGCATCAGCCGCGGGCGTCGCCGCAAAACAGAATCGGTCAGGTTCAGAAGTCGTCGATCTCGTCGACGTATTCCGGGTGATCGATGAACGGGTTGCGATTGTGTTGGATGTTCTCGATCTGGTTGCACCGCTCACGCTCGGCGGCATCGACCGGATCTTCTTTGTGCCAGGCGCGCAACGCCTCTTCTTCGTCACGCGGGATGTGCTTGCCGTAGCGGACCGCGAAATAGAACTTGGCGCGGGCCACGTTGCCCCGGTGTTCCTTGCGCACTTCGAACACATCGCCGTCACACTTGCTGCCGCCTTCTTCCCAACTCGGATGACTGACCGGACCGAACGGCAGGGAGCTGCGCGTGCTGTTGGCTTTCGAATCGGTCGGGAAGAGGTGGAACAGATCGCTCTTGGCCACGCCGGTCGCACCCTGACTCTGCGGCCAGGTGTGCTCGCAGTTCATGTCGCGATCGTTGGGGATGCTGTTGTAGCGCCCTTTGCGACCGGTATAAACACACTCGACCTCGCCACCGAAATTGTCGATCTTGGTGAACATCAGACGCCGCGCCTGCGTGTAATCGACGCTGGTCTTGACCTCGGAGATATCCTGCAACTGCTCGACCAGTTCGCGATTGCGCAGACCCGCGCACACCGCATAGAGGTTCGCGCTGTAAGGCGGCGTGTCACCCCGCGTACGACGGGCCCGCGCCTTGCGACTGTCGCCGGCCACCGTGTCGCGGTCGGCTTCGATGTCAAACACCGGCAGGTTGCGCTCATGCTTGAACAGCTTGCCCCGTAGTTTGCTCAGCATCTCGTGACCGCCCGGCCACTTCGCCTCGATCTGATCGACCAACGCCAGGATCTCTTTGAACTCGGCGTCGCGGTCGGTCGCCTGGTCCTTCTGCGCCTGCTCGGATTTCACGAGGGGACGACGGACAAAGTCACCAGGCGAAAGCGTCGTGGTTTGACTGAACGACGGCCAGGGCCACAGAACCATCACCGCCAGAAGCGCTGCGCCGACTTTGCCGATTTTGCTCGGATTCATTGCGGGTTGCTCCTTATCTGGTGTGTAACCGCTTATTGTCGAAGACTGAACAGACACCGCACACCAATGTTTGATCAGTATACCCAATTTCCCGGGGGGTCCGCTTGCCCCGGGTGAGACCCGGGTGGAAACAGCTCTGAATCAGGTTCTCGGCGGGCAACCCCCACTAACCGGGTTTTCCCGACAACTTGCGTTCGAGTTCACGCTTATCAGACGAATTGCTCAGTGCCTCGTCGGGCGTGATCTTCTTCTGCGTCACCAGTTTGAACAACTCATCGTTGAGCAACCGATTGCCCTTGGCCTGCGACGTCATCATCGTGCTGGCCAGCAAGTGGGTCTTGCCTTCGCGGATCATGTTGGCGATGGCATAGTCGTTGACCAGGATCTCGAGCGCCGGCACCCGACCGCCGCCAATCTTGCGACACAACGTCTGACAACACACACCGACGAGGTTGTCGGCCACCGCCGAGCGGATCTGGCCCTGCGCGTCGGGCGGGAAATGGTCGATGATCCGGTCGATCGTGCTCATCGCCGTCGAGGTGTGCAGGGTACCCAACACCAGGTGCCCCGTGTTCGCGGTCTCGAGCGCCATCGAGATCGTTTCGAGGTCGCGCATCTCGCCGACCATGACGACATCCGGATCCTCGCGCAGAGCGGCGCGCAACGCACGGGCAAACGTCTTGGTGTGCGGTCCCACCTCGCGCTGATTGACCAACGACATCTGACTTTCGTGCACGAACTCGATTGGGTCTTCAAGTGTGAGAATATGACTCTTCTGGCTCTTGTTGATGTGATCGATCATCGCCGCCAGCGTCGTCGACTTGCCGCTGCCGGTCGGACCGGTCACCACCACCAGACCCTTGGGAAACTCGCAGAACTTGCGCAAGATCTCGGGCATGCCCAGTTCCTGCAACGAGAAGATCGTATTCGGAATGTGGCGAAACACGGCGCTCACCCCACGGTGATCGCGCAGCAGATTGATGCGGAACCGCGAGGTCTTGTCCATCGCGTAGGCGAAATCTTCGTCATTGTCGGCTTCGAAGCGTTTGATCGACTCGGGCCGCATGATCGGGCGCAGCAGCGTGAACACCTCGTCACGCCCCAATCGATTGAAGCCGTTGATCGGCAGGATTTCGCCATCGATGCGCCACCGCGGCATCTGCCCGGCCGACAGGTGCAGATCGGAGCCGCCCTCTTCGACCAGCCGCTTGAGCAGATCGTCGATGTGCTTGGCGCCCGAGGTCTCTTCGGTGGCTGCCGCGGCGACCACTGCATCGCCGGCATAGTTCTGCATGATCTTGTTGAAGTACTGCGGATCCATGGCCACCGGTTCGAGGCGCATGCTCGGCAACAGATTGGCCGCGGCGCTGATCACCGTCTTGTCGACGGTGTCGCAATAGCCAAGGAACAGCTTGTTCTGATCGAGCCGCACCGGGGCAACCCGATGGCGTTGCATGAACGCCGAAGGCAGCAGACGCAATACCTCGACCGGCGGTATCGGCGCCTCTTTGCTGAAATCCCGATGGATCGGCGGTCGCGAGGCCTTCTTCAACCGCTCGGCGAGCAGGCGCATCATCGCCAAACCCGCGTCGGGAATCGCCGTCAGGATCTTCTTGAAGATGTCGCGCGAGATCTTCATGATCGTGGTGTCGACGCGCGGCACGACCGATGCCGTGCGCTTTTCGTCGAGCAACACCGCCATTTCGCCCACCAACTGCCCGGCCCCCAGTCGCGCCAACTCGAAGCCGTCGTCACCCTCACCCACGACGATCGCCACTTCGCCTTCGATGACGACAAACAGAAAATCCCCGGGATCCCCGGTCTTGACGATCGATTCGCCTACGTTGTATTGCTCGCACACCCCGGCCTTCTCGATGACCTGGTCGCGCTGTTTGTCCTGCAGGCGCGAAAAGAACTCGGACTGGGCAACCGCCGCACGAACGCGGGTCAGCAGATCGGGGGTCAGTTCGGGTTTGTTCACGGGTTGGCTCCTTGGCGTCGGGGATGCACGGCCCATTATACAGGAGCGCGTCGGCGATTTTTCCACGGGTCGATTCTTCGCTATACTGAATCATCGAGGTGAACCCGGTGAACACACACGCACGCCCACGATCGTCCACTCTCCCCTCCCGTTACCCACCGTTGGCCCCACACTGGCGGAGCACAGTCCTCGGGGCCGCCCTGCCGCTGCTCATCCTGGCCCTGATCGTCCCGTTGATTGCGGCCGACGCGGGCTGCGCCCAACCCCTGTCGGGCGCGCCGTCCACGCGCATCACCCTGTTTCACACCAATGACTGGCACGGCACCCTCGCCCCGACCCCGGCAGCCTGGCGCTTCGCCACCGACACCACCCCAATCGGTGGGCCCGCCGTGCTGGCCACGGTGCTGCACCAACGCAAACTGGCGACCCTGCGCCAGGGCCACCGGTATCTGCTGGTCGATGCCGGCGACCGCATGCAAGGCCCGATCGAGGTAAACCTCAGCAAGGGCCGGGTAATGACCGAACTGAGCAACCGCTTCGGTTATCTCGTCGGGGCCATCGGCAACCACGATTTCGATTACGGCCCCGAGGCGCTGCGCGACGACGCGCGGGCACTGCGCTTCCCGCGTCTCTGCGCAAACATGTGGCGTGAAGACGGCACCCCTTGCGACTGGAAGCCATATATTGTATTGACGGTTGGCGGCGTGCGCATCGGCTTCTTCGGCCTGATGACCACCGAGTTGCCGCGCATCACCTACCCATCGCTGATCGCCGGTCTGCACCTCGCCGACCCGATCGTCACCGCCCGCCGCGAGGTGCAACGGTTGCGCGGTCTCGGTTGCCGGGTCGTTGTTCTGCTCAGCCACTGCGGTCATCCGGCCGACCGTCAGATTGCCGCGGCCGTCAACGGCATCGACCTCATCGTCGGCGGTCACACCCAGGATCACCTCGAGCAACCGGTCCGCCTCGGCGACACCTTGATCGTGCAGACGCGCGGATACGGCAGTCATCTGGGCGAACTCACCTTCACGTGCACGCGTGACACCAACGGCATCACACCGGCGACCTACACCTGTCACCTGCTCGATCCGGCGACATGGCAGGAAGACGCCGCCGTGCGCATGGCCCTCGCGTCGATCACCACCGCGCTCGGCCCGGAGTTGACCCGCCCGGTCGGCCATCTGACCCGCGCTTTGACCCGCGCCGACCTGGGCGGCGAGGGGTCTCTCGGCCGGCAGGTGTGTCAAGCCATACAAAAGATTACACCCTGCGACGTCGCCGTGTTTCACACCGGCGGGTTGCGCGGCGATCTGGCCGCCAGCCCGCTCACATTCAAAGATGTCTATCGCGTGTTGCCGTTCGACCACCACGTCGTCGTCGGCACCCTGTCGGGCGCCGCCCTGCGCCGCGCGATCTTCGGCAACGACGGCCGCGCCCCCGATCCCTGGCCGGGCCTCGCCCGCGCCACGCCGAACGGCCGCCTGGCCTTCATCACCGCGCCTGCCGTCACCGACCTCGACCCCGAGCGGTCATACACCGTGGCCTACAACGATTTTCTCGCTCAGGGCGGCGACAGCTTCGACGAGTTCGGCCAGGCCCGCAACGCTTCGGCCACCGACCGCCTGGTCCGCGACTGCTTCCTCGAACTCCTCCAGGCCGCCAACCCGCCCGTGCCCTGACCTCTCACCGCCCCACCGCGCATTTCGGTCTTGCTCGGCTTTTTTTCGGTGACATGATCCGTATTTGTTTCCAGTGGCGGGGCGAGAACGCAATGGCAGTCAGGCAAAACCCCCGCGCCTCGGTCGAACCGACTGCGCGGGGGTTTGTCCCGTCAGATTCTTCTACATCGGGCGGTGACCCGCTCGCGCACGCTGCGCGTCGTGCCCGGGGCCACCGACGGCCGTTGCCCGCATCCGTGGGGCAACTGAGCCGTTTGCAGAACTCAGAACTTCAGTGATTTCACCTGCTCGGCCACCGCGGCCAAGGCATTCGCGATCACCGAGCCGTCGAACGGCGCGGGCTGCGCAGCACGTTCCTCCAACATCGGCAGGTACGCCGGGCCGACATTCTTCACGTAGGCCTCGAGCGACGGCGCCGCGTAGTTCTTGCCAAAATCCATGAAGCGCTGGGCGGCCGTCAGATCGGCATCGCACAGGTTGAGCCAGAGCACGGCCGCCTCGTAGTATTCGAGAACGGTGCGGGTGGCGGCGATCTGATCGGCAACCTTCTTGTCGCTGCCCGCCTTCCGCTCGATCCCCACGAGCAACGACTCGGTGTCGTTGTAGGTGTTCTCGATCAGGCGCGCCAGCTTCTCGGCCTTGCGTCCGAACGCATCGTGCGCCTTGAGATAGGCGTCCATCTTGCCGGTGCTGGCGTAGACTTCGCTGATGGTCGTGAACTTCGGCGCATTCTTGCACGCCGTGATGTGGTCTTTGAACGCAGCCACATACGCCTTGTATTTGGCGACACAATCGGCATATTGCGCCGCGATGTCGGCCGCAGAACCCTTCAGCGCCGCCAGTTTGTCGGTCCATGACGCGACCGACGGGTTCGCCACCGCCACGACCTCGTCGGGCACCTGGAAGCCGATCATCTCGAAGACGGCTGCGCGCACCAGCGACTCCTGAGTAATACCGAACTTGTTGATATTGGGGTTGCCCTTGTATTTCGGCATGGCCTCGCGGATCAGCTTGTCGAGCGCATCGGGCATCTTGGCTTTGATGGCCAGGACCTTCTGATGCATCTGATTCTCTTTTTCAGCCGCCGCCTTCTGGTAAACCTCATGCGTGGTTTTCGGGTCGGCGTAGAGCTTCAGCAGTTCTTTGTTGGTCTGGTCGACGATCGCATCCACCTTGTCCATTTCGGCAGCGAACGCCGCCACGACCTTCTTGCGCACGTCGGCATAGGTGGCCGTGTCGAGATCGGTCGGCAGATCGAGGAACAACGCAGCATCCTGCCGGTTGTAGACCAGCGGATAGAGCGAACGCTGCATCATGATCGGCAGATACACCCAGAAACTCGGCGGATTGTCGACCGGCACAACCTTGGTGAATCCGGCGAGTTGCTCGAGAACCTTCGCGTGGTCCTTGCTGCGATCGCGACCGCCCTTGGTCAGCTTGCTCCAGAAACCGGGAGCGGGCGGCAAGACCTGACCGTCGACGGTCAGCGCAACCGTCAGCGCCGTCTTGTTGTAGAAATCCGATTTTTCGGCCTTCACCCAGGCGGCATAGGACTTGTCGGCGGCCGACTTGAGCGAAGCGGGCAGACCGCTCAGCGCCTTCTTGTAGGCACCATTGAGCTTGCTGAGCGCCGCATCCATCGCCTTGGTGACGTCGGCCGGCTTGCCCTTCTTGGTGGCGGCATCGAGTTCCTTGTAACACGTCGCCAGTGCCGATGAAATTGCGCTTTCGGCGCCATCGAGCACGGGCAGCAGATCGGCTTTCACCTTGTCGACCAGATCGTTGGCCATGTGCACGGAGCTGCCGTCCTCACGGTGCAGGTCGAAGCTGACGACCACATCCGAATCCGGCGGAATCGGGTTGCTCGGCGCATTGGCCGGCACCTCGACCAGATCCTCTGAGAACTTGCATTTCCAGGAACCATGCTGCGCCAGCAGTTTGTTGATCTTGTCGATCGCCTCGTCTTCGCCCGCAGCAAAACCGGGACCGCCGGTCACGAGGCCGATGATCAGCGCCCCGACCGCCACCAGAGCCAGAAAACAACGTCGTGTGTTCTTCAATTGCTTGCCCCCTTTGTTTTGCCTGACCAAACTCACCAGAAATATACCCACATTGTATGTATATTCGACGGCACCTTCGCTTCCCGAACCGGATGCCACCACGCGCATTCTACCCGAATTTTCAATACTTGCAAGTATCGAACCAAACGCCCCCCGCGACAGTGGGCGGCCACCGACCCTACCCAGACCGGCTCACCACGGCCAGCAGCCGCCAGCCAAGCACGCGCGACACGGCGCCGGCCAACTCGGCCCGCGCGATCGCAGCCTGCAGTTCCTCGACACGAAAACCCTTGGCAACCGACAACAATGCATCGTGCCGGGTCGTCGGTCCGCCGTAGCACAGCGTCAGGCCGAGGCAGGCCAACCAAGCCCCCCAACCGCGTTCCAGATCGTTGATGATCAGCGCCCGACGGGCCTTCGCCGCCAGATGGCCGATGGCAGCAACGACCTGGTCGTCATCGAAGTGATGCAGCACCATCGAGGCCAGCACCAGGTCGGCCTCGGGCAACGAGGCGGCAAACAGATCCCCGCTGACAAACCGCAGAGGCAATCCCCGGCGACGCGCCCGCGACCGCGCCAGATCGAGCGTGCGCTCGCTGCGATCGACACCACAATAGCGGATCTCGAGTCCGCGCCGGGTCCCCCAGTGATGCAGCGCCGCCCCCAGATCACCGCTGCCACAGCCGACATCGACGATCTCGACCGGCCGCGAACGCGGCCAACCCACGAGCGCCCGCGACACCCCGCGGATCACGGCCCGCTGCCCGCCGCCCAGTCGATTCACCAACTCGATGAACCGGAAACTCTCGGCCAATTCGGGTCCGGCGAAGTCGGCCGCGTCCATCAACTCGGGCTCGCGACTGCGTTCGCGCAAACTCAACATAACGTCGCGAACACCTTGCGGTACAGCCGCAGACAGTCGTCGCGATACGTGGGATCGACACGATAGGCGTCGGCGCACACCGAGTCACAGTAGCCACATTCATTGCAGTCGCCGGTCACCGAGCACGATCGCACCGCCATCTGCGCCACGAAGTCGCCCGGAACACGGGCCGACGCAAGGCGCACCGGCGATCCGGCCAGCGGAAACAACATGCCCCGGCGTTTGAGCAGCCGGAACAGGTGAAACACCAACCGCGGCCGTTCGATTAGCACCCCGAGTATCCAGCCGTAGTTCATCTTGACCTCTTTGTCGAAACCGAACGGCTGAATCAGGTCGAGCAGGTTCTCGGGCGAGCGGCGCTCGGCATAGGCCTGAACCCGCCGCACCATCAGATCGGTCGGAGCGTTGCGCTCGAGCAGCTTGAACTCGTCGAACCCGAGACGCTCGTACAGCGCCATGTCTTCCGGCCGGATCCACTGCGAACGCAGCAGATTGCGCGGCGTCTCGAGCATCATCGACGAGCACTTCAGCACGCAATAATCGATGAACGGCGCCCGGTCGACCGAGTTCGACCCGTGCGACATGCCGGTCATGTGATAGATCTGCATCGGGCAGTTGGGCAGGCACGAGAAGTTCGCAATCAACTGCAGGCGGCACGACACCGCGGCACGAATCGCTGAAAGCTGCGACAACCGACGATTGATCGAAAACGACTCGAGCACCAGCGTCTCGGCGCCGAGGTCCTCCCAGACACGGGCTCGCGTGGGGGTGTCGATGTTTGCGAAGATGCCGATCTTCACCGCCAGCTTCGGGTAGTGGCGTCGCACCAGTTCAGCAATATAGGGCGTCGACACGGTCACGGCATCGACACCGAGGGCGCTCACGAAATCGAGCAGACGCCGGATCTCGTGCAGACCCTGGCGCGTCCACTCGCGGTTGCCCATGCAGACCGAGTTGAGCAGATAATTGAACTTGATGCCATGCCGATGCGCGAGTCGGACATGGGCCTCGAGCCCGGCCCCGTCGACGGTTCCGCTCGAATAACCGGCCCGACCGCCGCCAACGAAATCGCGCGGCAGCTTGCCGTAGACCTCGGTCACGGGCAGCCCCGCGACCCGCTCGAGAAGCGCGTTGTCGAAGTTGGTCGCGACCGAGAGCTTCATCGCCCGCACCCGACGCCACCACCGACAGCAACAACCTGATGGGACCGGCCCGGCCGGCCTGACCGCAGGTCACTAAGCCTACATTGTATGTATATCGTCAACACGGCACCACGCGAAACAGGCCACCCGAAATGCACAATCCCGGGCCGAAAGCGAGGTTGACGACCCACGCGCCAATACGGGTCTCGGGCCGCCCCAGCAGCGTCGCCCAGACATGTGGCAAGGTCGCCGACGACATGTTGCCGCAGGTGGCCAGAACTTCACGGCTGTCGCGGATCTGCGTCTCGGCGAGTGAAAACCGGTCGCGCACACAGTCGACGATTTTGGGCCCCCCCGGGTGCACGGCAAACACCGCGTCAGTCTGGATCTCGGCGAACGACACGCCCCCCTGCGCACACAGGCGCGCCACAAAACCATCGAGCGCCCCCACGATCAGGTCGGGAACGTTGCGCGACAGTCCCATGCGCATGCCGGTCTCGGTGCACTCCCACGACATGGCGCTCTCGGTGCCGGGAATCAACTCTTCATGAATTGCCACGACTTCGAGACCGGGCGCGGCGCCGCTCCCTGCCGCCTGCGTCTGCTGGTGCGTCGCCGAGTAACGGATGAAACCATCGGCAAACAGGCTCTGCACGACCAACTGCTCGGGCGAGTGATCGGCCGGCTGCAGGTGCAACGAACAGATCTCGGTGTGCAGGATATCGACGCGGCCACCTCGGTCGCTGCGCCCGGTGGCCGGCAGCGGTGACGCCGCGAGCAGACCGCGCGCGACGCGAATCGCCGGCAACGCCGCGTAACACCCCATGTGGTAGGCGTGGGTGACCGTCGTCTGCGCGTGCCACCCGCGCCGGGTCACCAGTTCTTGGGCACAACTCGGCGAGCGATACCCGGTGCAGGTGACATGAATGAGATGCGCCGGCGGTTCACGGTCATCGGGATAGAGCCGCTCGCACGCCCGTGCCGCCGCGAGACCGTAGTGAGCCGACCGCTCGCCCATCGTCGGCCCGGCCGGATCGGTGCGCAACGTATAGAGCACCATGGCGTCGAAGTCGGTGTGGGTGAAGTCGGCCACCGCCACCCGCCGGGTGCGGATCCGCTCGGGACCGCACCCATAACGCTGCAACAGCCCATACATGCGGGTTTCGAACTCGGCGACGCCGCCCTCTCGCCCGCTGAAACCGGGCCGCAACGCTTCGGCCCGCGCATGCGCCTGCGCCAGCCAACGCAGCGTCGCCCCCTGCTCGAGTTGGTGATCCGGTGCAAGGCTTCGAAAATCGCAGAGAATCACAGAGGTATCCTGACCGCGGCCCGGATCTCGCCGCACCCCGATACGGAATGCCGGGGTTTCGTTTTCACGAAGTGATGATACCACGGGATGACCCGCGGCGCGAACACACCCGGTGGCAACAAGCATCACCAAATGGAAGGTTCAGGCCGGTCGCCGCGGCCCCCGAAACACTTGCAATATCACGTATGTATCACCTCGACCATTTCGGCCGCAGGGTTCGATCGAAGGTCACATTGTAGACCATGCCGGGTTCGAGCTTGCCGGCAAACGGCACCGCCGGCGCAAACATCACCGTCTCGAGCAATTCGGCAGCGTCGCGCACCAGCACCTGCCCGCGCCGGGACGCCAGCGCCCGGTCGAAACTCGCCGCGTCAGGCCAATGCAGGAACGCATACTCGTGGTCGT